>PYJA01000044.1 GCA_003635185.1 Candidatus Poribacteria bacterium | reverse complement strand
GACAGTATACTTGGAAATGCAGGATAAAAATGGCAAAACTTTGGGCATTGGCAGCGGATTCTTTGTGAAATCCAACCTTATTGCTACCAACTACCACGTGATTGAAGGCGCAGCCAAAGGCACTGCAAAGTTAGTCGGTAAAAACACAACATACAATATTGAAGGCGTTACTGCTACTGACAAGACAAACGACCTTGCACTGCTAAAAGTAACAGCGTTCGGTATTAAACCGCTTTCTCTCGGAGATAGTGATAAAGTTCGGGTTGGTGAGACGGTTTACGTTGCGGGAAATCCGAAAGGTTTGGAAGGCACGTTTTCGGATGGTATTATCAGTAGCCGCAGAGATAAACTCACGAAAGAACGCCTGCAGATGACTGCGCCGATTTCTCCAGGGAGCAGTGGCGGACCTGTGCTAAATAGGAAAGGTGAAGTGATTGGGGTGTCCTTTGCTGTCTATAAATCTTTGGATGCACAGAATCTCAATTTTGCTATACCATCAAAATATCTCAAGAAACTGCTGGAGCAGAAGAAGCCAGCAAAACCTTTATCACAAGGAAAACAATCTATATCTGCTGAGACATACTTCTTGTGGGCATATACAAAACATAAACTTGGAGATTATAAGGGTGCTATTGCAGACTATACCCATGCTATCCGACTCAAACCTGATGCTGCCAATGCCTACGTCAATCGGGGAGTTGCGAAGGCTGACTTAGAACAATACTTTGCTGCGATTGCCGATTTTGACATCGCTATAAGACTAAAACCTGATGATGCCGAAGCATACGTCAATCGGGGAATTGCGAAGTTGAAAACTGGAGATCATGTGGGTGCAATTGCAGACTATACTATGGCTATCCGACTCAAACCTGATGATGCTTTGGCATACTACACTCGGGGACTTGCGAAGGCTCTTTTAGGTCGCACGCTGGAAGCAAGGCAAGACCTACGTAATGCTTTGCGGCTTGCAATAAAAGCAGGCGATGCAAATCTCAAAGCCGAAATTGAGGATGTGCTTCGTATCCTCAATGAGTAAGGCGGGAAGGTAAAGCACGCTTACAAAGCGCGCTTACCGGAAAACTGGAAGAAGTAATTACGAATTGTTCATAACCTTAATACGATTTTGCGCACGCGCAAGTGCGATTTATCGATTCATTTCCTTGCTATTGATCACTGATGAATATATAATTAATTCAAAGTCATCACCAATAGGAGAAGAAGCAGTGAACGCCTATATTAACGTAAAAAACTTCGGTCCCATAGAAAAGGCAGAGATAGACCTGCGCCCGCTGACTGTATTTGTCGGTGAGAGTAACACTGGTAAGACATATCTCGCCGCTCTCATTTACGCATTATACGAGAATTTTGGGGGCATCTCACAATTTCCTTGGGCAGACTCTACTGCTTCTTATTTCGATTTTGTTCTCCGTTCACCTGACCATTATCCACAAGATCAATGGGAGGCGTTAGAACAAGAGATGTTAGCGGCACTCGACAAGTTAAACACGCCTGAGCGTCCGTTCAAATTTTCCGACTTACCGCAACGGATACAAGTCACGTTGGCGTATGGACTTACACATCAGGAAGACTTCCCAAATGAGCTGAAACGGTGTTTCAATCTTGAGGATGTTTCCAAGTTAATTCGATTCACTGAGAGTCAAGACAAAGAAATGAAAGTTTCACTGACGGTTCGGGATAAAGAACATAAGTTTTGGGATTTTGAGGTACGTGCCTCTGGATCCGCTGATCCTACGATAATAGGTCGTATCAATCCAGACATGGTTCTTCTTGACGCAAAACGTAAGACAGAATTCTGTCCGGTGCCTGATGTTGAACACCTATTGCAGACTTTACGTACTGATCAGTGGCAGGAAGGGTATTCATATTACTTGCCTGCTGTCCGCAGCGGGATCATGCAAAGCCGCGATGTGCTTGCGACTGCCCTTATCAAGTGGTCGACGCGTCTCGGTTTAGATCGCTTTGAATTATCTATGTTTTCGGGAATGGTAGCAGATTTTCTGCAGCAGATCGTTAACTACAAGGAACACAAGGGATCGTCAAGTAATATACGTCGCGTTGCTGAACAACTGGAAGCAGAGCTGCTGGAGGGGAAAATAGAGGTTGAACGCCCCACACCAGAAGCGTCTCCGGAATTTCTGTACCGTCCAGATCAGGCAGAAGAGGCACTGCGGATGAGTCACTCCTCTGCAATGGTGTCTGAGCTTGCGCCTTTAGTCCTCTTTCTGCGAAGTATTGTTAAACAGGGTGACTTGCTCATTATTGAAGAACCTGAATCTCACCTGCACCCAGGTGCGCAAACTAAGATCGCCCAAACCCTTGCTCGTTTGATCCGAGCCGGTGTTCGCGTCGTGATTACAACCCATAGCAACTATCTCCTCCAACAAATCAGCAACCTAATTCGCGAAGGTGAATTGCAAAAACACGGAAAACCCACAAGTGAATCAGCAGACTGGCTGAAAGCGGAAGAGGTAGGCGCGTGGCAGTTCCATAAGAACGAGCCGGTCACAGAACTCCCATTTGACCTTGTTGAAGGTATAGAACCGGAGGATCATTTGGATATAGCGGAGGATCTCTATAACCGTTCGGCAGGATTACAAAATAGAATTGAGCAAATGAAAGGGAGTGATGCGGTTGAATCTGAGTAAAGGACTTACGCACGTTCAAGAGCAGGTGTCTCCAGACAGCCTCACTAATGACTGCGGCGGAGAAGGGTGTAAGGTATACCGGACCGACATACCCAGACAGAAGATCGTGATAAATGTAGAGAAAGAGTTTGATTTACGCGGAGATAGCAGAAAACGGTGTGACCGGCTGCTGTTTTACAGGAATAGAAATATCCTCTTTGCTGTTCCAATTGAACTCAAAGGTCGTGGTAAAGGCGACGAATCACAAGTGCTTGATCAGTTGAAAAGCGGTTTAGAATTTGCCGCTACACTCGTGCAGGATTTAAAAGAGCCTGTCTACGTTCCAATTGTGTTTACCAAGAGGGGTATTAGAGAGGCTAATCCAAAACATCAAAAACGAGAACTTAAGATGAAATTCAAAGGTAAAACTTTGACGGTCCTGACAGGACGTTGTGGCAGAAAAAATAACCTCGCGAACTTACTCTCCGAGGCAGGTTATCTCTAATCTCAATTCAACAAGGCATGTGTGTTACTATTAAAGGAAGTTAAAAGAAAAATTGAGGAGTCTCAATAATGACAGATAGCGCAAAGTATATTAAAATTGTGAAATGGTCAGACGAGGACCAATGTTTTATTGGGTTTTGCCCAGGAATTATCGGCACGTGTTGTCATGGTGATGATGAAGTTGAGGTGTATCGCGAGTTGTGTGAGATTGTTGATGAATGGATAGAAGTTGCACGCCAAGAAAATGAAACACTTCCACCACCAACTATTAAATGGAATGTCGAAAAATTGTTAAGGTCTGCTTAGCAAAGATTAGAAGATTTCTAAATGTCCTGACAACTTTGCCAAAAACTTTACACACCTGCAAAGTGATGCTTACGAATTACTGGCAACCTTAATCCGATTTTGTGCGCGGGCAAGTGCCGCTTCAGCACGTGGACGATTCAAATCGGGCGCATCTGCCGCAAGTTGTTCTTTGGCACGTTCAAGTGCATTTTCAGCACGCGCTACGTCAATATCCGAAAAACGCTTTTGGTTATTCCTGCGGGTTTGGTTCTAAAGTCCATCCGCTTTTAGTAGCAAGCTGAGCAAGTGCGATTTGTAGTAACTTGAATGCATTTTTCTGCTTGCTTTTAGAATCAAAAAATTCAGGTTTTACAATAATTATGGCATGTGCTGGATTTTCAGGTGTTGGATCAGGGATAACATCTACGGCATGAACAGCTATCACTTCATTCTTATGTTTCGTTTTTACAGTTCCTATTGCGCGGACATCACCCGCTTGAATGCTAACAATACCATTCGTTTCACATAATAGAGCCGAAGTAGGCTCGAAATCTTTTAACTTCGCTCTATCTACAGACGGTTTCAAAGATGAATCCCAAAAGGCGTGATACTCAATTATGAGTTTTCCATCTTGAATTGTATATTCCTTATCTTCCAATTTGCCTCGTACGTTTCGATAAAGTTCCTCATTATCTTGCACGGGCTTTCTGCTATTCATCAATTAACCATTTCCAAAGCGGTAGGTAATTTTCAGGTTTTAGAAAGTCTGCGTCCATCTCTGTATCAATATTCGTGCCCCAAACTTTGAAGTATTCAGCCTCATGTTCTCCAATTTGAAGGTGTAATTGCCGTTCGTTTTTGTACCATACTGCGGTTACATAGCCGTCTCCATCGCTGGAGATAGATGGCATATCGCACTGATATCCGACGGAAGTGACAGAATCTAACAATGCGTTCATAATCACTTTCGCGTGCACTAATGTTAATTCGGTTGGTTTTTGTGAACCGCGTCCATCCCAATTATCTTCCCGTTGTGATAGGATATCAAATTGCGCTGATATTTCACGCTTTTGCTTTTCGACTTGGGACTTGCTGAGTTTATATTCGGCAGGTTCATAATTCTCAAGGCGCATATTGTGGACAAACCTCTCGTAGACTTAGAAACCATTTTAACATATCACAGCAAAAACATCAATAAATTTTAAATAAAAGCGTATAAGATTTTAATTGGAAAATCGACGCATCGGAGCGATGCTTACAAATCGCTTGCAACCTTAATCCGATTTTGTGCGCGGGCAAGTGCCGCTTCTGCACGTGGACGATTCAAATCGGGCGCATCTGTCGCAAGTTGTTCTTTGGCACGTTCAAGCGCACTTTCAGCACGTGCTACGTCAATATCCGATGCCCACCCTACTGTTTCAACCCAGGACAAATGTTTGAACGATTATCAGTTCCCATTAGTTGAAGCACCTGATATCTCTGCAGCAGTCGTATTCGTAGGTATCGGTTCACATGAATGGCGAGTCAAGTATTCGAGCACTTCATCTTGCATTTTCAGAATTTCAGTCCGATATCCAGTTGAGATGAGCGCAAATTCTTCAGGTGTTGCCTTAACCCGCAGTTGTAAGAGCAAGTCTTGAAAATACGCTATGCGTTCTTGACTTACTTTGAGCTCTTTGTCATTCTGAATCATTTTCTCACCTCTACGATACCGCGCCGCGTCCCGTCACGTTTAACTTGCCAACTTTCAATAAACTCCTCAAGTGTCTGAAACAACAGTAACGATGGACGTATCCAAAATATACTGGCTCCGAATTCGTTTTCTGCTTGTTGATGGTCCAAAAGTCTTTTTACTTCCTCGTTGCAAACCGTTAGGTCAAAATCGTCACTAAAGATAACCACAACATCCACATCGTTAGGTTCGGGCTTCGCCGTAATATAGCTTCCAAAAATAATCAATTGCTGAAGGTTTCCCGTCCCTTTAACGATTTGATAGATTCTTTGCAAACGTGTAGTCACAATTTTTCGCTGTAAGGTTCCGCTGCCAAATTGAGCAATCACCTCATCAATTGTAGCTTGATGTATTCCTATAGGCAATTCACCTGCATCGTTCAAATTAGGAAGCGGCATCAATTAAGTCTTCTTATGGTTAATTATACTGACAATTCTGATCTGTCTCAAGTTTTTTGTGTAAAAATGGACGCATCGGAGTGATACTTACAAATCGCTTGCAACCTTAATCCGATTTTGCGCACGCGCAAGGGCCGCTTCAGCACGTGGGCGATTTAAATCCGGTGTATCTGCAGCAAGTTGCTCTTGGGCCCGTTCAAGTGCATTTTCAGCACGTGTCACGTCAATATCCGATGCCCATTCTGCTGTTTCAACCAATGCGGTGACACCCGTGCGTAGCACTTCAAAAACGCCGCCACTTGTCGCCATTGACCGCGGCGTTTCCGATTCATTGACACGGATTTCACCGACATCTAAGGCTGTAAGGAAAGGGATGTGTCCGTATAGAATTTGGAAGTTGCCTTCAATTCCCGGCGCGTTAACGCTGGTCACATCGCCTTCGTAAATCAGTTTTTCTGGTGTGCGTATTTCAAGGTGAAAACTTCTGTTTAACATTTTTTAACCTTGCGCCAAGCGTTCGGTTAGGTTTCTCTTGGCAAATAATAATTATTCACGTAATCCGTTTTGCCAGTTTGGCAAAACTACATGCAGTCTATAAGTTGGGTTTCGCTGGCGCTCTACCCATAGGTGTCAATTTAAGAAAATATCCTATTGTTGGAGGGGTTTTCAACCCCGATTTAACAGATTAGGTTTCACAAAATCGGGCTTCCAAAGCCCTCCAACAAGAAAATCAGGCACTAAATTGATACCTATAGGTTTCGCTGGCGCTCTACCCAACCTACGAACTAATCTGCTGCTTCTTCCAATTCTGCTTCTTTTGCTTGCTCAAACGCTTCGTCAATCGTGCCGATATAACGTAACGACTGTTCGGGTAGGTCATCGCAATCACCGTTAAGAATTGCTTGGCAGCCTTGCACGGTATCCTCAATTTTGACATATTTGCCCGCGCGTCCAGTGAAACGTTCAGCGACAAACATCGGTTGCGTGAGGAACATCTCAATCTTCCGCGCCCTATTGACAACCAACTTTTGATCGTCCGACAATTCATCTACACCGAGGATAGCAATAATGTCTTGCAGGTCACCATATTCCTGTAACACCTGCTTGACTCTAAATGCAGTCTGATAATGTTCTTCGCCAATAACCTCTGCGGTGAGAATACGTGAACTTGACGTAAGCGGATCCACTGCGGGGAATCTTCCCTTCTGAACGATGCTGCGTTCCAATCGTGTTACCGCGTCAAGATGTGCAAAAACAGAGACCACAGCCGGATCAGTATAATCATCAGCGGGAACATAGACCGCTTGGAACGAAGTGATTGACCCGTGTTGCGTAGAGGTAATGCGTTCCTGCAGTTCGCCCATTTCCGTTGCGAGTGTTGGCTGGTATCCAACAGCGGAAGGCATCCGACCAAGAAGTGCTGACACCTCACCCCCTGCCAATGTGAAACGGAAAACGTTATCAATAAAGATGAGGACATCTTGTCCCTGCTGGTCACGGAAGTATTCAGCCATAGAGAGACCTGCAAGCCCAACGCGGAGACGCGCGCCCGGCGGTTCGTTCATCTGTCCGAACACCATTGCTGTTTTGTCAATCACACCGTATTCGTCAAGTTCAAGCCAGAACTGATTACCTTCGCGTGTGCGTTCACCGACACCACAGAAAACGGAATAACCGCCGTGTTGTGTGGCGATGTTATAAATCAGTTCAGCGACCAAAACGGTTTTGCCGACACCAGCACCACCGAAGAAACCGACCTTTCCACCCCGAACAACAGGTTGAATCAGGTCAATAACTTTGATGCCTGTTTCTAACATTTCGGCAACTGTGGTGAGTTCTGCTTGTGGTGGTGGCGGTCTGTGAATAGAGTATCTTTCGGATTCACCGACATCGCCTCTTTCATCGATGGGTTGCCCTGTAACGTCAAAAACGCGCCCGAGCACTGCATCCCCGACAGGAACGGTAATAGGACCGCCTGTATCTGTTGCGAGTGTGCCGCGCACTAATCCATCGGTTGTGTCCATAGCGACTGCACGCACACGATTTTCGCCTAAGTGCTGCTGAACTTCAAGTACCAACTCGCTTCCGTCGTAACGTTGAACTTTAACAGCGTTTAGGATATCCGGCAATTTGCTTTCCGAAAAATCTATGTCTACCCGTGCGCCGACAACTTCTAATATTTTTCCTTGGTTCATGAGAGATTCCTTTTTATTGGTTACGGCACGTGGAACGTGCCTACTACCTTTAACCTTCCAATGCCGCTGCGCCACTGACAATTTCCGATATTTCCGTTGTAATCTGTGTTTGACGTGCCCTGTTGCGTTGTAAGACTAATTCGTCAATGAGTTCCTTCGCCTTTTGCGTAGCGTTTTCCATTGCTGCCATTCTCGCTGCTTGTTCTGCTGCGTTTGAATCTAAAAGCACCTTCCACATTTGCATGTTCAGATGTTTACCGAGCAACATTTCAAAGAGTTCCACCTGTCCCGGTTCATAAGTATAGTCTAAAAAAAGCATATCGCCTTCGGGTTCTATCGGTTCTAATGGGAGCAGTTGTTCAACAAGCACCGTTTGGAGAATAGCAGATTTGAAGTTATTGTAGATAACCTCAACCTTGTCAATCTGTTTGTCAATATAAAGATGTTCAAATTCGTGGACAACGTCAACTGCCGTTTGGAATTCAAGTTGGCGGAAGATATTAATATACGAATCTGTAATGTCGTAGCCGCGTCTGTCAAAATGTTCTTGTGTGCGTCTACCGATGCAGATAAGCGTCACATCAGCACCACTATCTTGGTAATGTTGTATACGTTCTGTGGTTGTTCGGATGACGTTGCTGTTAAAACTACCACATAACCCGCGATCGCCAGAAACGGAGATGATACAGACATGTTGGACCTCACGTTCTTCAAGCAGTGGATGTGTCAACGCCTCTGCCTCAACGTCCATCTGTGAGATGAGGTGTCCGAGGATAGTGTTGAGTTTATCCGCGTAGGGACGCGTTGCAGTGATATTTTCTTGGGCACGACGTAGCCGCGCTGCAGCAACGACGCGCATTGCATCTGTAACCTGCTCAATGTTTTTAATACTGGCGATACGGCGCCGAATTTCTCGTAACGTTGCCATGGTTATTCACCTTCTGTGGGTGCTTCTTCTGTTTCTTCAGTTTGCACTTCCTCGGTTTGTGGTTGGTATGGTGGTGTGTCCCTCCAATTTTCCTTTAATAACAGTCACATTTTTCCTCTTTAAGATCTAAAGAAAGTTGACGGGTCTGCGGTGCCGTGGTAATGACTCCGCCATTAGTTTTGATTTTTTTGAAGTCAATACACTTCATATCTTCTGGTATCACAAAGGACGACTTCAACAGTTCCCAATCTTTATCAACAATTGTAACAATTTCACCGAGATAAAAACTTACCCAAATATCCTCAATTTTAGAGTTTGGGGATTCCTGTGCTAATTTCTTTTTAGTAATTTGGACATATTGAGGATCGATATCTATGCCGATAACGTTCCTTCCCAATCTTGCGGCAGCAACGGCGGTTGTGCCTGTCCCCATAAATGGATCTAAAACGACATCCCCTTCGTCTGTGCTCATTAAAAGAATACGTTCTAAAAGATGTACTGGAAGTTGGCATGGATGTGGGTCTCTATGTTTATTATGACGAATGCGGTGAATATCCGACCATATATCAGAAACAAGCGGTCCAAAAGGGTGTAGAATTTTCTTTTTTCCACCGTAGTCTTTTAACAAGTATCCACATTTGCGACATCGCTTATGTGGATACCGAATTTCATAAAATTTGTTTTCCTGTTGATTCTTTGCATAAAACAAAATGCCATAGTGCGAGGGTTGCAAAGTTTTGCCCATAGGTGCAGTTGGCGCGTCCCATGCGATCCAATGGCGAAAATCTGCAACTTCGTTTAGAAACTCAGCATAATAGGTAAGCCATTTAGGGATATTGTGAAGAAAAATGGATCCACTCGGTTTTGTTATTCTTATCATTTCAAGGATCCACTGTTTACACCAACTGAGATAATCGTCTGTATTCTTTTCGTCCTTGTAATTCCCGTAATTTTTTTTCAGATTAAAAGGCGGATCAGCAAATGTAACATCAATGCTATCTGAAGGAATTTGCTGCATAACCTCTATACAATCGCCGTGAATGATTTTGTTGATAAATTTGTCCATAGTACACCTTAAATAAATCATGAGGGATTATTAACGTTCTGTTATTTTAAAACGGCAATTAACGATTGTTGGAAACGTTTAAGTTCCGATTCTTCCAAAGTGAAAACATCTTCAAACGCTTCAACCATTCTTCGCAAATCGTTTTTCCGAACATACCACCCGATACCGTCAACAAATCCCCAAAAGCGCGCGTTAGGGTAATGTTCTTTAAGTAAGTGTCTAATGTGATTCTCAGTTTTCGCTTTGTCGCCTTGGCCTGAAGAAGTCGTTGTCAAATATGATGACTCAATAATAATTTGGGGATTTTCTTGATTGGGAATGATAAAATCCATTGTACGTTTCTCGGTTGGAGCGTGTTCTTTCAGTTTATTTAGGTCGCCGCTCTCAAAACTAATTTCTATGTCGTCTAAGAGTTTACCGATAGTGACTTCTGGATTATTTTTCATTTTGCCCGAATAAGAGCCTTTTTCTTTATAGCGGATCAAAGTATCAATCATTGCTTCAATGTCAAATTTCAGTTTAGAACAGCTTAACTTTTTTAACTCAAACAGTGGGAGAGTTTTAGATAGCAAAGGAATAGTTGAACCTTCATAAAAAAGGTTGACAATACCTTTTCTAAAATATACATTCTCCCGAATTTTACTTTCGATTTTTGAATCAGACCACTCTCTTATATCAAGGCTTTCTAATTCTGATTCTTCTATCCATTGATCTCTAAAAGAGAATTTTGAAAGTTCCGCATCATCAACGACCCTAATAAAACTAACTAACCGCTTAAAGGATTCGTTGGATAATCCTGTGAGTGTCAGCAAAACCTTTAACCCGTTTGCTTTTTTCAAAAGTAAGTCTTCAAGTAATTTCTTGGTCAGACCTTGATTTTGAATCTCATTTCTCAACACAAGTAAGGTTTCTTTCAGAACAGTAATATTCGCTTCGTACTTTTCCTCAAACTCTCTATCCTGAAACCAGAAAGTATTTTGCGTTAAAACGGTATTGACTTTCTCATCAATGGTCTTTACCATTTTATTGTCCTTATTTCAGATCGGAAGCGAACTAAACTCACATTTTTAAAACTTCCTGAAAACTCAATGTTTTTAATGCTGGCGATACGGCACCGAATTTCTCGTAACGTTGCCATGGTTATTCACCTTCTGTCGGTGTTTCTGTGCCTGTGTCCTCTGCTGCTGGCACTTCCTCAATTTGCGGATGCGCTGGCGGTGTATCACTCCAATTTTCCTTGAATGCCTTTGCTGCGGCGTGCAAGGTTTCAAGCAATTCATCACTCAACAGACCGGTTTCTGCGATTTCTGAAAGGAGTTCTGCATGATTCCTGTCAAGGGACTGCAGGAATTCAGATTCAAACCGTGCAACTTCTGATTCAGGAACATCATCTAAATAGCCGTTTGTACCGCAGAAGATAGAGGCAACTTCTCTTTCAACAGGCATCGGTTGATATTGCGGTTGTTTCAGCAATTCTACAAGCCTCGTGCCGCGTAAGAGCAGAGATTGTGTTAATGCATCCAGATCCGATCCGAATTGTGCAAAGGCAGCAACTTCTCGGAAACTTGCAAGATCAAGTTTTAGTGTGCCTGCAACTTCGTCCGATTTCATTGCTTTGACCTGCGCATCACCTCCAACACGCGAAACAGACGTACCAACATCAATAGCGGGTCTCACACCTTGATTGAATAGATCCGTTGTTAAGTATATCTGCCCATCAGTGATTGAGATAACGTTTGTCGGAATATAGGTCGTCAAATCACCTTCAAAGATTTCAATAATCGGTAGCGCGGTGAGTGAACCGCCTCCCAACTCGTCGCTAAGTTTCGCAGCCCGTTCTAATAGGCGTGAATGTAGATAGAACACATCACCAGGATATGCTTCACGCCCCGGCGGTCTGCGTGAAAGCAGTGACATTTGGCGGTATGCCCACGCATGTTTTGTCAGATCATCGTAGATGATAAGCGCGTGTTTGCCGTTATGGCAGAAGTATTCCGCCATTGAAGTGCCAGAGTAGGGAGCAAGATATTGCAGCGGTGACGGCGCACTTGCAGGTGCTGAGACGATGGTGGTATATTCCATCGCATTATGTTCACGAAGGGTATTCGCAACTTGCGCCAGCGTAGAACCCTTTTGACCGATAGCAACATAAAAGCAATAAACATCTGTGTTCTTCTGGCTGAGGATTGCATCTATTGCGATTGCAGTTTTACCAGTTCTGCGGTCACCGATAATGAGTTCCCGCTGTCCTCTACCGATTGGTGTTAAACTATCAATAGCTTTTAAGCCTGTGTAAAGTGGTTCACTGACAGGTTGCCGTTGAACGATACCTAACCCTTTCTGTTCCACAGGGAGTCTATGTTCTGTGTGAATATCTCCCAAGCCATCAATGGGTTGTCCGAGTGCATCAACGATCCGTCCGAGGAGTGCCTCACCGACAGGCACTTCAGGCAGCCTATTTGTGCGTTTTACGGTATCGCCTTCATGTATAAGTTGGTCTTCACCGAACAGCACACAACCGACGTTGTCTTCTTCAAGGTTAAAAGCGATGCCGTAAATATCGTTCGGGAATTCAATCATTTCGCTCGCCATTGCGTTGGCAAGCCCATGCACCCGTGCGATACCGTCGCCTACCTCCAGCACAGTGCCAGAGTCGTAGACATCTACGTCCTGTTCAAACTGTTGCAGCTGCTGTTTTAGTATATTAGATATTTCGTCCGGTCGGACTTCTCTTGCCATATTTTCAATCCTCTATGGAGTGGTAATTGTCTACATTCATAAGGGAAACCTGCAAATTTCGTGTTAATCACTTCTGCTAATAGATATGTCGTAGGTCGGGTAGAGCGCAGCGAAACCCGACTTTGTAAGTTCCTTGTTGGGTTTCACTACCACCTCGCTGGAATGTGTAGTCTACCGTTTCGGTTTCGCCGTCGGCTACATACACGAGTTTCACTACCACCTCGCTGGAATGTGTAGGTATGTAATTTCCAGATATGTTGGGTATCATCACTCTCTTTCTCTGATCCGTTCTACCCAACCTACAAGGGATTGTATATATTTTACCCTTTTGCGAGTTGTCGTTTCAAACGTTGGAGTTGTGTCGTGACACTTGCATCAAAAACGGTGTCGCCTAATTGCACAACAAACCCACCTTGAATCTGCTCATCAGTTTCGGTTTCCAACCGCACCTGTTTTCCCGAATATGCGCTTAATTGTTGGACAAGCTGTTGCTCTTGATTTTGCGTAATCGGCACTGCTGTCGTTACTTTTGCGACAACCCTGCCAGCAGCTTCATCAACAATTGCAGAAAAAACATCCATTATTGCGACAAGATAACGTTCACGTTGCTTTAATGCAAGAAGTTTGAAGAAATTAATCATCAGCGGATGCATACCGTCGGAAAATAGTTGCTGAAACGTGTCGCTTTTAATTTGTGGGGTCAGCAGAGGTGAATTAATAAATTGTGTCAATTCCTCTGACTGTTCAAGCAGTTCCCGCAGCTTATCAATATCAGCGGTAATAGATGGCAGCACTTCTTGTTCAACAGCCGCCTCGTATAAGGCACGAGCATAAGGTTTTGCGACCCGAATATCTCTCATAGTTCGTCTTTGCCTATAATAGTTTTCAGTCGTCAGTTAACTCAGATTGCTACCTATAAATTTTAGACAGGCACAATCTAAAATGAAGATTAATCCGGTAATACTCATTTCCATTAAACCCTGTAAGCGCGTTTTGATGAAGATTAAATAAATATTTCGGTATTTTCCTTAGTCCCGTAGGGACGATATGTTTATAGAAAACGTTGAACAACTCCTCTTTAGTCCCGTAGGGACGATATGTCCAAAATATGTCGTTGGCGGACACATATCGTCCCTACGGGACTGAAGAGCACTTAAAATGTTCTGAATATACATAATGAAAAATTACCGATTTAATTACTTAATCTTCATACAGATTGTGCTACAGCACTGATTACTGATTACTATTCCACTGACAACCTACTAATGGACGCATCAATAATATTTTGGTGTCTCTCTGGTGTGAGTTCCGCACTGATGATTTTACCGGCTGCATCAATCGCGAGTTCAGCAATAACACCCCGCAGTTCAGAGATAGCCTCATCTTTTTCACGTTGAATTTCAGCACGTGCTCTTGCGATCTCATCTTCAGCCTCTTGCCGCGCTTGTGCAACGATTTGCTGTCGTTCTGTGTTTCCCTGCTCAATCGCAGCTTGGATTTTAGCTTGCGACTCGTTTTCAATGTCGCCTAAACGTTGTCGTGTTTCAGCGGTGAGTTGGTCCAATTCTTCTCGGTCTGTTTTCAATTGTTCCAACTGGGTCACGATTTCAGTTCGGCGTTCCTCTAAAAGCCCGCCTACCTTGCCGAAAACGAACTTCCAAAGCACTAAGAGTACAACAAGGAAACCGATGACTTGCATGATGATCGTCTTCGAATCAATCCCAAGCAAGTCTAAAAGTCCACCTTCTGCGGGAGGATCCGCGGCGAATACACTGGTGAGACACATTCCCATTAAAATGAGACAACATGCATATATCTTTTTTCTCATGAGTTTCTGGACTCGCTAATAGGTCCCAACTTTTTTGGGCATTTCTTTCGGATGCCTCATAGGTGTCAATTTAAGGATATATCCTATTGTTGGAGGGGTTTCTAACCCCGATTTAACGGATTAGGTTTCAAAAAATCGGGCTTCCAAAGCCCTCCAACAAGAAAATCAGGCACTCAATTGACATTTACGGGCAATTTTGGGATGCCCCAATATGTTGGAGGTTACGTTTATTCGTTTTCGCCTGCATCTTCCATTTCAACACCGTTAGCTTTAGCGGTGTCTTCCTGCACCTGTTCAACCGGAGCATTTCCTGCATCGGCATCAATCATTCCTCTCAGCATTTCATCTGCTGGAAGTTTTGCTTGCAGAATAAAGAACATTAATAGTGCGTAAATAACAAGCGATTCAATGAGTGCCAAACCGATAATCATCGCGGTCTGAATTTTTCCAGATGACTCAGGTTGACGCGCAATACCTTCAAGAGCAGTACTTGTTGCCTTTCCTTGCGCCGTTGAGGCAAAAATAACAGCGATCGGCAACCCTAAAGTTACACCAAACGCTAACACTGCTAAATAAATCATGAAATGTCCTCCTTGGACGGATAGGGGCAAGTTAACACTTGACCCATAGAAAATTAATGATGCGCTTCATGCGCTTCTTCGTCGTGTTCAATGAACAGCACGATATAGATAGATGTTAATATTGTAAAAACGAATGCCTGCAAAAAGCCAGCAAACAATCCAAAGAACAGCATTGGTATCTGAACTGGTATTGGGAGAAAAAATGATCCTATGGTAACAATCCCCAGAGCTGTGAGTTCAATAACAACCGATTTTTCACCAAAAATATTTCCGAAAAGCCGCACAGCAAGTGAACCCGCACGCGATAACTGCGCTATAACTTCAAGTGGGAACATCAAAATCCCTAACAACGGAGGATCACCAGCTAAATGTCTCAGATAGCCTCCTATCCCAAGTTCTTTAATAGCAATAATTTGAACACCTAATACAGCCGTTATGCCGAGGGCAAGCGTTGTGTTCAAATCTGCTGTCGGGGGTTGAAGCCCCGGAATGATTCCAAGAAAGTTCAGGAAGAGAATGAAGATGAAGAGGGATCCAACGAATGGGACATATTTTTTGCCGTGGTCGCCTAAAATACCGCCGAAGAAGTCCGTGATACCGCCTACAAATACCTCTAACAGAGTTTGTCCTTTTCCTTCAGGGACCCGTTTCAACTTCCGGGTGACGAAGACAAAAAACAGTGTTAAGACGACAACAGCAAAGTATGTATTGGGAATTAGATCCGGTTGATGCCACCGAGTCGGTTCAGGAATGATGTTATCCGGTAACAACTTTGAAATCGGAGAGAGCAAACTACGGTGGCCATTGTCGGCTGCGAAACTCCCAGCTACTACAATAATCAAAGTGAGTCCGACAACCAAACAGATAAACGATATTTTTTTCATATTTTATTTTTTATATTTCTTAAATTTGGGATTACTTCATCCACTTTATGGTTGATCAGGATCTTTTTTTCTAAGAACATTTATCATCAACCCGATTGCTTTGATAATGATAGCACCTTGAACTAAAACAATTCCGCCGCCGAACGCGTAAATATTCAACCATTCCATTTTAAACAGGAAAAAGAGTAGCACACCGAGTACAGTATATTTACCGAGAGCGATAAAGCCGAGCAAGTACTTT
The DNA here is from genome assembly GCA_003635185.1 of Candidatus Poribacteria bacterium. GTDB lineage: Bacteria > Poribacteria > WGA-4E > WGA-4E > WGA-3G > MSPOR6. Next base: position 72,653 of record PYJA01000044.1, on the reverse strand, counting down.
GTTTTCTGTGTCTTTCCCGGACGAATCAACCTCCGAATTACGAATTCGATTGACCAGAACATACTCAGACCAATGGCACTGCCGATTAGAAAACTTGGGAGTGCGGGACGTTTGAAACCTAACAATACAGCACCAATTACAACGGTGAGGCAAATTGTTAAGATATAAACTTGTCGAATAAACCGGTCACCAAATTCAAGTGTGGGCCCCATTTAAGTGACTCCTTTGTCAAAGTAACGAAGAATCGTTGCTGAGTCTCAATAGGTTATCCTTTTTCATGTCTTGTGCTTGTTGCGCAGCTTCACTCCGTTGTTTTTGCATTCGATGCCCCAGCACAAACGCAGCAACGAAGCCGAGAGCCAACCCGACATAAGATCCGATTTCTGCGTTGCCGAAATATCTTCCGATCCACCTACCCCCGAAATAACCGACACAAAAAGCGAGAACAACTATTAGACAACCCGAAGCGATGTTGACCATATTTTCTTCTGTTATTCTTTTCGCATCACCTAACTTGCTACTGCTCTCCCCGCTTACGAAATAATAAGCGATGCAACTTATGATCGCGAATATGATATCAATTGAAGCAAATAGAAAATAGAGTAGGCCGCCAGAGATTGTATACCTACTGAGAAAGATGATACCCCGCAAGGACTTTGTTTGCTTCGTTTTTCCAGTTAAAATAAATCTCCGAACTGCAAGTTCAATAGACCAGCATAGACTAAACCCGATAGTAATTCTAATGAGAAAAATCGGAATCGTAGAAGAAAGCATAGAAGCTTCGCCTGTTATCACTGCTTCCACGATAACAGCTACGGTGAGACCGATTGTAAAGAGATAGACGTGTCGGATATACCAGTCTTGAGGTTCCAAAACGGCACTCTTCATGAGCGGCTCCTTTGTCAAACAACGACGATTTACGGACGCAAAAAAACCTCTGTCCCCATTACTTTAGGCGTTACTCTCCTTCACCTTCTTGTGCTTGTTGTGCTTCATCACGGTGTTGTTTTTCCATGCGTTCCATTTTTCTATTCCATCGCGCTATTGACCGAAACATCTCCATGAATCCGGCAGCGACTCCAAGCACAAACCCGATGTATGATCCGATTTCTGCGTGGCCTAATTTCCCGCCAATCCACTTGCCTCCGAAATAACCGATAGTAATTGCGAGTGCAAGCGTTATCCCGATAGAAGCAAGATCAAACATTCCGATATTTTCATGTTTGAATTGGTCTAACCGTCGTTTAAGCATGGCGATTGCCCCGATATTGTGAAAACGGTGTTAGTACTGATTTCCCCCTTAAGCAACGCTATAAATTATACTACAAGATTTGTGTTAATGCAAAAAATTTGACACATTTTCTCAACTTCAACTTTATTTTATTTGGATCAAAACTGCCCAATGCTCTTCGGTCTCTACGACTAATGCCATGCTATCACTGAAGGAGGTTTCCTGTTCCGCAGTCCATTCACTTTTGCGGATATTTAGCGATTTAATTGTTACCGTTTTGGCATCTGTGTTTTTACCGATACTCAAATTGAGATCAACTGAGCCACCTTTTGGAAAATAGACTGCGTATTCCTTTCCGGGATTTGCGAAGGCGTACGCTCCGTTTTCTTCTCTGTTAGAAAGCAGGTCATTGTGAGGTTCGCATGTAAAAACGTCCATCTCGTCTGTTATCATTCGCATACTCTTGATGCTCGCTTGTGCAGTTTCGGTCAAACCGAGTCCGTTAGGTGGACGATGGAACCGTGCTGATGCCAATCCACCAAAGATATTTCGCCAGAACCGTTCCAACCCGTTTCGCGTCGTACCGTATTTCCCAGTATCGGCACCGTAAATCTTAACATTATTCATGGGACGGATCGGTAAAAGTTCTGCCCGATATCTCTGAGCATTGTCCCAATGTGTCTGCTGCTTCTGCATGTTATTCTGTGATATATCACAAAACGAATATATTTCTGGATGCTCTTTTGTATTTCGGTGTTGTTCATGGTACAATTCCCAAGGATTCCAACTCTCAGTTGTTTCAACGCCGCGTCCAGCTTCGGCTGCCCGTTTTTTGATATACGTTGACCAATATTCACCCCACGCAGGTGTAACGGCTGTCTCATTGTCCATACAGTAGAGTATGTGTCCATAAGAAAGTGTCTCTGAGAGCAGTTTATCCACATATTTTTGTTGATATTTTAGGACGATTTCCTGATTATTCTTTTTCGGCACAGACCGGAAAAAGTTATTTTTCGCTGCGCTTGGATGGCTATTGACGACGGTGGGTAATCCTGTTTCCTCAGCGGTATAATTGCTATTATTTTTTGGATTGAAGGGATTGACATCCCAGTAATCTCTATAATAGTTGAAAGTTGCCCACACTTCAATCTGGACGATAATATTCATCTCGTGTGTCCAAGTGATGAAGTTACGAAAACGCGTCCAGAATTCATTGTTCCACTGATTTAAGTCATACAGATCACCAACTTTTTTGAAGGGCGGCACATCGACTGCCTCAGTCCATCCCATCGTAGACCTAACATAGTTTCCTCCGACAGACTTCAATAACTCAAGATGCTCTTTGAGATTCGGTATCTGAAACAGATTGTCATCAACAGAACCGCCTATTAGCAGAACGGGTTTGCCTTTATATTGCCAGTAACGCGGATTTTCTTTGTAAATCTGGATTCTGTTTTTTTCCATCTGTGTATCCTTTTTGGCTTTGGTATCCCATGCTACTGCTGAGCAAACGAACATGCATATAAGTAAAACCAACACGAATTTGTTGATAACTAAGTGTAGTCGCCACATATTTTTCATAAGGTTACCCCTGAAATATGAATACATCTTATTTTACTTGAACCAAAACTGCCCAATGCTCTTCGGTCTCTGCGACTAATGTTATGCTATCACTAAAGGGGATTTCCTCTTCTTTTTTCCATTCGCTTTTGTTGATATTCAACCATCTGACTTTTACCGTTTTCGCATCTGCGTTTTTGCCAAGACTTAAATTGAGATCAACCGAGCCACCTTTTGGAAAATAGACTGCATATTCCTTTCCCGGATTTGCAAAGGTGTATGCTTCGTTTTCTTCTCTGTTGGAAAGTAGATCGTTATGTGGTTCGCATGTAAAAACGTCTATCTCATCTGTGACAGCGCGCATACTCTTAAGGTGTGCCTGTGCGATTTTGCTCAAGCCAACGCCGCTATCCGGACGGTGGAACCGCGCTGATGCAAACCCGCCAAAAATGTTTCGCCAAAATCGCTCTAATCCATCTCGCGTACTGCCGAATCGCCCACCATCAGCACCGTAAATCTTAATATTATTGATGGGACGGATCGGTGAGAGGTTCGCTCGAATTTTCTGGGCGTTATCCCAATGCCGCTGCCGTTTCTGATGATTATTTTGTGATATATCACAAAACGAATAGGTTTCGGGATGGTCAAAAGTGGCTCTATGTTTCTCATCGGACAAATCCCACGGATCCCACATCTCAGTCGTTTCGGCGACACGGCCTGCTTCCTTTGCTTTTTTCTGGATATACGTTGCCCAATATTCACCCCATGCAGCCGTGACGGCTGTCTCATTGTCCATACAGTAGAGTATATGTCCATAAGGAAGTGTCTCTGAGAGCAGTTTATCTACAAACATTTCCTGATATTTTAAGACGTTCTGCTGATTGCGCTCTTTCGGAACAGACCAAAAAAAGTTATTCCCCGTTGCAACAGGATGGTCTTTGACAACAGTCGGTAATCCCGTTTCTTCTGCGGTGTAATTGCTATTATTTTTTGGATTGTAGGGGTTGACATCCCAATTATCTCGGTAATAGGTGAAAGTTGCCCATACTTCTATCTGGACAATAATATCCATCTCATGAGTCCAAGTGATGAAGTTGCGGAAACGTGTCCAAAATTCTTCATTCCATTGATTTAAGTCATATTTGTCGCCGACTTTTTTAAAAGGTGGTATATCGCCTTCATCATTCCACCCCATCGTAGACCGCACATAGTTACCGCCAACTGACTTTAGCAGTTCAAGATGCTCTTTGAGATTCGGTATTTGAAATAGGTTATCTTCAACTGAACCGCCGATTAGGAGAATCGGTTCACCTTTATACTGCCAGTAACGCGGGTTTTCTTTGTAAATCTGAATTCTGTTTTTTTCCATCTCTGTCCCCTTTTTGGCTTTGGTATCCTGTGCTACTACTGAGCAAACGGATACGAATATCAGCAAAGTCAACACAAACTTGCTAACGAAGTCCGGTCTCCACAGACTTTTCATAAGATTTGCCTCCTGAACATAAGGGTTTATTTTCTAAAAGATGTTTAGCGATCTATATTTTTTAACCTTATTTATTACGAGCTTACAACGTTCTGTTTGTATATTTGTCATTAAAATAAAACACCTCTCACGTCATATATTATAACATGAGAGGTAGCAGAAATAATTAACCCGTTTATGAACAACACACGGATATCCGTGAAAACCCTAAAATGCCCGGATAACTTTTGCTACCAGACGTTCTTTGAATTTGGATGCGTTTGGATCTCCGAGGATGATAAAAAAGTCTGTGCCAGCATACCCGGAACGGCGCAACGCGAAGTAGATATTAAATCCTTCTATCTGCCAAATTAAACGGCTACCGAGGCTTAAGGCGGGACTGAAATCGTAGCCGAGGGTTAGGATATGCTGATAGCGTCTTTCAAAATGCCATTGAATATTGGAGGAGAGACCTGCAGTAAAGCCGTAAGCACGGAGATTCAGATTTCCACTGACGCGATGAAGCCGCTTATCTGCTTGTTCTCCCCAGTTATAGCTAACATTGACATTGTTGAACTGATCTGATGTACGTGCTCTTAATCTGATGCTAAAGACACTATCAGTGAATTCTTGAAATCGTCCACCATACCAATTAATAGAAAGCCCGTAATCACTATGTGTTGAGAGATTTGAAAAGACAGAGACATCTTGCTGAAATAGTTCACCATCGTAATTGTTAGCAGCTATGAAATTCGCTCCAACGAAAATACTACGGATTAAGCCCTGCCGCCATTCGTTTGAGATAATTCCCTCTACGCCACCCCCACGGAGGCTGGTGAACGGTTGATAGCCGAGGTTATTTACGAAATCTGGATCCACAAAATACCCAAATAACGTTGATTGAAAAAGCGAACCATTGTATTTTATGTATGCATCTCCTTTTCTTCCATCTGATTCCCCTTCCCAACTTTGGGTGAAACTTGATTCGGCCGAAAGCTTACCGTGTCTAACGCTACCTGAAAGGTGTCCTATACTGTTTGTATCTGTATCGGGACGATGGTGCGTTAGGAACCCCGCGATGATGTGAGAAGTTGCTGTCAAGGATTGTTTTGCGCGTAGGATAAAGTTCTGGTTGTTCCGGTGATAGGTGCCTAATGTGCCGACTGATGTGTTTTTTGCTACTTTTCCAAAGAGTTTAAGCCCTCCGTCCATATCCATTATCCTACGCGAATAGAAAAGATTACCAAGATTGTAGACATTCCCACCTTCAGAAAAGAACGGACGCCGATCACTTACATAGCGTTCACTGTAAGAAAAATCAATACCTTCAACAGATTGTTCAATGTTATCAAAATCTGGGTTGGCTGTGCCGATGAGGCGCAGTTGTGGCGTAACTTCATAGCGTAGGTCTGCTCCTGCGCGGGCAGTATATTCTCGGCGCGACCGGGAGGTTGCTCCTACATCGGTTTCTGTTTCACTAATGCCGCTAATCAGGTAGGGTAAGAATTTTAGGTCACGTTTTCGCGGCGGAGGTAACACATCAATCCAATGTCCATCGTTTTCTCGGAATTCTTGAACGCCAAGATTACACCACCATGAACGTTCGCCTGTGCGTTGTTGAAATCTGTCAAGATTTATACCCATCCGAATAGGTTCTGTTGTGTTGGGGTAGTCCAGTATCTGCCATGGAATTTCCATCTCTACGACCCATCCGTCTTGGACAATCTGTGCTGCAGCTTTCCAAAGTCCGATCCATTCGCTTTTTGCAGCACGTCCTGTGGCAAGATGTGCGAATTTCGTGCCGAGTGGATTTACAATGAAGAAATTCCTATCAGAATATTGGTGTGTGTGGAATGGATCGATAGTGAAAGAAACCCAGTCTTCTCCACCGATGCCGGTTTGATCTTTGGTTTGACGCGCCACGATTTTATCGGGTATTTCATCGTAGAGGTGAAGTCCAACGTAGATAGCTTCGTCGGTATAAACAACCCTACCGACAGATTGATTCTTGGCAGGTTTTTCGGTGCGTTGGTCGGTAAAGCCAACGGCTTTTGGTGCGTCTTGCCAGCATGCGTCATTAAGAATACCATCAATGGTAGGTGGTTGTTCGGTTTTGACTGCGGGGAGTTCTTTTTTAACGGTTTGTATGTTTTGTGCCGCTATGTTCTGTCCGTTTACCATTAAAATAAGCGATAGTGTAATAAGCAACACTATCGCATAAGTTTTTTGTAGTTTCATTAATTAGTTTTCTCCGATTTTAGATATTCGTCAAACCAGTTTAGTACGCGCTCCCAATAATCGGCAAGTTTTTCGTTTGACCAGAAGCCCTGCCAATGGTCTGCCTCTTTGTATTTCAACAACACAACCTCTTTCTCAAGATTTGCAAGCCCAATGAACATTTCCTGCGCCTGTTCAAAGGGGATGAAATCTTGATCTCCGTGAATCAGAAGCAAAGGCGTTTCAACCTTATCCAGATGGAAGACTGGTGAGCCATCAATATAGCGCTGCGGAAATTCCCATAGGGGTCCACCCATCCCGGCCTGTCCAGTCTCGTACCAACCGGTACCAAGTCCACTACCAAGGTATCCACTGATTAAGTTACCCATAGCTGCAGAAGCAACTGCCGCTTTAAATCGCGTCGTTTGTGTGATAAGAACATTCACGGTATATCCACCGAAACTGTGACCGATGACACCCAACCGTTCCGCATCTACCTTTTTAGTCCCAATTGCTGCATCAATTCCTGGAAGAATTACATTAGCAAACTGCTTAGACGGCTCAATCTTCGGGACGGGGAAGTCGGGCAAGAAAAGTGCATAGCCTCGTGAGACAAACATACCTGGATGGGCACCTCCTACGTTCTCCCCGAAAGCAAACCTGTTGAAGGAATGTAACCTGAAACTGCCTGCGTAGACGCTTACAATCATCGGTACTGGATTTTCCTCAGATGCCTCAGGCGGTAGCACGAGGGCACCTTTTACCTTTCGCCCATCCTCAAGTGTCCACTCAATAAGTTCGCCTGTGCCAAAGTCAATTGCCTTTAAGTGTGGATTGATATCTGTAATTTGCCGCGGGGATTCAAAAGTAGCATCGCTCATCCAGATATTCGGTGGTTCTTGATTGCTCTCAACAACGTAAACGCATTCTCCGGTTTCCTCTGCCACATCTTGACGAAAGCGGCCCGCCTGAACATTCCGATGTTCGTCTTTGTGCAGAAGTGTCATTGTGTTATCCGTAAGACTCAGACAATAGAAACCATCGTCATAAGTCGTTAGTATCATGGTACCGTCTACCGTCCAAGGTGTATACCCTTCGCCTGGATAAAATACATTAGCAAAAGAACCAAAATTTTCCGTCAAATTTTGTACCGCGTCACCGTTAAGAGGCACTTTCCATACATACCCATTAACGCAAAGAAGTGCATCGCTTTCTCCTATCCACAACGGTGGTCGATACGGATTTCCAAGGTAATCGTCAAGACTGTCTGTAAGATTACGGACCATACTTGTCTCTACGTTAACAACATAAGCCTTCCCTGATGCGAACTCACCTCCTTTACTTACCGTTACCCAGGCAACATATTTTGAATCCGGCGACCAACTAACAGTAATTCCGTCTCCGAGAGGAATTGCCCTGACAAGCGGCTCAGTTTCCGCGGATGAAGCCTCGTGTAGTTCTTTTGGAAGAGGTAGAACATAGAGATCATATCCCTGTGTACCTACATCAACCGTGATAGCTACACGTTCACCATTGGGATCTATATCGAAATTTCTAATGTTATATCCCTTCATTAACGGCAGTGTTTTGCCGGTTTTAGTATCAGCAATAGCCAAGTCTCGATTCCCTCTTCCTCGTTTTTTTCTTTAGGTTGTTCGTTTTCCTGTATTGACTCCTCTTCCCGTTTTTGAGATTGTTTTTTGGGCCAGTCCCAAATTTCAACAAAGGAAGGTTTAGGCGAAATTTCAGATTTGTCTTCCACAGATTCCTCTTTGATGGATGTATCTATCGCGGAAATGGATTTGAAAAGAACATAACGTCCATCTGGTGTCCATTTCGGCACCTCAAAGCCAAAGAACGTCCGAACGGTTACCGATGCAAACTCCTGCATATCGTCAGTTTCTCGGTTCCAGACATATAGATGCGGCTTACCCATCCGATCTGAATAAAACGCAAGACGCGTTCCATCAGGGGACCATCTTGGTGCCCAACTTGAACCCCAATCCGGGGTTAAATTATGGTGTTCTCCCGTACGCGTATTTGTCACCCAAACCGTCGCGTACGCCATTTTAATCATCACACCTGTTTTAGAATAAAATGAGTCTCCGCCTCCACCTTCATACTGTTCACGGTTCTGCGTGTTGTAGGCAATCCAGTTTCCATCGGAGGTAATATCAATGGGAACGCGCCCAACAAATGTGTTAAATTTGAGCAAATCTTCAAGTGTCAAAGGATTCATTTCTTCTCCTTCGCTAATTGTTATTGATGTAGAAACCACAAAACATAAGAGTAAGCCATAGCAAATGTTAACAAGATTTTTGAAATTCATTCTATTCTTCTCCCATAACTCAAGTTGCTATTGCAAGATTTTAGACAGGCGAACACCGTTTTTGTAGCGCAAACTGTCAGTTTGCGCCCTAATATGCCCAATCTAAATGAAGATTAAAAAATAAATTGGGTAATTTGGTGGGGTTAGGAAACCTCACCAGCAGAGATGTACACCTACTGCTGGCGAGGTTTCCAAACCTCGCCCCCTTACCGAAATATTTATTTAAACTTCATACAGATTGTGCTACAAGTGAAAAATACTGTTAATTAGCCAATATTTTATCCCGTGAACTTCCAGTTTTGCGCCCCTTTGACACAAAAATGAGTTATCTGAATCTCGGGTTGAGTGCAGAGGACAATTCTTCTGTAGGATCGACCTCCCGGTCGCGACCAGGAGGTCGATCCTACAAGAAGTAAATTGGGCGGATAAGGTTTCCCTCCTAACCGAATGCAAGTATAGGTAACGGGACTATTTATCCTACTTCTGCCCCAGGACCTTCAGAAACTCCGGATCATCCTTTACATCCGAAAATTCGGGTGTATTAACGAAAGATGAGTAGTAACTATCACGAAAATTATAGGAAGCTACAGCATAATCTTCCTCAGCAATCTTGAGATGATGTAGAGTCTTCTCACGGTCCTTATCTGATGCCCAGATACTTACAGCGAGCATGAAGTGTCCATAGTGATTCTCACCTCCCAAATCACAAGCGACTTGTAAAAAACTTCTTGCTATACTGTACTTATTTATCCACACCAGACAACAGCCAATGTCGTGAGAAAGCCAGATGAGATCACCAGTATTTACCGGTTGACCCGCATTATATTTCTTATACTCACCTTCCATATAGTTCTTGAGTTCCGTTATGATTTCATCAAAACGTTCCGATTCATTCCGTCTGTTATACAGTAGCAAACGATTTGTTTTCACAATTAACCAAAATCGAAAATAGTGTCTCCAATCCTGTTTAGTATTCGTTTTTTCCAACTTTTCGAGTTCAATTAATGCCTCATCCGATTTTCCGTTTGCTCGAAGTACTTCTGCACCGATTTGTAGAAATTCGCAGCGGTCAAGATAACTTATATCAGGTTTTTTTAGACGTTCCGATGCCTCACGATATAGTTTAATCCATTCATCAATTCGACCTTCTGCAGACCAAGATGCTGGGTTCTCAAGATTAGGACAGAAAATATGTAATACATCCTTATCTGGAATGTCATTTTTGCATGCCCATCGGTAAAGTTGTAATTGTTCCTCTACTGATTCTCGGTGTCTTCCAAGAAAGGCAAGGCTTGAAGCTAACTCTTGATGTGCCCAAAAACGTTCTTTATTATCTGGTGCGTCATCCAAGAACTTATGTAGAAGAGAGAGTCGTTTTTCTATTCCCTGCTTACCCATGTGTGGGTATATATCATCAACCACAAGATGCGCCAACTCAGGTGTAATTTCACCCTTAAGCGCGTCATCAATCTCGATGGATGCCTCTTTAAGAATATCCTCTCTTGATGCAGGATCAGATTTTACCTGTTCCATGAATGAATTGAACTTGTTGCGAAGTTGCTCTAATTGACTCATAATATTCTCCTTCAGATTATCTGATAATTGTAAATGACCAAAGAATTCTTGATCTAAGAGTTCCTGATCAGTTTGTAAACGTTTTCGTGCGCGTTGGAGTCGACTCGTAATTGTATTTACTGACACTCCCATGACTTCACCAATCTCTTTCGTTGACATTTCGTCAAGATAGTAGAGTGTTACGACCTCGCGTTCGTTTTCTGGCAATTTTTCCAAGAGTTGTTGGACAAGCTCATGGCAATACTCAGTTCTCTCTGTCATCCGCTGTTCCGAGATGTGTTGTGTATAAGAGGATTCCTCGATCTCTTCCAAACGTGTATCCTCCAAGGATTGCATTGCAGGCTTTTGTTTTCGGACCCAATCAATGCAAAGATGATTTGCGATGACATGGAGCCACCCAGCAAATTGATTGTGATTCTTGAGTGTCGGAAGTTTTTTATATGCTTTAAGGAAAGTGTCTTGCATAATCTCTTCCGCATAGTGAAAATCTCGAATTTTCCGCCATGCAAGGGCATGAATGCTCTCTTGGTATTTTTCAACCAAAATGTTAAACGCAGCGTCGTCACCCGATAAGATTCTGCGAATCAGTTGAACATCGTCATCTCTTTCCACGAAACTTTCTCCTATTGAACAAATTAACCATTTCTATAAATTATTGTCTCATGGACGGTTGTTATGGTAGTTATTCTTCAGGACACAAACTAACAGTTTGTGCTACAAAAAGAGACATTATATGTTAGAACTGGTATTAGATCGTGTTTGCATTCACCAAAAGACACGATCAAATGTTAAGTTTGGAAATTAAACAGTGCGAAACGGTTGACACTGTACTAATTGACGAAAGTTTGACCAAAAAACGTGCATCATGAGGAAAAAATTTGAATTTTTAGTCGTTATTTTATGGAGGGAAGGGTTCCGGCTCACGATAAAAAGTTCCCCTGATATAGTGGATTTTACAATTAACTTTACATATCAGCTGTAGGAGGGAACTCCGATTCCCGACTATTAGTGGTTTCGTCGCGATTCGGAGATCGCTCGGACAGAATATATGTAAACTTATTTACATAATTTACTATAAGAGGGATTTAGGGGGCGGCCCCCATAGCGATAGCGTCCGGGGAGATAAAAACTCCAATTTCTGCCTATTGGTCCCCCTAACCCCCCGCAAGCGAGGGGAATGCGTCCGTCCTGATATTATTGCGTAAGTCCTGTCTATTTTAAAACGGCCTGAAAGAACCGCAAAACAGTATACGAATATCGCACCCGAAAACGGACAATTTCTTTCTATCCTCATCCGTTCTATTCAGGCACAAAACGTCCTTGAAGTCGGGACAAGTAATGGATATTCCACAATATGGCTTGCTGCTGCACTGAAGGAAACTGGCGGCAGGCTCATCACATTGGAATTTGACCCAAAACGTGCAGCTGAGGCACAGGCACATCTCAAAGAAGCTCAGTTAGACGATATTGTTGAAGTCCGGGTCGGAAATGCACTTGACGAAATTCCAAAGTGTGATGCCATTTTTGATCTTGTGTTTCTTGATGCGGATAAAGGCGAGTATAGGCGATATTTAGAATTAGTGTTGCCCAATATCCGTTCGGGCGGGTTAATCGTAGCTGATGATACCGTGACGATGCGCGCTGAGATGTTAGATTATGTAGAATTCGTTTTTTACACACCGCTATTAAATTCTGTTGACATTCCCCTGGAAGATGGTATAATTTTAAGTTATAGAACCGAAGTGTAGAGTGTTGACGACACATTTTTATGACGATCTGCGATACAAGCGAATTCGTGGATTTACCAAGTTTTTAGAAATTTATAACCGACAACTTAAGGAGGAACCAAAATGGGACGCTTAACAATTAGTTTTATAACCTTATGTTTCATGCTTGTACAACTCAGCATAGCTGAAATTGATCCGGATACTATTGTCGGTGCGTGGTTGTTTGATGAAATAGATGGAAAAGTCGCTGCAGATTCATCTGACAATGGCAATGATGGCAACCTTGTTGGCGGCGCGAAGTGGGTAGAAGGAAAATTTGGCAACGCTATTGAACTCAATGGCACAGACGCTTGGGTCACCGTTCCAGCGATTGCACCACTTAAAGAATTTACACTGCTAAAGTGGTTCAATTTGACAGGTAGGGTTGGGGCGTGGAGATGTTTTTTTAACCATGATGGTTGGGCTCGAGGGTTCGTCCATTACCAATTTCGTCCGGACAATAAGATGGAATTCGGTATTCATTCCAACAATCCTGCGCGACACCCAGGGTATGCAGATTCGGATTTCACAGCAGACCAAAGCATCTTGAATAGATGGTACCATCTTGCAGTTGCATACAGCAGTATTGAAGAATCGGTTCGCGTCTACTTTGATGGGGAACTTGATGCCGGAGGGAAATGGGAGGGGGCTCTGCCCGGTGAATTTGGACCTGGCCGCATCGGTTCATGGTCTAACGGCGGCAGAGAGTGGCAAGGGATGTTCGATGAAATGCTGCTCTTCAATGTCTCATTAGAGGAAAAGGACATTCAGATGTTAATGAAAAATGGCTTAGAAGAAGCACTCGCGGTTGAAGCAGCGGACAAAGCTGCAATAATTTGGGGAAAAATTAAGGTAGGATATACGGAAAATTGATAGTCACGATTAGTAAATAGACACGCTCCGATAGGCATTTTGCGAGAGCGTACTGGAGCTTGGGTTATTTCGTTACATGTATTGAGAGTATAACTGCGTGCCTAACATCATATCCTTAATTTTTTGTGGTTATATTATATGCAGGAAGCATTCAACTCATAATGAAGGTCCTTATTCCACCGATAAAATGTCAAGGTATCAAAAGCAAATTGGTTACCTGGATAGCAGAGGCATTCCAATGGGATGGCAAAGGTCTCTGGATTGAACCGTTTATGGGGTCTGGTGTTGTAGGGTTTAACCTTAAACCGCACAAGGCACTTTTCTGTGATACAAACCCACACCTTATCTCCTTTTATCAGGGAATTAACGACGGCACCATCAATCCGATTGTCGTACGTGAATTCCTTGTATCAGAAGGAAGTAAGTTAGCAAAGCAGGGAGCAGATTATTATTATGAAGTACGTCAACGGTTTAATACCCAGAAATCTCCGCTTGATTTCCTGTTTTTGAACCGTGCTTGCTTTAACGGACTTATTCGCTTTAATAGGAAAGGCGACTTTAACGTGCCGTTCGGGCACAAACCGGAACGTTTTTCTAAAGCATATATTACCAAAATCGTGAATCAAGTTGATTGGGTTTCCAAACTTGCAAGCCTCAGTGACTGGACTTTTTTGCATCAAGATTTTCGCCTTACCTTATCTGGGGCAACCGAAGCGGACTTTATATATTGTGATCCGCCTTATGCTGGACGACATACAGATTATTTTAATAGCTGGAACAAAACGGACGAAAAATCACTCTATCAAGGACTGAAAGCATCCAAAGCCCGATTCATTCTCTCAACTTGGCATAGTAATGAACACAGAGAAAATCAGGCTATTCTAAAACTTTGGTCTGATTTTAATGTCATTACGCGAGAACATTTTTATCATGTCGGTGCCAACGAATCAAATAGAAAGCCAATGTTGGAAGCACTCGTTACTAATTTTGAACCGCCAGCCATTGATGCACCAAAAAACGCCCGTAGAGATGAAGATCATCAAGAGTCGTCCCTTTTTGAAAATAGACTTTGATAGTCTTCCACAATAAAAGCAGATAGAGGATATTCAAATTTCCCTTCAATCCAAACTCTCAGACAAATCCACCCGTTTTACTGAATCTGTTATCCGTGGCATGACGCAGCTCTGTTTGCGTCATAATGCGATTAATCTGTCGCAAGGCACACCTGCCTATCAACCGCCAGAGGTTGTCAAAGCAGCAGCAGTTGAGGCAATTCAAGAAGGATATAACCAATATAGCATTACCTGGGGAGCACCTGATTTTCGCGAAGCAATCGCACATAAAATGACGACTTTCAACCACATTCCTACCGATGCTGCTAAAAATATTACTGTTACTTGTGGTTCAACGGAAGGCATGCTGTCCGCGCTGCTCGCGATTATCAATCCTGGGGATGAGGTAATCATCTTTGAACCTTTTTATGAAAACTATGGGCCGGATACGATTATCTCTGGTGCAAAGCCTGTCTATGTTTCACTACATGAGACACAGTCTGCAGATGGTATTATGCGGTTTACCTATGACCCAACTGAACTCCGAAATGCTTTCTCTGCCAACACAAAGGCGATAATTATAAACACTCCCAACAATCCGCTTGGCAAGGTCTTTACGCAAGACGAACTCCAACAGATCGCTGATCTCTGCTGTGAATATGACTGCATCGCTGTAACGGATGAGATATACGAGCACATGATCTATGACGACAAATCGCATCTTAGTATCGGATCATTGCCGCAGATGCGAGATCGGACAATTACTGTATCCGGATTGAGCAAAACATATTCCATGACAGGATGGCGTTTAGGATATGTCGTAGCGTCAGAAGTCTTAACAGATGCAATTCGCAAAATGCACGATTTCTTAACCGTCGGCGCGCCGCATCCGTTACAACGTGCAGGTATCGCTGCACTCAACTTGCCACCAACTTACTACCAAGAGTTAGTGGAAAAATATGACCGAAATCGCAAAAGACTCGTTAATACACTTAGAGCAGCAGGATTTCGTTGTCATCCACCAGAGGCTGCCTATTACATTATGACAGACATTACTGATTTTGGCTTCCCTGATGACACAGCATTTGCGCATTGGTTGGTCAAAGAAATTGGCGTTGGTGGTGTCCCGGGTTCCAGTTTCTACAGTCATTCACATCTTGGTAAAACAAAGTTCAGGTTTATGTTTAGCATGGCAGATGATGTCCTTGTGGAAGCAGGCGAACGGTTGATGAAAATTAAATCCAAAATCTAATCTACAGTGATGGGTTTGAAGCGAAAATTCACAAGGATATAAGTATGGATACTGTTCTTGAAAATGAAACACGAGAAATCTATAAAGCAGAAATAGAAGCGATCATCCAACACGACCCGAAATATATTACCCTCGGTCCTGATGAGTTTGAAGCAATTGTGAACGCCTTTGAATTCACTCTGAAAAATGGGCGTGAGAAGGTCAGAGCGCAAATGATATATGACCTCATCCAAGAAAAACGAGGCAACTAATATGCAGTTAGAGCGGATTCGCCTCAAGACATTCGGTTGTTTTCAACAGCAAGATTTTGAACTGTCCGATGGCATCAATCTCATTTTTGGTCCCAACTTCAGTGGCAAAAGTACGCTTGTCAACGCCATCTTTTTTACTTTAACTGGTAAACCAATCGTGCCACGTGTTGATGCTGCAGCAATAAAAAGTGCAAAATCGTATAGCGGAACAGCCGGACTTCAATTTGTGGAAGATAGTGAACGTTACATGCTCTTTCGTGGAACGGGTAAACGTTTTCAGCTTAGGCAAGAAAAAAACGGAGAATGGCATATTGTCTTTGATGAGAAACGCATCACAGTCGTTGAAGCTACTTTGAAAGAACGATTTGGGATTATGCATGACCGACTTGCTTTGACGACATTCCTGCGCGAAGGTGAGATTTTTGAATTTCTTGCCCGACAACCCGCAACCCGTCGTGATATCTTATTCGCGCTCCTCGGTATTGACAGATTGATTGAAGTCCGTGAACGATTCATTGACGCACGTCGTCTTGCAAAACGCGAGCGGAACAGGATCCAGGCACATCAAAATAGCCTGCGGTTTAGCGCACAGACCGCACACAAAACAGAAATTGAAAAAATAGAAGCAAAATTGAAAGAACTTGAGGCGGCAGACAGCATGGAAACAGGAGATGCAGAATTAATCGCTGAATGGAAACAGAATCGCGAACAGACACAAACACAATTAAATAATTTAACACAGGAACGCACAGAAGTTTTGAGCGGTTTTAACAATATTTCCCACCTACGCGAAATGATGACTACTATTGAGACAGCAGTTAAAGAAGCCGTTGGATTAGAAAAGGAACGTGAAGAACTTATCCAAAAAATAGGTAGTATGGATTCTCAAATTGCAGCATTAACGAAGGTCCGCGACACGCTGCGTACACTGATTGAGAATGGCGATGGACACTGTCCCACCTGCCATCAGAAGATCGAACAAGAAATCGTTCAGAAGATTATTCAAGAGAAGGATACCGAAAAATCGCAACTATCTACAGAATTAGATGTCCATAAGAAAACGTTGACCGAAAAAACGGACAATTTAGAAAGTCGGCAGGAACTTGAACAGCGACTACGCACCCTGCAGACGAAAGCGACTCGGTTAGAACAACTTGAGCAGGATATTGATAAAGTCCAAACTGAACTTGACACGATTAAAACACGGTTAAGTGAGAAAGGTGTATCAGAAGAAGGAACGGATGAATCATTCAATAACGATGTGCAATCTGCAGAATCTATCACCGAAAATTTAGACAAACGTCAATTGAAAGCGCAAATTGCCAGTGAACGCAAAAAACTTGAAAAACTGAAGCAGGAAGAAGCAGTGCAATTAGATAGACTTGAGCGGCTTCAGAAGGTAAATGCTGAAGCAGAACAGGTTGAAAGAACAACGCTCAGTCTTGAACTCGCTTGTGCTGGGGTTGACAAGACCATTGAGACACTTCAACGCCAAATCCTTAAACCTGCGGAGGAGGAACTCCATCGCCGACTCGAACAGATGGAACTTTTTGGAAGAACGCGTATTGACTTACAGAAACAACATCTGCTTCCTTCGGTTAAAATTGATGGTGTCGATCGGAGTTTGATGTTGCTCAGTGGTAGTGAAAAAATGTTCCTCTATCTCTGTTTCAAGGTAGCACTCGCCAAAGTTTTAGGCAACCCCGGTTTCTTTGTGTTTGATGATCCAACACTTCATTTAGATGAACAACGAAAAACGTTGATGGTAGACTTTATTCGTCAACTTGCTGAAGATCACCAAGTCGTTGTGACAAGTTATGATGAAGAGGTGCGTGCTGGGTTGGAAGGTGCGCATTTGATTGAGATGAAAAGAGAATAGTTAGGAGTTTGATACCAAGTTTTCTTTCATAAACATTTCCCAATTCATTATTCCATGTTGAGATATATAGTAAGCATATAATTACTTGGACATTTCTGTAGCATAACCTGTTAGGTTGTGCAGAAACGGAGCAGCACCATAGGTGTCAATTTAGGGATAAATTCGCTGTGGTAGTACCTTCAGTCCCGTAGGGACGATATGTTTATCTTTCTATGCCGTTCCTACGGAACTCAAGAGAGGGAGGACAACATTCTTCTATAAACATATCGTCCCTACGGGACTAAGATGTGGACAGTTCCAATCGTCATGCCTATTCAGAAGGGATTTTAGAACAAGAAATATTTTCTTAAATTGACACCTATGGAGAAAGTTTTAAACTGAACCCAAGTCATTTAAAATACGTTTTACAACTTGTTTCTGTTGCCCACGAATCGCTGGCTGTTCCAATTCGTAAACCTCATCCGAGATCAGATGTTTATGTTCCTCTTTAGGCAACGCGCCATGCGATCCGTTATCAATGTATCGGTTAAAAACAGTAAAACGAGGATAATCTTCTGTCCAACGTCTGGCACCGTGGTAGAGTGCTTCTGTGAAGATAACGCAATCACCAGCATTGACGGGAACATTGCTTACTGTAGGGGGACCGTCATAAATTGACAGATTATCAGGTGGGTCAAAGTTTCGTTTATGGCTTCCGGGTAGGCAGACAAAACCGGTTCCTTCAGGGACATCAACTAAAGATGTGCCAGCATTGATAAAACCAGCGTGCGGTTCACCATTCTCCACGCCGTAATCCTGCCCAGACGCATGAAAATTGATGTCATCAGAGGTTGTATAGTTTTTGGTCAAGGCACAGTCTACGAGGCATGGTGCTGCTCGCGTTAGTGCAATAACGACGCGCATAATCTCAAGATTAAGCACTAATCGCTGGAAAACTGCATCACCGTATTGGACATTATTTATCCAGTGTGCAATCGTTGAAGAATAGGGGCTGTTGCGCGAAGTAGAAGTTAACGGAGGCGGCAATTCTTCTAACGTCATGTCGTGCCAAAGATTGCCCAATTCTATCATTCGTTGGATATCTTCGGAGGGTACGACATTGCGGAGAATGATAAATCCGTGGTGGTCAAAAAACCATTTTTCTTCAAGTGTTAGCATGTGAATTCCTTTCAATCCAGGCGTTGAATTCCTCTAAAGATTTAACCTTTCCCTCAAGTACTGCGCGGTAGATCGCCATACTATTATAGACATCTCCCCGATAGTCGGGACGTTGAGATACAGCGTGTTTGATACGAAGGATTGCAGTGCGATCTGCCTGCTGCAGCTGGTTGTGCAACACATCAAAGTCAGCCATGTGTGTTTCATAATCTGTTTCGCCATATCCCCATAGGTCTATCTTCCATTCCCGTTCCGCATAGCAAAGCCGAATACCCCAATAAAGCCCGTGATCAAACCCTGGAAAATTGCGAATAAAGTGATTTGAATACGACATTTTTGTAACGTGAAACTTCGTTGCGATTCTGCTCCCAATTTCAAAGAAAAGTTCAACATCCTGTTCATCCGGCAGTATCATACTAATGTCAATATCACGCCATGTCATCGTATCCAATGTATAACTACCGATAACACGAGTTGTCCCGAAATATTTTAACATTGGCAGCAAACCTTCGTGATTAAGCAGGTTGCTTGCTTCGTTCCGTAGCGAACGTGAATGCGTAATAATCTCTTTGTCGGTCATCAATAACTCCTATGGAGATGAGTAATCCTTTTCAATTATACACTTTACGCAACGTAAGGGTTAGGATTCCTTTCAACTTCTGCGAGAAGAGTATCTACATACGTCTTTATGTTAGACAAACGACAGTCTGAATCTCCGACCTGACTCCGTCTCAGATTACCGAGTCCATCCCAAAATTCACCCAGTTTTGGACGATTTAATCCAACAAAGTTTGCTTCAGAATTATCAGCAAGGCGTTTATTCCAATAAATTACCTCAACCAGATGAATATAAGTTGAGGTTTGGTAATCAACACCAAGCATGAGAAGTTTGCCATTAGCCTTGTATGCGCGGAACATTGGCGAATGCGTGCCATAAGTCTTTCCCCAAGGCGGGTAATCCCACGGAGATTGATAGCCGTCACATCGGAGATGATCAGCGACAAACTTCTCCGCACCTTTCCCGCGTGCAGCAACAGAATGCGAATAGTGGTCAGAACGATAGGTGCCGGGCATCTGCCGAAAAAACTCTGTCAACCATCCTACTGTGGAGGGAGTTTTTTCAACATCCCAGGATCCCACACGTTCCTCACGACTCGGTAGAAGGTTAAACGAAGGCATCAAAATCAATCCATCTTGTCGGATGACCGCCTCAAGCGCAGAAATAACAGTACCAGCTCCGCCTTCAACAGCACCTAAACTCTTGAAGGACGAATGGATAAAAAGCGTATCTGCTTTTTCAATGCCCAGATCGGAAAAATCTTGGATGAGTTTTTCGCGTGTATACGGAGTTTTCATTTTTATAAAGTCAGGTTACAAAACTAAAAGTGGATAGGACAAGTTAGGCAGCACGATACTTTTTCAATAATGCAACAACTTTTTCTGCGTCTGCTCTCCGCATCTGCTGAGCAACTTGTAGCGGCGTTAACTCTCTCTTATTCTTATGATTCGGGTTTGCGCCTTTTACAAGCAGTGCTTCTATTGATGCACGTTGTTTGTCTCTATCTTTTATTGTTGAACGAATTGCTTCAAACAGCGGCGTTTCACCGTTGTTGTCGGTTGCATCAATAGTCGCGCCATTTTCCATCAAAACATCAATTACTTTGAGAAAACCTGCCTTCGCAGCACAGTGCAGTGCTGTTTTCCCTTTGCTACTTTGGACATTTATATCTGCACCCAGTTCCAAAAGTCTCAGAACTGCTTCAGGATGTTCTCCTTTATCCCCACGGCATGCATAAGGAAGTGGAGGCCAACCCATCCAGTCAAAGGCGTTTATGTCCTTGGACGGGACACCATGAGACTTGAGCAGTACACTCATCTCAGAATTATCATCATAAATTCGTGGTGCTTCGCTTGGGTCCGCTCCATTATTAATTAGCAATTTAACAATGTCTACCCGATCCGCTGATACGGCGTGATCCAACAAAAGTTTACTGTGCGGTTCAATTATAGCACCTCTTGAAATAAGCAGTTTAACAATCCGTATATTCCCTCCAACAATCGCATAGCAGAGCGGTGTAGCCCACTCCGTATCACGATATTCAAAGGAATCCGGTTCACCTGATGGCAGCATCACGGACTGGAGGTATCTGCTATTGACAAGATTAGGGTCGTTATCAAGGATCGAAAGAGTCGTTTCATAGTCAGCGAGATAGGCAGCGGTATGAATATCCACAATTGCGCCTTGCTGTAACAGATAATCCGCTACCTCGTCGCGTCCTTCGTGCCGTGCAACACAGTAGGGTGTTATTTCAAGATCGTGTTGACTAAGATGGCAACCGGGAAGATTTATATCCGCACCTTGTTCTACCAGAAATTTAACGACTTCTAATTTTCCACGATATGCAGCCTCCCATAACATTGTTCTACCGTGCGAACCGATGGTGTGAAGCCATTCAGGTCTGTCTTCTAAAAATTGCCGAACTGCCTCAAGGTCACCACGTCCTGCCGCAGCAACAACGATTTTAAGGAAGTCGCTCTGTTTGCCTGTCAGTTGGGTTTTTGGCATTACACCTTCCTCTTAATTTGAATCTACGACGCGCGGTCTCCCACCAATGGACGGTGCCATCAGCATCCGTTTCTGCTGCTCAGTCAACTCGCCGTATTTGCTAATGTCGTAGTAATTTCCGGACCACGCGGAATGTCCCGGACTGTATTTGTATAACAAGGAACGACGTTGATGGTCCGCTTTCCACGGCATTGTGCCATGAACAAGTGCCTCCGTAAAAAACAACACATCTCCTGCTCCAAGCGCAGGTTGAACGACATAGTGTACTGGACGTTCAAAGTTGCGAACTTCTGGTGGTATTTCTCTCAAAAAGTTGCTTTTGTGGCTCCCCGGAATACATGCAAAACCGCCTGCGCCTTCAGGTGCATCTGCAAGGTTGTATGTCATGACACATAACCCATTCCGCATCACACCGTCACGATACTTATACCAATGATCGCCTTCGGGACCACCGGGCCGACCACCATCTTCACCACCGTGTAGTCCTCCGCGTCCATCGCCATCTTTCATAAAAATGGGGTAATCGTGATCCAGACGGACATTTGGACCCAGCATTTCTATAAGATAGGGTAGAATTTTCGGATGGTCAATGAGACGTTTAAAGGGTTCACCCCAAAGACTCGGAGGTCCTTGCAGCTCACCTCTGTCAATAAAGGCGTTCATCTCACCAACTTCATCATCTGTCAAAACGTTCTTAATTATCAGATATCCCTCAAGGTCTGCGGCAAATTTCTCTTCACCTGTCATGGATATAAATTCCTTTCTATGTAGTGGTTATCAGTTTTAGCACCAGATTCTTATAGTAAAATCCGAAAATATGTTCACATTTCAATGAACAACATCCCCACACCATAACGCTGGCAAGGTTTCCTAACCTTGCCAATGTCCAGGTAATTGTGGATTTCACTATAACAGTCAATCTCAATTCGCTTCTACAACGCGCGGCCTCCTACCTATAGATGGTGGCAAGAGCATTCGTTTCTGCTGTTCTGTCAAGTCGTTATACTGGCTAATGTCATAGTAATTCCCCGACCACGCGGAATGTCCGGGACTATATTTATATAGCAAAGCACGCCGCTGATGCGTTGCTGTCCACGGCATTGTACCGTGAATAAGTGCTTCAGTAAAAAACAGCACATCTCCCGCTTCAAGTGGCGGTTGAACGACATAGTGTGCTGCACGTTCAAAGAGTCGAACCTCTCTCGGAATTTCTGGTGCAAAATTGCTTTTATGACTTGCTGGAATACACGCAAACCCGCCTGCACCTTCCGGGGCATCTGCCAAATTGTAGGTCATCACACACAATCCATTCCGCATCACGCCATCGCGGTATTTATACCAGTGATCCCCCACGTTTCCGCGTGCATGTCCACCATCTTCACCGCCGTGCAATCCACCCCTTTTTTCGCCTGCGTTCATCAAGATTGCGTAATCATGATCGAGACGGACATGCGGTCCCAATAACTCAATAAGGTACGGAAGTATTTTTGGATGGTCAATCAAATTCTTAAACGGTTCTCCCCAAAGACTCGGTCGCCTATCCATATCGCCTTTGTCTATAAAGGCGTTCATTTCTGCCACTTCGTCTTCAGTCAAAACGTTCTTAATGACGAGATAGCCTTCAAGGTCTACCTTAAATTTTTCTTCACCTATCATTTATGGAACTCCTCCTAATTCAAGACATTTTCACTGGTTCAATAGTTACAGGTTTAACTATGTCTCCGATCCTTTGGTGCTGTAACTTGAAAATCAAAACCTCCAATCACATCTCCGTCATCAATAATTTTTAAGGCTACAAAATTCTTCCCACCTTGCTTGAAATGATAACATATCTCCTGAACAGATGTCAACGAGTTGACAGGTGTCGTAAACGAACTCATATTTATTCTTGATATTCAAATCCGAATTTGCTAAAATTACCCAAAATTCTTGCGAGGATACGAATTAATGGAATGTATCTTTTGTGCGATTGCTGAAGGCCAAATTCCCTCTGCCAAAGTATATGAAAACGAACACGTTTTTGCTTTTATGGATATTGCCCCTGCAACCCCGGGACATTTAGTGATTATACCGAAGCAACACTATCGGAATATCTTTGATATACCTACAGAAGTAGGCAGTAAAATAATGGAAGCCGCAATCCCGCTTGCTACAGCGATTCGTGAGGCACTAAACCCAGATGGTCTCAACCTAATTCAAAATAACGAACCAGCCGGATTTCAGACGGTTTTCCATTTTCATCTGCACCTCATTCCGCGGTGGAAAGCAGATTCATTGCAGCCACTTTGGCAACCGAGGGGTGAAGGAAATATTGAAGAGATTAAAAACATTGCAACGAAAATTCGAGAAGTTTTATAGAACAAACCTAATATCCCAAATTTTGAGAGAAATCCTATGAAAGTTTTGATTACCTCAGCAGCTTCTGAATTGGCACGCAAATTAGTAGCCGCTGCATCTAAATCGCATACGATCCGTCTAACTGAACTTCAACCTATTGATAGCGCCAATTTACATGGATGTGAGTTTGTGCAGAGTGCGTTAGGACACGACGAGTCAACAAACGAATTGGTGAAGGGCATAGACGCTATTGTCCATATCGCAGAAGTCCCGTCCGATCTTGTGGCAAATGCCGACCAACCAGAAAACTTTGAGATTGATTATCAGACACGTTGCACCTACAACTTGTTGATGGCTGCATCGGCAGAAGGTGTCCAACACTTTATCTATGCCAGCACACTTCGCTTGTTTGAGCAACACAGTGAAGATTGGACTGTTAAAGAGAATTGGAGGCCGCGTCCGAGTACGGATAGTTTCGTACTGGCAAAACACCTTGGTGAATTTACATGTCGTGAATTCGCACGGGAAGGAAAAATCCAAGTAACATGCCTTAGACTTGGCACAATTACTACAGCTGAAGAAGCAGCTGAGGCGGAGTTCAACGCTATGTGGCTTGAAATAAACGATGCTGTTGCAGCATTCCAAGGCGCAATTGATGCACCGTCGAAATGGGGCATTTTTCATGTCCAATCGGACTTTTCCGGTTCCCGTTTTAATATCGGAAAAGCGAAGGGACATTTGAAATTCAATCCACAATTTGTGCCAACGACAAAATAGCTGGCCCGGAGGAAATATAGCAATGAAAGTTCTTATTTTAGGTGGAAACGGTTACCTCGGTCCCCATGTTGTTAAGGCATTGGAACCCTACTACACTTTGCGCGTAACAGACATAAATGAGATTGAAACGAAACATGAATCTATGCACATTGATGTCGGTTCATTAGACCAAGTGATGCACGCAGCAGAGGGAATGGACACTATTATCAACTGCTCAGTGCTTCGTCATGACCGGCAATTAGCATTTGATGTTAGCACCCGTGGATGTTATAACATGATGCGTGCTGCTGTTGAACACGGCATACGCCGCGTTATCAATACCGGTCCGCATTTTACCATCCAAGGTGAGAGTTATACTTCCTACGATTATGAAATCAACCCTGATGTGCCACCGCATACCAGCACGGGACTCTATCCGTTAACGAAGGGGCTTGGACAAGAAATCTGTAAGATATTTACTGAACATTACGACATCTATGTTCTCTGTTATCTATTTCTCAGTTTCCAAGACCTCAACTATGAAGCAGAAGGTACCGATCTCAATCCATTTTCCGTGAGCTGGCGCGATGCGGGTGAGGCGTTTCGGTTGGGGCTGGAAATTGATCTGGAAGAACTACCATCAAAATGTGAGATTTTCAATATCTTCGCAGACTTGCCCCATCAGCAATTCTCAAATGTGAAGACGAAACGGATTTTAGGATTTCAACCGCAGGATAACTTTGAGTGGATGTGGCATAAGAAAAAGGAAGTCTAACCTGTTCCGTACGCCAACACAGAACGACTTGCAACCTGCAACAATCTGTGTTAAACTTGTGGTATATAAAGCGATTTGTAATCGCTATATCATTACATCCTCGGAGGAATGCTAATGTCTATCGTTGATGTCCCCGCTGAACTAAGAGTAGAACATTTACTGAATAGCGTTAAACAGTTATCGCCGGGCGAACTGGATCAATTCACGCAGAAGTTGGCAGAATGGCAGCAACAGCAGGGGAGCATAGTAGATGAAAACGTCGATCCTGATGCCTCTGATGATGAGGTATTAGCATTTATCAAGAAAAACACCCGTTTACCCGAAAAAGAGAATCGACGATATTGGGAATTGCGACTTAAGCGAGAGGATACAGACTTATGCGATGACGAAACGGTTGAATACGAGAATTTTTTAACAAAGTTGGCAGAAATGAGTGTCAAACGTCTTGAAGCACTCACTATCTTAGTACATCGTTGGAAAAAACCAGCAAGCGAAATTCTCTCAGAATATGGTCTCCATATTTCCCAACATGATGAACCCGATTATTATGAATCTATTTCCCAATTAATTCATTCGGAAACCAAAAGGCAGGAATATAGTAAAGGATGATGTTCGTTGATCGTATTTCTGCTCGTATACGCCGACAAGTTCAAGGACGTGCGAAAGGATTTTGTGAATATTGCAGAACACCTGACAATTTCGCCACCTCCTCTTTTCATTGTGAACATATCATTCCTCAAAAAACGGGTGGAACTAATTCATTAGATAATTTAGCGTGGGCATGCCCAAGGTGTAACAACCACAAGCATGCAAAAACACATGCACAAGACCCACAAACAGGACAACGTGTTCCACTCTTCAATCCTCGTTTAAAAAACTGGAATCGCCATTTTATGTGGAGTGAAGACCTTCTCCTCATTTTAGGTCGTACGCGGACAGGTAGGGCAACAGCTGAGGTACTGAATATGAATCTTCCACAGCGGATAAATCTGCGTAGAGCCTTATTAAGTTTAGGAGAACATCCGGCACAAATTAGTTTATGAACATTCAACTTCTGGCACATCGCGGCGGCATGGGACGCGCACCCGAAAACACACTTGCCTCTTTTAAACAAGCACTCTCAGACGGTGCTGATGGATTTGAATGTGATGTCTGCCTCACCCAAGATAAGCAACCAGTGTTGATTCATGTTGATTTTAACCGATACGATATTAGCGAAGCCACTGGATGCTCGATGCCCCTCAGCCAATTAAACTGGAAAGAGGTACAGCAATTAAAATCAAAAAACTCAGATGAACCTGTGGCACACCTTGATGACGCACTTAGATTTGCACAGGAAAACCTGATGCCGTGTTTTGTTGAACCGAAATCGGACACACCTGAACTCCTCCCTATCATCATAGAACGTATTTATCACTTTGATGTCGTTCATCTTGTCAGCATTCTCACCTTTTATCTTCGAAAACAATTGCTTGTTGATGCGAAACGATTAGAACCGAAACTCCAGACGAGCGTGATTTTCATTAATCCGATGGCAAACTTTCTCAAAGCAGCCACCGAGATTGATGCAAACCGTATTATCTTGGGATGGCACAAAATTAATCATTTTGGAATCTACAACGCCTTTACACGTTCCATTCCACGACAAGTTAATGAATTGTGTGCAAAAGGAATTGTTGTTGAGGCTGGATTTATCTTGACATCCCAGGATGTTGCTTGGGCACTAAAAAATGGTATTCAAGGGCTATGGGTAGACGATGTACCCTACATCAGAAACTGTGTTAAACAAATTACCAATGAAACTGGACTATAGAAGCAGAAAAGAATGAATGTTACTATCTGTAATCCACTCCTCAGAACACCATTATCCCTTATTGTTGACGATTCATGTCCGGTAATTAATCTCGCCTATTATTGGATACAACAAAGACATGCGTGGAAAGCACGACATCAACCGAATATCCCGCCAGATCGATGGGAAGGTGATGCGGCTCAACTAAAAAAAATACCACCAACAATCCCTGCAGACTTTGCGTGGGAGTGGGCAGAATGGTGCTGGGAAAACGGTGTGAAAGGAAAGTTTAGCCTTATTCCTTATCCCGCAGGAGTTGGGCGCGTTGATGAAGGGTTTCCCGCCCAAGTTTTCGAAAAAAGTCAGACACACGAATATCAGTCGTGGCTGCGAATTTACAGAGAAATTATCTGGCCAAACTTCGATTTAACACCGGAGATGCTCACGCATACCGCTGTCGTTGATTTGAAGACGTTCTCACTGACTGAAGAGTGGGAACAAGTTGAGTGGGTAGATCCACCTGTTGACAATAGATTAACAGATTATATTATCACTGCGATGGAAATGCTAAACAGTGTTGGCATTCCATGTGAAGGTGTAACGAGCCCTGGCGCATTCGGAAAACGACAAGAGGCAGCATATTCAAAGGCGGTGTTAGCCGCATCACAGGAGGTCAACAATGATCCACGCCCCTTCTATTTTCTTTGGCTTAAACACGATGAATTGCCAGATGTCCCTATCTGGCACGCCGACAAGGAGAAAGGGATCGCTATTGCAAGTATTGTAGCGTGTGCAGGTGATTGGTTTGGCGGGTGGACAGGTTACGATTTAGGAAATGCTGATCGGTTCATTACAGAAGATGGGCAAGGCGGGCGTTTGCCACCAATTCTTGAGAAGGAACTGCCGTGTGTCCTTGTAGGACATTGGCCCGGTTTCTATTTTAATGGAGAAAAACTCGGATTTGATATTTTAAAAACCGTCAAATCAAGGTTAGATAATTACGATCCTGATAGAACGAAAACGCTCTGGATGAAAACATCGGAAATCGGACACTATTGGATGGCACGTGAATTCACAGACGTTACTATCCTTGAAGAACAAGAGCAAATAAATCTTTACACACAATTCCCGACAGCAAACTTTACGTTAGTGATTGATGCACCGGTCCGTCATATCCAAGTAAACGGATGGGATCTGCGCGAGGTTCATTCTCGGCGCGACTTTCAGAGAGACACGTTTCTCTGTGAAGGTAAGCACACTTATGTTGCTTTTGATCTGGAAATTGGAGAAACAAAGCTGGTAGTTACGGTATGAGAATACGCCCTCCACTTGCAATCACAGTTGCCCCCGTCATATAACTGGATTCCTCACTTAAGAGAAACGCTATTACATCTGCCATCTCTTCCGGTTCACCGAGCCTGCCAAGCGGAGTAGTTGATCGGAGTTGTTCCACCATTTCTGGCGAAACTTCGCTCAGCATATCTGTCGCGATTGCACCCGGTGCTACAGAATTGATGCGGATATTATGCTGGGCAAGTGGGCCACAACACGATTTCGTCAGAGAAATAACACCTGCTTTTGCTGCCGCGTAAGGCATTTGATTCGGGCGGACTGCTAACGCTGCAATTGACGATACATTTACAATACGCCCGAACTGTTGTTTGATCATCCCGGGTTTGACTGCCCATAACACATTGAAGGGGCCGGTTAAATTAATTGCGATTATCCGATCCCAATGTTCAGGGGTGAGATCTTCAAATACCATATCACCGACATCACCAGCGTTGTTTACTAATAATTCTATTGTGCCGAGTTCTTTTGTTACCACCGCAACCATTCTATTTACTGCTTCTCTGTCCGAGATGTCGGCTTGGACAGGTATTGCTTTTTGTCCCAAGACATGAATCTGATCGCAAACCTCTCTCGCCTTGGCAGCTGATCGGGAATAGTGTACGGCAACGGTTGCACCTTCACCTGCAAGTTTGAGAGCAGTTGCCTTCCCTATACCGCGGCTACCTCCGGTTACTAATGCAACCTTTCCTTGAAATTTCATTAAATCTTCTCCTACAAAAGTACCTGGAGTTGTTGCCACACATCGTCAGAGACAGGTGTTGTAGCAGCAGCAAAATTTTGCTCCACCTCTATCGCATTCTTAGAACCTGTCAAGGTTGTTGCAATTAACGGCTGACGTAGGGAAAATTGGATAGCGAGGTTCAACAAACTCAAATTGTTGTCAGTTGCCCACTGCCAGAGTTGGCGTGCTTTTTCTGCCTCAGGTGATTTGTTTTCGATATCCGGTTCAAGTCCAGTCAGTAACGCCATTCCCAAAGGACTGCCGTTGATGACACCAATGTCGTTTTCATGAGCAAAGGATAATAACCACTCATTTGCAGTTTGGCTAAGTAACGTATAATCCAAATGGGTTAGGATGACATCTACGATACCAGTTTCTATAGCAATTTTATGGAATTCGTGTTCTCGGACACCAAGACCGATGAATTTAACCAATCCTTCCTCGCGCATCCGCTGTAGTTCATCTAAAGCACCGCCTTTGGCAACAACCGGATCCATACTTGACGGGTCATGCACTAAACAAACATCCAGGTAATCAGTCCGCAACAGACGGAGACTATTTTCTACACTGCGCCGTGTGCCTGCAGCGCTGTAATCACCTCGCCATTTTGGGTGTGTCCCCGTTTTCGTAGCAAGATAAATCTTCTCACGCCACCCATCTGCAAGTGCCAGTCCAACCCGTCTTTCGCTCTCACCGTAAAGAGGTGACGTATCAAGATAATTTATGCCTAATGTAATAGCGCAGCGGACTGCCTCTATCGCTTCATCATCGGTGATTTCCCCTCTGCCGATACCAGCACCACCCATACTGAGGCATGTGACATCTAATTCTGTGCGTCCTAACCGCCGCAAGGGCAGCGGATGTTTTGGTGTTGACATAATTTAACCTTTCTTAACGAGCGTGCGCTATAGAATTATTCACTTTTCTCCTGAAGGATCTGTTGGATTTCTGTCTGCAAAATCTGTCTGCAAAATCGGAATATTTGATTGCACCACACCCCAGACAATCTCAAGATTGACATCAAAATATTTATGAATGAGGACATCTCTCAACCCAGCAATCTTCCACCATGCGACACTTGGATACTTTTCTCGAACGGAACCAGGCACCTGTTTAACAGTCTTACCAATGACTTCAAGGTTTCGGATGACCGCGTCAATTCGCATCCGATCCGTTTCAAAAGTCTCGCGTGTAACATCCTGGACATATTCTTGAATCCTCTCTATTGCCTCTAATATATCCTCAAAATAGATGTCAAAGTCCTGCGACATACTCAACTTCCTTTTCGATGTGTGGGCGCAAACGTGGTTTGAGCGAATCAGCGATGACGAGGTCAATCTTTTTCTGAAATAGGTCCTCGAGAAAAATACGGAGCTCCATATATCGATCAAATGACACTTCCTCAAGTTCTACAAGCAGATCGATGTCACTTTCGCTATGAGCGGTGTCTTTAACATAGGATCCAAAAAGTCCAAGGCGTTTCACACCGTATGTTCTCAGCGTGTTCTGATGGCTGAGAAGCGTTTGTTTAATCTCGCGTTTGGTAAAGATTGTTGTATCCATTTTCTACTATCCGTGTTACGGCACAACAAGATATGCCTACAACTTTATACCGATGGGAATTCTCGGTGCAAATGCCCACGACGTGCATCAGGATGAATCACACTCACCCATTGCACACCTTTAACAACATCGTCAGGAATGTGTCCATGTTCAACGCCCTTAGGCGTGACGACTAAGTCCCCTGGACCGATGCGATAGGATTTGGATTGACCATCAGCAGTACGGAGCGTTACCGTTGTCGTGCCTTCCGTAAAATACCAGTACTCATCAAAATCGTGGAAATGCAGCTCAGTCGGATGTTCTTTAGATACAGCAAAAGCTCCAATCGTTGTCATATCTGGGGTATCCAAGATTTCTCCGAGCGCACCTCCGACCCGTTCACCCTCACCGAGCCGAATGATACAAAGATTCGTATCCATTAGATGACCCCAATATCTTTCAGGTGCTGTAGTGAATCTGCAACGCGAGCCTTAACGCCTGCTTCATCAAGATTCTCACCTTCAATCCCTTCTAATTCCATCGTGAAGGGGCCATAAAAACCCGCCTCGTTCAGTGTCTGAAATACGGCTTTGTAATCAACTACACCTTCTCCGAGGGTTGGAAAATGCCACGTCCGATAACCGCCATTTGTATCTTTAAGATGAACTGCACCAACATATTCAACAATTTTTTGCACCTCTGTAACAGCTGTCACGTTATGGTTGTAATAATAGACGTTACCCGTATCAAAGTTGATGCATATATTCGGGTGATTAACGCCTTTCATTGTCTCAAGCGCGATGTCCCCGTTGTGTGCCATATCTGGATGCGTTTCTAAACACACTTTAACACCCAGCGGTTCAGCATTTTCACCAATAGCACGGAGACGGTCATGGACAACGTTTCGGTCTGTTTCACCAGCATGAACGCTTACAAAAATAACCTTCACACCCATCCCGTTTGCGACATCTAACGTCGTTTGAAAATCATCAACAACCGTGTCAGATTGAACATCACATCTGCCAAGTAGGCTTGTTGCTGTGAGGCCGTGCGCTTTCAAACCTTCCTGTACAGTGTCAATCGAATCAGCTGAAGGTACACCGATCTCTACGTTGGTCAGACCGATTTCTGCTAAGTGTGAATAAGCATTTGCTCCGAACTGCCGATAACTCCCTAAATTACATGCAATAATGTTTTTCATAATAATCTCCTTGAGAATGATTGGAAATGATAGTGGTTCTATGGGATTTTCCTTAGAACCGTATTACTTAATACAATTTCAAGCCCTAACAGAAGGGCTGCAGGTATTAGAAAATACGCTGCTAATTCTTTGCGTTTAGTCCAGTTAACAACCTTAAATTTTGTCTTTTCGAGTTTATCGATTTCTGCATAAATATTTTTTAGCGATTCTACGTCCGTGGCGCGAAAATAACGGGCACCAGTGGTATTGGCGATCTGCTGGAGTGTCCCTTCATCAAGATAGGTTAATTCCTCTCGATATCGCTTCCCAAATGTAGTATCCTCATAAGGGATACGCGCGCCTCCTTCTTTCCCCATGCCAATGGTGTAAACCTTAATGCCAAAAGATTGTGCTAACGCTGCTGCTGTTTTAGGGTCAATTGTGCCGGCATTGTTTTCACCATCTGTTAAAAGAATGGCAATTTTTGTCTTTGCCTCTGAATCTCGCAGCCGATATGTAGCAGTGGCGATTGCGTCACCGATAGCCGTGCCGTCTTTTAACTGACCTCCCATGGCAATTTCCACGTCATCAAGTCTTTCTATCAAAAATGAATAATCCAGTGTGAGCGGGCAAATTGTGAAACTTTCCCCTGGAAAGACGACTAATCCGATCTGATCGCTTTCACGGTTCCTCAAAAAATCTCGAATAACCGATTTCGCTGTTTGGAGCCGATTAGCGTTCTTAAAATCCTCTGCCCGCATACTTTCAGAAACATCAAGTGCCAAAAAAATATGAATGCCTTCCACGAAACGCCGCTCCTGACTTTGGGAGAGTTGTGGACGCGCAAGGGTAAAAATAAGAAGTGCTATTACGATGAACCTAATTACCTTGAGCAACGGTAGTAGTTTGACAGCGGACGTTTTCGGAATTTGTCGAACACCTTCAAGTTCGCTGAAGCGAATAGCATGCAAAGTTGCGTATTTCCGTATCCACCAGAAATATATTATCAACAGCGGCAATATGAGGAATAGACTGAGAAAAATAGGGGATTGAAGATGCATTATCAGCGCACCCTTTCAGACCAATGGGTGTTTTTGCCTTGCCTTTGTGATGACGTGGCACTTAAGATTGCCAGTATACAGAGACTAATACCGATGCCATTAAAAGTAAGGAAGGCTATCCAATCCACATGTGGAATTTCAGTTGCCATGAAGTAGGGAATAAAGCCAAAAATAACTGCAAGCGGTTTTAAACGTCCGGCAAGAAGTGTGCTGCCAAGTGTGTAAAAAATTGCCGCTTTTCCACATAATGCCAACGGTACCAAAAGGCAAATGCACAGCAACAAGAACGGATATCCTATAATAGAAAGTATTAGGACAACAAAAACTGCTGGAATAACAACAAACATTAAAATGCTAAATAGAATACACTCAATCGGTCTACGGGCCAGCAGTGAACTTATCGCATTTATCGGTCTTGGAAATACCAGCGCAATTAACAGGTATGCCAAAAGTAGCAGGGCGAATTTTAAGGTTGTCAAGCGAAAATTCCGATGTTTTTTGATATCCCAAACAGTGTGAGGATGCATCAATATATTCGCTACAGCAGGTAAGGTTCTCCAATGGTTACTCACACTGGAATTCTTTGCCGATTCAAGGTTTCCAGTTATCTGCCCTCCAATTACCTTTAGCATTCCTTTCACTTGTGCACCAGGCGCGAGCGCAACATCTCCACCGATTATTAAAATATTACCTGTTACTGTCCCTTGTATAGTCGCGTCACCGGCAATCATCACAAGCGTTGTGATGACATCATCTGCTTTTAACTGATAATCGTTAACCAGTTTGAAAATCCGCTGCCGCCCTTGCCACTTTGGCAGTGTTGGATCCGATGCATCCAGCTGCTCTTCGGTTTCTACTTTCTCACTATTCGGTATTTCCTCCTGTTTGTCGTTATCTACAGAGGTTTCTTCAGGTGTAGATTGTGATGCGTTTTCGGTCTCCTGCTTCTCGTTATCTACAGAGGTTTCTTCAGGTGTAGATTGTGATGCGTTTTCGGTCTCCTGTTTCTCATTATTGGATGGTGAAACGAGTTCCGCGTCCTCTTTGTCGTTCTCCACAGGTTTTTCTTCTTGCGTAGGTGGAGAAGCAGGCTCAGTTTGCGAATCTGGTAACTGCCCAAACAGCGGTTGGACACTAAAGAAAACAATTATAAAAAAAATAAGTCCTATCTGCTTCATATTCATATATATATTCAGAGATCAATTCTGCCCCGTTTTATTAGAAGTCTTTCATCGCTGTAAGGAGAGTTCGGATCAAGCATTTTACAATCTCTCCTTTAGCCACTCACTATTTTTAGGACTGTAGGCGTTTAGCCATGCAGAGTATATCCCAGATCGAATAACAAATATTCTATCTGTTTCGGACACAACTTGTCCCAAAAAATCCAGAATTTGAGTGGGTGTTTGATTAGAAATGATTGCCCAGCAGTTATCGTGAATAGGACAATAACCGCTATATTTTCTAAGATTTTCTTTAAAAGCATTCTTTTTAGAATCATCAGCGACTTCAAAAGTAACAATGTAAGTTGTCATTCTATTTTCCTGAATTACGAAAATTAAATCTTATACGGGTGTGTAAAGTTTTTGGCATGTGTCCTGTCTGAATCGCGGGGTTTGTCAGAATCACGGATTATCGCGGATTTCACAGATTTCGCGGATTATTGAGTCTTCACATTCCAAATCCCGCTTCAACCACTAAATGCAAACTTTTGATAGGATGCTTAGAGAACCAGACTCGGAAATCCGCGAAATCTGTGAAATCCGGGGAATGCCTAAATGGCATTCATACCGTTGATTTGGTGGCAATCCGCGATTCAGACAAAAAAGGGTGACAAAAACTTTACACACCCATCTCATACCCCGGTCATAGGCATCTTAAGCTTACCATACACCAGGGAAAAGGTCAAGGGTATATAAACAGGACTTACGCATTCCCCCTTGATAAGGGGGGTTAGGGGGGTTAAATAGTCCGTATTTCACTGTTTTTAGTCTTTTTAACCCCCTAAATCCCCTTATCAAGGGGGACTTTAAGAGAAAATGCGTAAGTCCTGTAAAGAGTTTATTTGATGTTGGCATTTAGATTGTGTTAAGGTAAGCAATACCTCCGCCAATAATAGACATTCTGTTAGATTGTGCATGTTGTCCCACATTCTGTTAGATTGTGCATGTTGTAGCACCATTAGCGTCAATTTTTAGAAGTTAACTTTTCTGGGATTTCTTTAGTGGTTTACTCGCTAAACATTTATTATGTACAAAACTTACGTAATAGGTTCAAAAGTCCCTTCCCCTCGCTTGCGGGGGGATAAAGGGGGGTGTATTTAGAGAATTCAAAACGCAAATACTTACCGAGTCAACCATTTAGTGAATTTGATAATAAAATTCCTTGACGAATTGTTATTATAATGTTCAGGACTTACGCATTCCCCCTTGATAAGGGGGGTTAGGGGGGTTAAATAGTCCGTATTTCACTGTTTTTAGTCTTTTTAACCCCCTAAATCCCCCTTATCAAGGGGACTTTAAGAGAAAATGCGTAAGTCCTGAGGGTATGTAAAGTTTTTGGCGTGAATACTACATCTCTTTTGTAGGAGGGGTTTTCAACTCCGATAAATGCCATACGCACATTCGGCGTTGATTTAGCACTTTGTAAGCGCGCCGATCAAGGTGTATCTTTAATGTAAAATCTATCGCAATTAGTAATTTTGGACATTTTACAGTTTAATTGTCTTTGCAATTATTATACTTTCAACTACATACCTGTTTATTCACTGATAAACTATTGACCCTTTTTAAGTCTTGCCCAAGTTAAGACTAATTTTGATTTTGCTTCAACGGATCTGGGTTCTTCTTTTTCTGTTTCATTTATTTCCTCTTCAGATTCTTCAGGTTCAATTGTTAAGAGTTTTGCATTTGCTATTATGTAGTGATCACAAACTCCGTCATCTCCTGCATCATCCATCTGTATGACAAATTCTTTTGTATTTTCAGGAATGTTGAATCTGATGTGCTTGTTTTGTGCTTGCGCCCATTTGATCATTCCTGATCGGTATATCTCTACATTATCTGCATTACATATCATTTCTACTGATGCTATATTTCCACAAGGGTTCGGCAAGTAAAAATAGGCATCAAAAACTTTATGATCAATGTCTGTTAGTGTAAGATCGTATACAAAATGACCTTCAACGTGTGCGTAAAACCAGTGATCCCATTTTTCTATAAAAAATATGTGTTCGGGGCGTTGAAATCCTTGATGGGGGCGGTCGGGTATGGGTTCATTAGGCTTCTTTTCCCAAAAGTGTTTCCATCCTCCCCAATCCCAACCCCAATCTATTTGTGGATTTATGGGTGTAAGCGCGTTTGGATTATCGTATTCAAGCGTTAGATATGTAAAACCTAAGTCTTTCTTTTCTGAACCTGTGAGTTCATATTCCTTTGTCGTTTTATGACCGTTTATGTCTATGACGTGTAACCATATATGTGTCTTTTGAGACTTTATCGCATCGTCGGGCATATCAAACGTTATCTCTGCTGTTATTTTATTAGATATGGACTTACAATCTGCTATTCCTGCAAGTCTGTCGGGTATTGAGTATTCTAAAAATACTTGATTTATTTTATCAGGATCACTTGCCTTGAATTTTAGCTTATGTTCTCTGTGGTTGATAGTGTATGTCTTTGGCGTTAACATCTCAATTTGTCCTTTGGCATTTTCATGTGTGTGGACTTTGTTTAAGAAAAAACTAACAGACAAAAGCATTGCCGAACATTCTGAAAACTGCGTACGTTGGGGGCCTCCCCTTGCCATGATATATTTCACGTCACGGAAATCGTGGTGTAGATTTAAGGCGTGTCCCAGTTCATGTGCGATCAAATTTACAACATCATCTTCTCGGACGCAATTACCTGTTGACGGAATGAAAACTGGACCGCCTTCATATCGTGCCTTACCACAATAACCGCCTATTAGTCCGTTACTAACGTCAATGGATATGATATAGATATTGTCATCTACATCATGAAACCTTTGTCTTATTTCTGTTTCTACTTTATCAATAGTGTTATTGTGGTAATAGGCATCATCAAATTTACCTATAACTTGATGGATTACGGGGTTATTATTGGCATCTTTTTCATATTTAAATGTCATTCTACCGTAACCATGCATTTCCATTTGGTCTGCGTAGAATTCTTGAGTTTGTTTAATCTGATCTGATAATTTGGGTGGTATGTGTTTTTGGACTGGACGGTTTTTAGGGATAAAATATACTGCTTTTATTATGTGTTCTTGTGCTGCATTGGTGTTTGTGGTTAGGAATATTACGCTAAGAGATAGAATTGTTGAAATAATACTCGTTAAGATAACTTTTTTGAACATGCTATATTACCTTAAATTACGACTTGTGCCAGTTAACTAATTGTTTTGTGATTTCATAGATATTACAAATTGTCATATAAACATATCGTCCCTACGGGACTGGAGAGGCTTTTGCATAGAAAAATCCTTAAGTTTACACTTATGGGTTTCGCTTGCGATCTACCTGACCTACAAACCAAATTTGGATGGACGTAGCAGTAGTTAGAAACGTGCAGAATTTGTGAAGTAACGAAAATCCGTTACCACTAATATAGCAGATTGCCATAGATATATCAAGTTTTCTTGAAAATCCTTTGATTTTGTGTTACAATTTGATTTTCATGAAACAACACCATGTCAAGTTAAAAACGGTGAAGAAATGAACAAATTATTGGCAGAGGTAGACCCACAAATCGTAGAAATTACCGCCAAGGACTTGGCACGTCAGCAAAATTCTCTTATGCTGATTCCATCAGAGAACTATGCCAGCCGTGCCGTTATGGAGATTCAGGGGAGTATTTTAGCGAATAAATACGCTGAAGGGTATCCTGGTGAACGTTACTATAACGGTTGTGAGTTTATGGATGACGTGGAATCGCTTGCAATTGAACGTGCCAAAGCACTTTTCGGTGCTGAGCATGTGAATGTGCAACCGCACGCTGGCACACAAGCGAATATGGCAGCTTATCATGCACTGCTTGACCCAGGTGACACTATTTTAGCTATGTCACTCAGTCACGGTGGGCATTTGAGTCATGGCGATAAGGTGAACTTTTCTGGGCGTTATTACAATGTTGTAGCTTATGGAGTTGACGCTGAAACGGAACTAATTGACATGGAAGCGGTGGCGAGTCTTGCGGAACAACATCGTCCGAAGCTCATCGTTGTCGGGGCAACAGCGTATCCACGTCATTTTGATTTCGCTGCGTGGCGGCAGGTTGCCGACTCCGTTGGGGCATATCTGCTTGCGGATATAGCGCACATTGCGGGTCTGATCGCGGGTGGTGTTCATCCTGATCCTGTTCCTTATAGTGATGTGGTTACGACAACAACACACAAAACCTTACGTGGTCCTCGTGGGGCGATGATAATGTGTAAATCTGAGCATGCAGCTAAAATAGACCGTGCTGTTTTTCCCGGTTTACAAGGCGGGCCTTTTTTGCATACAATCGCTGCCAGAGCCGTTGCTTTTAAGGAAGCAAGCGAACCTGAGTTTAAAACATATCAAGCACAAATCGTTAAAAATGCTAAAGCACTTGCCGAGAGATTAATGGAGAATGGGTTCCGATTAGTGAGTGGTGGTACAGATAATCACCTAATGTTGTTAGACTTGACTTCAAAATATGAGAAATTGAGTGGTAGACAGGCAGCGGATCACCTTGAGGATGCAGGCATTATTGTGAATAAGAACACAATTCCGTTTGACAAAAGGAAACCGAAAACGACAAGCGGTATAAGGCTTGGCACACCAATGGTTACGACGCGCGGCATGAAAGAAGATGAGATGCTTCACATCGCGGATTTTATTACTGAGGCACTTGAGAATAGGCAGAAGGCATCTATAAAGCAGCGAATTCGAGAAAAGGTTCAAGAATTCTGCGCGCAATTCCCAATTTATGAATATCTAAATTAATGTGTATTTAGCATTGATTCCGCGCATTATTGGAGGAAAGACAGATGGAAAAGAGAAGATGGATGATGTTAATATTTGTAATAAGCTTAATAGTAGGTTCTCTCGCAGCCTACTTCAGTTATAACATTTTGTCTGAATCCGAATTTTTCAAATCCATTAGTGGTGTGTTCAGTATATTAGGATTTGTTGGTTTTGTGATAGCGTTATGGATCGTTGTTAGATATTATAGGAGAACAGACAATGAACCTCCGCACTAACAACAAGAGATATTATGAAAGATTTTTCGTTGTTAGTTTTTATACTATCTTAAATCTAAAATTAGGCACATTCCGTGTGCTGTAACCGATAATATCAAAAATTTGGACTACAAAGCGGCACTCGCCTATATTGAGCAATTCATTGACTATGAAAGAAGTCCGGATTTTTCACGGCAAGCACGATTCTATAATCTGAATCGCATCTTGCAGTTATTAAACCTGCTCGGAAATCCACATAATAGATTAAAAGTGATCCATGTTGCAGGAAGTAAAGGGAAGGGATCAACCGCTGCGCTTATTGCTTCGGTGCTAACACATGCAGGCTATGAAACAGGTTTGTTTACGTCGCCACATCTCATAACACCGCGGGAACGGTGTCGTATTGATGGCAAACTTATTTCAGAAGCAGAAGTTGCATTCTACATAGATAAACTCAGCCCTGCGATTGAAACCGTCTCCGCTTCAGAATTCGGGCGTGTTTCATTTTTTGAAATATACACGGCACTTGCGTTTACCTATTTTGCTGACAAAGCAACCGATTTTGCCGTGATTGAAGTTGGTTTAGGAGGACGACTTGACGCAACGAATGTTGTCTCACCCGTGACATCTGTTATTACACCAATTGGTTTAGAACACACGGCTATATTAGGAGAAACATATACCGAGATAGCAAGCGAAAAAGCGGAAATTATAAAACAGGAGTGTCCCGTAGCACTTGCACCGCAACACCCTGAAGCACGTGCTGTTATTGAAAAGGTAGCGAATGAACGGAATGCACCGATTATTGAAGTCAAAAATTTTGTCCCACAAACCCCTGATATTTCAGCTTCACAAGTCATTTTGAATTCTGAAGGCGGCCCGGTGGCACAACAATTTGATGTTGAAACAGATTCTGAGTGTTATTCAGAACTCACGTTGCCACTACTTGGATACCATCAATATGTGAATGGGACAACTGCTATCGCAGCAATTGAATGTCTGAAACAGAAAGGATATGTAATTTCAAAAGACAGTGTTTATGCTGGTTTCAAGAACGTTCAATGGCACGGGCGGATTCAACAAGTTATGCCTTCGCCGCTTGTTGTGCTGGATGGGGCACATTCATCTATTTCAATGGAAGCGTTGTGTCGTGCTATTCGTGAAAATTTTCGTTACACACAGGTTACTTTTATCGTTAGTATTATGAAAGATAAGGACTTAACCGCAATTGGCGAGATTATTTCAAAAACCGCTGATCACGTGATTGCAACACAAGTTTCCAATAATCCGCGTGTCCTACCCGCAGAAACAATACAAGATGCTTGGTCGGGTGTATGTCCGAAGATCACAACATGTCTAACCCCAGAATTAGCAATCAAGAAAGGCTTATCGTCCGCATCTCCTACAGATTTGGTCTGTGTGACAGGTTCACTTTATCTTGTCGGACAAGCACTCAAATTTTTCAATTGGGATTATGAATAAATATAGGACTTACGCATTCCCCCTTGATAAGGGGGGTTAGGGGGGTTAAAAAGCCGCTATTCTGTTATTTAACCCCCTAAATCCCCCTTATCAAGGGGACTTTAAGAAAAATGCGTCCGTCCTGAATATAAATATAAAAAGAGAGGTTTTTAATGCGTGAAATTACTTGCAAAAGACGGTGGTTAAATTGGAAGTTAATTCTAATCTGCTTAACTGTATTTTGTTTAGCCACCGTAGCTTTTGCCCAATCAGACACCATTACAGAAAATCCACCCGTACCTTTAATTTGGTGGATTGCCCCGATCGGGTCACTTATCGCTTTAGGTTTTGCATTCCACTTTTATCGCTCTGTGATGAAACAGGACGAAGGGAATGACACAATGCGTGAAATCGCACAATCTGTGCGTGAAGGTGCGATGGCGTATCTTAGACAACAATATAAAGTCGTAGGCATTGTTTTCGCTGTTCTCTGCCTGATTTTTATCTTTATGGCTTTTGTTCTTAAGGCACAAAATCAGGTTGTTCCGTTTGCATTTCTCACTGGCGGTTTTTTCTCAGGACTCTGCGGTTTTCTCGGCATGAAAACTGCAACTAACGCATCTGCGCGTACGACAAGTGCGGCGATGCAAGGACTTAATGCCGGTCTAAGAGTTTCGTTCCGCGCAGGCGCTGTGATGGGATTGATAGTTGTCGGATTTGCACTACTTGACATTACGGGATGGTTTCTCATTCTCTATTACGTTTTTCCTAAGATTCCTTGGATAGGCACCGATTTTTTAGGCGTAAATCCGCTACCTCAGATTACTGTGATTATGCTCAGTTTCGGTATGGGTGCTTCAACACAGGCACTGTTTGCCCGCGTTGGTGGTGGTATTTATACCAAAGCAGCGGATGTCGGTGCTGATCTTGTGGGAAAAGTTGAGGCGGGAATC
Organism: Candidatus Poribacteria bacterium; assembly: GCA_003635185.1. GTDB lineage: Bacteria > Poribacteria > WGA-4E > WGA-4E > WGA-3G > MSPOR6. The sequence continues at coordinate 31,329 of PYJA01000044.1, read as the reverse complement.
CCTGAAGACGATCCGCGCAACCCCGCCGTGATTGCAGATAACGTCGGTGATAACGTCGGTGATGTTGCGGGTATGGGTGCTGATCTTTATGAATCTTATGCAGGCTCAATCCTTGCAACGGCTGCCCTCGGTGTTGCTGCTGTTGCTGCGAATGACTACAATAACCTTGCCCTTCAACTCAAATACCTCTCCGCCCCAATGATTATCGCTGGTATCGGTGTACTTCTCTCTATTTTGGGTATCTATATGGTGCGCACAAAAGAGGGGGCATCAATGAGGCAGTTGATGGGTTCCTTGAATCTTGGTATCAATGGTAGTGCTTTGGGCATCGCTATTGTGTCACTTCCGGTGCTTATTTACCTTGACCTTCCCAATAAGTGGCAGGTTTGGGGTGCGATTATCGCTGGACTTGTCGCAGGTCTGATTATCGGTAAGGTTACCGAAATCTTTACCTCTCACGAGTATAAACCGACGCGTGCTATCGCGAAGCAGGCACAAACCGGTCCGGCAACGGTGATTATTGAAGGTGTTGCTGTTGGCATGGAATCAACTGCAATACCTGTTATTACAATTATCGGTGCAGTTGCCGTTAGCTACTATCTTCCCGGTGGTGCAGATGCATTTGATGAGTTTCAACCACTGATGGGACTTTACGGTGTCGGCATCGCTGCTGTTGGTATGCTTGCCACACTCGGTATTACGCTTGCCACAGATGCTTATGGCCCCATCGCAGATAACGCTGGCGGAAACGCAGAAATGGCAAAACTGGACGAAAGCGTTCGCGGACGTACGGATCAGTTAGATGCGCTCGGTAATACAACAGCCGCAACAGGTAAGGGCTTTGCTATCGGTTCTGCTGCACTAACAGCACTTGCACTTCTTGCAGCTTATCTTGAAGAAATTCGGCACGGACTTATCCATTTAGCAGGCAAAGAGGAACTAAATATCCCCGGTGAAGGGAGTATAGATACCTTGAAGGTCACAGTGAGTCAATTCATGGATTATTATAACGTTACACTGATGAATCCCCAAGTTCTTATTGGTCTATTTATCGGTGCGGTCATGGCATTCTATTTCTGCGCGTTGACGATGAAAGCTGTCGGACGTGCTGCGAGTGCTATGGTAGACGAGGTTCGCCGTCAATTTCGAGAGAAACCCGGCATTATGAAAGGTGAGGAAAAGCCGGATTACGCCCGATGTGTCGCTATCTCTACTGTTGGCGCACAACGCGAGATGATTTTTCCTTCACTAATTGCTATCGTTGTACCTGTCGCTGTCGGATTAATTTTTAATGTTGCTGGTGTGTTAGGTTTACTTGCAGGCGGATTAGCCACAGGTTTTGTCTTAGCAATTATGATGGCAAACGCTGGTGGTGCATGGGACAACGCGAAAAAGTTTATTGAAGAAGGTAGCCACAAAGACGAATACGGGGAAAAAGGCTCAGAACAACACAAAGCTACCGTTGTCGGTGATACCGTTGGCGATCCCTTCAAAGATACTTCAGGACCTTCTCTCAATATCTTAATTAAGTTGATGTCTATGGTTTCTGTTGTGTTTGCAGGTCTCATTGCAAAATATGGTGGTGTCATCAGTAATTGGTTAGGCATGTAAGAAATATGCCAAAGTACGTTCTGAGAATTAGTTGCATAACAAACACCTTTTAAGGTATCCTATTTATCGTTGTGCAGTTATAAACAGTGTCTAAAACAAAATTTGAATAAAGGAGAGAAAATATGTTCCTTAAAAAAGTTGCCTATTTTTTGTTTTTTCTTGTCATCCTATTTGCCATGGGTTGCGAAAAGATGAAGTCTGCCCTAAATGGAACCGACACAGATTCAGACCCTGACGGTCTCATTTCCATTTCACGGGATGATGCCCCCGTTGATGTCCCAAAAGTGTGGGGTGATGTCGTCATTTTAGAACCTGGCGTGAATGACACGGATAAATGGGGAAACGATGCTTACGAACTCAACAGTGCTACCATAGCAGATGATACCCTTACAATCTCTGTATCTTACAGCGGTGGTTGTAAAAAACACGAATTCACTCTCATCGCAAATAATGCATTCATGGAATCGGATCCCGTTCAGCTCGGTGTTTCTATTGTTCACAATGCCAACAATGACCCTTGTGAAGCGTACCCAACTGAAGAGTATCACTTCGATCTCACACCAATCAAAACTATGTATCAAGAAGCGTACCAACAGGAAGCAGGTACGATTATTTTACGTCTCAAAGACGCACCGAACACAGATCTTGTCTATGAATTCACAATGTAATCACAATAATCAATCATTATAGGGATTACTCCTTTGCTTTCGCTTTTTATAAGATAACTCAAGTTGCTACCTTGTAGCACAAACTGCCAGTTTGTGTCATAAAAGGCGCAAACTGGCAGTTCACGCTACAATATTGGCTAATTATTAGCATGTTTTCATTAAAGACGGTGTTTCCATGTCTAAAAACTTATAGGTAGCAACTTGGGGTAAGATATCTAATTGACAAAATATTATAACACGGACTCTACCCCCATTAAAACTAAAGGAATTTACTATGGAATTGAACCTTTCCTTGCTTATGATGTTTAGCCTGCTGATTATTTGTTGTTTCACACTTGGTTGCGAGAAAAATCCTATTTCGAATATAATACCTCCTCCAGATATTGACGATACTTGCACAAATGAGCAGGACATTCAGTCTTGTAACGGGATTGTTGATCCGCTCCCCTTGGAAGGATCACGATGGGTAATGGAGCGTATCAATGGGAAAAGAAGAAAAGTATACGCAGATGCGCAAACAACCGGAGATTTTACGATCTTGCCCGAGGCATCTGATGCAATTTTTGAAGAAACACTGTTAGGATTATTCGAATTCGCTGAAAGCGATTTTGCGATGGAATTGATAACAGTTTGGGAGGAAACATTCCGCGAGCGTCATCAGGCAGGTGAAGTAGATGATGCCACAGTCGAAAGGTATGAAAATTTTCGGGATACCTATCTTGAAAAAGTGGAATCGGAAAAAGGAGAACCGTATTTTGAATTCATCGGTGCCTATGATGATATCATTGCCGAGTATGTGCGAATTGCACTTGAATATGAGTCCGATAACTTGTCTCAGAATGAGCTTATTGAACTTTTCAGGAAATCTATGCAGCAAGGAAACGCGGATATAATCTATCCTGAAGGTTTTTGATATATTGCGATATATGTGCAGATTAGGTAGAACGAATGCATACCGCAGATGCGATACCTATCAATCGTGCAGACAAAACCCTCTAACAAGAAAGATCAGAGACTAATTGACAGTTATGGGTAAAATTTGCGAAACTCTACCTACAAAATAATGCAATATAATCACATAGAAATGGTATTACCTATTTAAAGGAGAACAAGTCAATGTCCAATAAACTGAAACCTCGTAGTTATGTGATTACCGATGGACCTGACCGCGCTACCGCACGTACCATGTAACATCTTAATTAAGTTGATGTCTGCGGTTTCTGTTGTGTTTGCTGGACTCATCGCGAAGTATGGTGGTGTCATCAGTAATTGGTTAGGTATGTAAGAAATATGCCGAAAATTAGTTGCATAACAAACACATTTAAAGGTATTCTATTTATCGTTGTGCAGTTATAAACAGTGTCTAAAACAAAATTTCAATAAAGGTGAAAAGAATATGTTCCTCAAAAAAGTTGCCTATTTTTTGTTTTCTCTTGCCATCTTATTTGCAATGGGTTGCGAAAAGAGGCCAAATGAAATCATAGATGAAACCGACACAGATACTGATGAAGTTGTTACACCTAATGAAGTTCCGCCTGATGATACGAAACTGATGGGGAAGGTCGTCATTCTGAAGGAAGAGGATAATGATGAATGGGTAGAAAATCCTTATGATTTCAATAGCGCAACAATAACAGGGGACACTCTCACAGTCTCTGTATCTTACAGTGGTAATTGTGAAACACACGAATTTACCCTCCTTGCAGAATCTGCATTCATCGAAGGAGATCCCTTTCAGATCGGGGTCGACGCTGGGATCGGCATTTCAATCGTTCACAATGCCAACCTTGATATGTGTGAGCAACGGGTAGAAGAATCGTATCACTTTGACCTTACGCCAATTAAAAAGAAGTATCAAGAGGAGTACAAACAGGATGCCGGGAGCATCCACCTCGGAATATTAGCCTGGTTACATATTGTCAATTTTCCGAACGATGTCCCTACTGATCTCGTTTACACATTCACAGAGTAATCCAATAGTCAACAACGCGCCAACTACGGCACAACAACAGGTACCTGCTACTATTGCAATTGTTAGGAAAATAGAATTGATGCCAAACACACTAAAACCCCGAAGTTATGTGATTACCGATGGACCTGACCGCGCCGCTGCACGCACCATGCTTATGTTCGGTGATGGCGGACTGACACCTGCGGACCTTGACAAACCGATTATCGGGGTTGCAAATACATGGATTGAGATCGGACCTTGTAATTTCCACTTAAGACGACTCGCTGCGAAGGTCAAAGCGGGAATTCGCGATGCGGGCGGAACGCCGCTTGAATTCAATACCGTCAGCATCTCCGATGGTATCACAATGGGAACGGAGGGCATGAAAACATCGCTTATCAGCCGGGAGGTTGTAGCCGACTCAATAGAGTTAGTTTCCATTGGCAACATGTTTGATGCTGTTGTAGCGCTGTGCGGATGCGATAAAACTGTTCCCGGTACTGTGATGGCATTGGCACGTTTAGATATTCCCTCCCTCACGCTTTACGGTGGTTCTATTATGCCGGGCAATTTTCAGGGGCGTGATGTCACTATCCAAGATGTATTTGAAGCGGTCGGCCAGCATGCAGAAGGCACTATCACAGTAGAGGAATTAGATGATCTAATAAGCAAAGGATGTCCCGGCCCTGGTGCGTGCGGTGGACAGTTCACTGCTAATACGATGGCAACTGCAGTTGAAATGCTGGGCATTGCCCCGATGGGAAGTGGCAGTGTACCTGCTGTGGTAGAGGAGAAAGACAACGAGGCGTATAAAGCGGGACAACTTGTAATGGACATGCTCGCTGCAGACCGTCGTCCCAGTCAGATTATCACGCGCAAATCTCTTGAAAACGCGATTACCTCTGTTGCTGCTACTGGTGGTTCTACCAACGGTGTTTTGCACCTCCTTGCTATTGCACATGAAGCACAAATCCCTTTGACGCTTGAGGATTTCCACACTATTAGCCAAAGAACACCGGTATTGGCAGACCTGAAACCGGGTGGACAGTTTGTAGCGACTGATCTGTATGAGGCGGGCGGTATTCAATTTTTAGCCAAACGTTTGGCAGAAGCCGAGTTAATCCATACCGATGAACTCACGGTTACAGGAAAAACTATTGGTGAAGAGGCAAACGCTGCTACCGAAACTGAAGGACAAAAAGTAGTCTTACCAGCAGACAAACCGCTCAAACCGACAGGCGGATTTGCCATCTTAAGAGGTAATCTTGCACCAGATGGGTGTGTTATCAAGTTAGCCGGTCAGGACAAAACGCTGCATCGTGGTCCCGCGCGCATTTTTGAACGGGAAGAGGACACTTTCGCCGCTATCAAGGGCGGAGAAATTAAGCCTGGGGATGTGGTTGTTATCCGTTATGAGGGACCTATCGGAGGTCCCGGTATGCGTGAGATGTTAGGCGTTACAGCGGCAATCGTTGGGGCAGGTTTAAGTGAAGATGTGGCTCTCTTGACCGATGGTAGATTCTCTGGTGCTACGCACGGGTTTATGATTTGTCATGTTGCCCCAGAGGCAGCAACAGGTGGTCCCATAGCCATCCTCCAAGAGGGTGACGAAATCATAATCGATGCGAAGGCACGTAGACTTGACGTTACGCTCTCCGATGCTGAAATTCAAGCACGTTTTGAGAAATGGACTCCTCCCGATCCTCGCTATACACGCGGCGTTATGGCGAAATATGCAAATTCTGTTTCGTCTGCGTCTGAAGGTGCTGTGACGGGGTAGAGTCTGGCAATCCTAACCAATTTAATTGTTTCTATTTGTAGGGGTAGGTTTCTGGACCTATCCCTACGTTGTTAACCGTTAAAATAGAAAACCCTTGCAATATCTCACCGAATTTAGTAGAATATATTTATGCAAAATGAACGAATGAGGCCTGTTTTCTGGATAGGTGATTCCAAAGAGAGACTATTAGAATTTCCGGACAAAGTCCAAGATAAAGTAGGATATATCCTTGAAGGAGTACAGGCTGGTAGAATTTCAAATAAAATTAAGCACTTAAGGGGTTTTTCAGGTGTACATGAGATTATGAGTTATTATGCTGGTGATGCTTATCGTATGGTTTACGTAGTGAACCTTGGAGAAACGATTTATGTCTTACACTGTTTTAAAAAGAAATCCAAGCGAGGAATAAAGACACCAAAGCGTGAGATGGATTTAATCCGTAAACGTTTAACACAGGCAAAAGAACATGCACAGCAGGAGGAGAAAAATGAGTAATGAGAAAATTAAAGTTGAAAAAGGCAGCGGCAATATATACAAAGATTTAGGATTTCCTAATCCTGAGGAGATGCAAGCAAAGGCACATCTTGTGTTCAAGATTGAAGATATTATAACTGAACGCGGACTCAAGTTAGACGAAGCAGATAAAATCCTATGTATAAGTACGTCTGAACTTTCAGACCTTTTAGATGGGCATTTTCGCCATTTTACAATTGATCGTATACTCTCTTTACTTAGAAAGTTGGATCATGACATTGAGATTGTTCTGCACAAAAGACCTGCCAACACACCTCCCGCAGCCCTCCGAATCTCAACTTCTGCAGATTAATTCCTATCCACACACAATTATGGAAAACGAGACGCACATCTACCACATCCAAACAGAACACAAAGGAAAACGGTTAGATCGGTTTCTCATCAGCGCGACCGAAGGTGTATCGCGCACCTATCTCCAAAAACTGATTCGTGAGGGTGCTGTCACCGTAAACGATAAAGTCTCCAAACAACCCAGTTACATGCTCCGTTCTGGTGACCAAGTTTGCCTTTCGCCTCCCGATTCCCGCCCTTTAGAAACCGCGCTACCTGAGGATATCTCGCTTGACATTCTATATGAAGATAGTCACTTAATTGTTCTGAACAAACCCGCGGGCATGCTCGTTCATCCTGCAAGCGGTGTGAACGAAGGCACACTCGTCAACGCTTTACTTGCGCATTGTACTGACTTGTCAGGCATTGGTGGGGTAGAGAGACCTGGTATTGTTCACAGATTAGATAAGGGGACATCAGGGGTACTTGTTGTTGCAAAAACTGATGTTGTGCATCGCGAACTCTCCTTGCAGTTTGAAAAGCATTCCATCACGCGACAGTATGTTGCAGTTGTGTGCGGTGTTCCCGCTGAAGTTACAGGAACGATTGATGCTCAGATAGCCCGCAGCCGTCGTGATCGAAGAAGAATGACCACAGTCAAAAACGGTGGTAGACGTGCCGTCACGCATTATCAGGTATTAGAGAGTTACCACAAATTTTCGCTCGTTCAACTCACATTAGAAACGGGAAGACTTCATCAAATTCGTGTGCATCTGCAACACATTGGACACCCCGTTGCTGGTGACCCTATTTATGGTGGTGAACAACGGGCTTTGAACGATGCTAACTCACTTCCCGTAAAACATGCACTTATGCATCTTAAACGACAGGCATTGCATGCGCGTACACTTCAATTTGAACATCCAGTAACACATGAACGTTTGAACTTTTCTGCACCGAAACCTGCGGATATGGAGCGTCTTATTGATGCATTGCGGACGTTGGCTCGTTCACATTTGTAAGGTTTGTTTGATATCAGTCCCAGTAAAAAAATAATTTTATAGGAGATGGATTATGGAATATGTCAATTTTGGTAAAGCAGGCGTTAAGGTTAGTCCGCTTGCATTGGGCTTAGGATTTAGAGGACAAGGCGATGAAAACGCTGCCCAACGATTGATTGAACACGCAATTGATAACGGTATTAACCTCATTGATTGTGCCAACGTTTATGGCCCAATGGATGACCGTGCAAATATTGGACAGTCTGAGGTCATCCTTGGTAAAGCGATAAAAGGGAAACGGGATGATGTGGTGATTACTTCCAAGGTATGCAGCCACATCGGGCAGGGACCAAACGACTACGGATTATCACGATACCACATCATGCGGGAGATAGACCGTTCGCTTACGCGTCTTGGCACAGATCATATTGATGTCTATCTGATTCACATGGCAGACGATACGACACCGCAAGAGGAGACAATCCGTGCGTTAGACGATCTGGTGCGTTCAGGTAAGGTGCGCTATCTTGGCTGTTGTAATCATCAGGCATGGCAGGTTTGCAAGGCGCTCTGGATTGCCGATAGCATCAACGCGACACCGTATATGTGCGTTCAAAATATGTATAATCTGCTAAATCGGGATTTGGAAACCGAGATGTTCGGGTTAGTGCGTGAAGAAGGACTTGGCGTGATGTGTTATAGTCCGTTGTCGGTTGGCTTATTGAGCGGTATCTATTCACCTGATGAACCGCCACCTGCTGGCACGCTCTGGGCAAGACGATATAGAGACGAATATGATCGCCGAATGCGCGGCGCAACCGGACAGGTGATTGCTACGCTCAAACGACTTGCAGACGAGTTAGGAAAAACGCCAGCACAACTTGCAGTGGCATGGGTGGTATCCCACCCCGAAGTTACTGTCGCAATCAGTGGCAGCGATACAATTGAACAACTGGACGACACGCTTGGTGGTGTCGGTTGGGAATTAGATGCGACAGTTCGGGATGAGTTAGATGAGGTGTCGCGTTCGTTTGTGCGTTTGACTGCACCACCATTTTAAGTTCATGTAAGGTTAATCTTCATCTTTATGTCATGAAGTGCGGTTGGTGGAACCGGCATTGGATGCGTGTTGGACATCCGAACCCCCTGTGATGTTGATTGGGGACAAAGCATAGACTCGGATCCTTTGGATGCAGTTTTGAGGTGTCGTGGCACTGAAATGGTATCACCGCATAAAAAAAATCGCAAGAAACCGGCTACACAAGATGGTCGTCGTCTCCGCTGGTATAAACGCCGTTTCAAAGTGGAGCGTTTTTTCAGTTGGTGTGAAGACTTCCGGCGTTTGGTAGTGCGGTGAGAATATCATGCCGAAAATTATTTAGGGTTTGTCCTTCTTGCTTGCATACGGATGTCAGTAAAATATTTATGAGATACGCTGTAGCGTGAACTTCCAGTTTGCGCCTTTATGACACAATCTGGAAGATTGTGCTACTATGTAGCAACTTAGGTTATGATAGAGCATCCATGGTAGGTAATAACAATTTGTAATTTGTTACAATCTTTTGGAGTGTTTGGAAATGAAAAAGGCACGCGTGCAATCGTGCCTCAGTAGGTTCGGTAAAGTTAATGTCGTTTATAATCAGCTGTAGCTTACACTATGACAGATATACTGTTTGGATCACCATTTTCTGTGTTTTCCTGTTGTGCATTGATAGCGTTAGAGGTAAAGACAGAAGATTCTTCAGGTTTAGAACTATTTTTCTGAGATGCCTCTGGTTGTGCTGTGTCAGTTAATTCAATTTGTGGTTTTTCTGCTTGCTTAGTTTCTGAGGCCTTTTTCAAGTGCTGTCTTTCCACGCTGGTGTCTTGTGGTTGGAGGTACGCCATTTCATTTTGGAACCACAAATAGCATCCGAGTGTGAAAATCAGAAGGAAGACGGTGCCACCGAGTATCCAGTTGTCTACAGAATTTTCTTTAAACATATTTTCTCCTATCTAATTTGTGCACTCATGCAGTATTCATTGGATGATGCTTCATTCTTTTTATTATTTCGGTTAACAGTTAGATGTGTGAACAAACTTTATATTCAGGAAACTGAATCCCTTGAATTTTCTACTTTTGAAAACTCTCTGTAGTTAAAGACGCGTTTTTGAGGTGAAAAAGGTGCATTTTTTCAATAAATACGCATTTTTTATATTCAGAAACGATAATTTTACCTTTTGAGTTTACTCCTTTTCATGTCAAATGAAAGTGAACAAGTTTAGAAAACGTTCTAAACGTAAAATATCCTTTGTAGTTATAGAGACATTTGCAAGGAAAAGGATTGCATTTTTCAGAAAAAATGTGGTTTTTTTGATGAATAGGTGATTTAGAGATGAATAGGTGATTTAGAGATGAACGAAATTAGATTTTAAATTTCACTTGCCTTTATTATCAAAACTGGCTATACTTTAAACCAAGATAGATTTTTCATTGTTGATTATAAAGGAACAAGATGTACTCCGTTGACAGATTACGAATTAAAGACCTTCCCGAAGATGAACGCCCTCGTGAACGGCTTTACAAACACGGGCCTTCACATTTAAAAACCTCAGAACTTCTCGCGCTTATTCTCAAAAGCGGTTTCAAAGGTACGACAGCTGTCCAGCTCGGTGAACAGATACTGACTGAGTATAATAACGATCTCAAGCGGATGGCAGAGAATCGACCGAAACAGTTTGAATCAATTAAAGGTGTTGGTTCAGCCAAAGCTGCACAATTGGTTGCCGCATTTGAATTGGGACGTCGTTTAGCGCGTTCTCATGCTGACCGGGTTAAAATTGGCTCGCCGAGTGATGTGGCTGACATGTTAATGCCGCTTATGCGCGATCTCCGAAAAGAAGTCGTTTGTGTGATGTGTCTTGACACGAAAGGCGGGGTTACAACGCAAGGCATTGCAGGTGATGCCGATAACGAGATTCAGTGGGGTAAAAAACTACTTTCTGAAGAGACAGTGTTTGAAGGTACGTTAAACGCCAGCGTCTTTCATCCGCGTGAAATTTTTAGATTTGCAATTGAAGAGTCTGCAAACTCCATTGTGCTTGCGCATAACCACCCTTCTGGTGACCCGCAACCGAGTCAAGAGGATATCCGTGCTACAAAACAGTTGATTGAAGCCGGAAACTATGTCGGCATCAAAGTGTTAGATCATATCATCATTGGTGATGGTATCTTTTACAGTTTAAAAGAGGAAGGCGTTATTTAACACTCCGTTGCCGAAGAACTTCGTATAGCAGCACCCCTGCTGTGACAGACACGTTTAGTGAACGAATTTGCCCTAACATCGGCAGATGCACGAGATAGTCGCATTTCTGTTTGACAAGTCTCCGAATTCCTTGTCCTTCGTTCCCCAAAACAATACATAACGGATCTGTAAAATCAGCATCGGTATAGGGGAGTTCAGCGTCCTCAGCAGTGCCAACGACCCATATCCCAACTGACTTTAGCTTTTCAATGGTTTGCGCAAGGTTTGTCACCTTCGTGATTGGGGTGTATTCTGTGCTACCTGCCGCTGCTTTGTGGACAGCAGCGGTAATATCAGCGGCGTTGTTTTTGGGGATTAGCACCCCATCCGTCCCTGTTGCGTTGGCAGTCCGCAAAATCGCACCTAAGTTTCTTGGGTCATGAATCTGATCTAACATTATTAAGAGAGCAGGTACATCTTTATTATTCTCAATTTTTTTCAGAAGCGTTGACAGTTCTGTATACTGAAACTCACTGATGAAAGCGATGACACCTTGATGATTTGGCTGCAGGCTATCAAGGTGATGTCTTGGACAACGTTGATAGGGAATACCTTTGCGCTCAGCTGCATCAATTATTTGTCGGAGACGCGAATGTTCACTGCCTTGAACAATCAAGATTTTTTCTATCTGGCGTGATCCACTACGGAGTGCTTCTATAACCGGATTTCTACCAACAATTTGTTCCGACATATAGATTCCTCTTCTGAAGAGTATAAAAAGCAGAAATTGTTGAGTTGGTCTAATCTCCGCGAACAAATTTGACATCAGGTCCGCGAGGCGTAATCTTAATATCAGGATCGTCTACTTGACACTGAACACAAGTAATATCACCGACGTTTGCGTTTTCCATGCGCGGTGCAAGTTTTCCTAATTTAAAGACGAAATTCATCATCTCGTCAGCAGGAATTGTGCCATCGCAATTACCGCATGGAATGGCTTCAGCTACTTTCAGTTTAGATAATAGTTCTGATGCTTTCATAAAGTTGGATCCTCCTTGTTGAGATTTTGATTATAAATGTAAGAGGCACCAAATGCCATAAGCGCATTTGGCAATGAATTGCGCGACTACAAACGCTGCAAATTCAAAAAAAAATAGATTACAAAGTGAACCTATCCGAGGAAATATCGCTCTTTCTGTTTTGCTTCTTTATATTCTTGATATGCCTCTTTTGCAGAATCTACCTCTGAAACTTCTGCCACAGGCACATCCCACCACGATTCGTACTGTGGAACTCGCACGTCAAAATCCACATCAATTTTGACGACGGTGGTGCGATCACTTTCTCGAGCTTCCTGTAGTGCAGCTTTTAAACTTTGCGTAGTTGTTGCTTCAATGACATTCGCACCAAGACTCTCTGCATTCGCTGCGAGGTCAACGGGTAGAATATTTCCTTTTAATTCTCCGGTGTCATCATCACGGTATCGGAATCGGGTTGCAAAACCTTGTGCGCCTGTTGCCTGCGATAATCCACCGATACTGCTGTGTCCATCGTTATTGATAAGCACAATAATCAATTTATAGTTCTCCTGAATTGAGGTAATGATTTCTTGTGCTAACATCAAATATGAACCATCTCCGACAAGGACATAAACATCGCGGGTGGGATCAGCCATTTTGATGCCCAAGCCGCCAGCGATTTCATATCCCATACAAGAATAGCCGTATTCCAGATGAAACTGTTTCGGGTTACGCGTACGCCACAGTTTATGGAGATCACCGGGCAGACTTCCTGCAGCACAGACAACAACATCTTCTGGTCGTGAAAACTCATTAACAACACCGATAACTTCACTCTGACTTGGTAGTGGCTGATAGTTGAGATGGAAGAGTCTTTCGACTTCTGCTTCCCACGCATCTCGGTATTTTTCAATCTGTGTTGCGTAATCAGCACTAATTCGATATGCCCCGATAGCGTCTATCAATTCAGACAGCGTGACACGAGCATCTGCTACTAACGGTAGTGCAGCGTGTTTCGCAGCATCAAACTCAGCAATGTTAATAGCGATAAACTGCACATTCGGATTTTGGAAAGCGGTTTTAGAAGCAGTTGTAAAGTCGCTCAATCGTGTTCCGATGGCAATGACTAAATCGGTTTCACGCGCAGCGATATTGGCACCGGGGGTCCCTGTTGCACCGATTGCACCAAGGTTTTGTGGATGGTCATACCGTAGCGAACCTTTACCAGCAAAGGTTTCACCGACAGGGATACCGGTCTGCTCAGCAAATTTTGCTAACTGCTCAGTTGCCTCGCTATAGATAACGCCACCGCCTGCAATGATTAGCGGTTTTTCGCTACTTGAAATCCATTGGACAGCACGGCTTAGCAGGTTCGCATCAGCACGCGGTCTCGGAATGGTATAAACCCGTTTTTCAAAGAGTTGTTCAGGATAAGGGAATGCTTCCACTTGAACGTCTTGCGGCAAGGCTAATGTAACGGTCCCTGTTTCTGCTTGTGAAGTCAGCACACGCATTGCCTCTGGCAGTGCTGTGATGATCTGCTCAGGACGATTGATACGGTCCCAGTAGCGAGAAACTGGTTTGAAACAGTCGTTGACTGAAAAGTCTTGTGAGTCTGGAGATTCCAGTTGCTGCAAAACAGGCGCGACTAAACGCGTTGAGAAGATATCTCCCGGCAATAATAGCACAGGTAATCGGTTAATTGTTGCTCCCGCAGCGCCGGTGAGCATGTTGGTTGCACCTGGTCCGATAGAAGTGGTACAAGCAAAGGTGCTGAGGCGGTTAGACATTTTGGCGTAAGCGGCGGCAGTATGCACCATAGATTGTTCGTTACGCGTTTGGTAAAAACGGAATACATCGGCGTATTGGTGCAGTGCTTGCCCGATTCCTGCCACATTACCGTGTCCAAAGATACCGAACATGCCTGCGAAAAAAGCCCTCTCAATTCCATCACGTTCAACGTATTGTTGCGTAAGAAATTGGATAATGGCTTGTCCCATAGTCAATTCACGAGTTTTCATTTTAATCACCTATATTTTCTGTTTATACCAATTCTGAAATAAATCGCATTTAGCAAATTTTATGAGGTTATGGAAATCACATGGAGATGAATGTAAGAGGCGCAATGAATTGCGCGACTACAAACGTGCCTTTTGTTAATGAAAAGCGATCATCCAGAAATGGTATTATATTTAAATGTACTACAGTTTCCCTCTCTGTGCGACAAAGGCGTTGACTTCTGCCATTGTCGGCATGAAGTTTGCACACCCGTGCCGTGTAACAACAATTGCCCCAGTAGCATTACCCAACCGAGCGGATTTTTGCCAATCCCATTCGTTGAGTATGCCATAGATAAAACCACTTGCAAATGCATCACCTGCCCCGAGCGTGTTATAGATTTCAACCGGAAACGGTGCGGCATGAATGATTTCTCCATGTTTTAAATAGATGTCTGCGCCATCACTACCACGTTTTACTACCAGTGCCTCAGGTCCCGCATTTAGAATAGTTGCGATGGCAGCTTCCATATCCCCCTCAATGTTCGGATTTGAGATTTGGGAATGTTCTATTGACAGGTGTGAAATGTCGGTAAGTGATGCTGCTTTAATTTCCTCCTCAGTCCCAATGGCGATATCAACGTTGCGCAAAGCGGACCGCACACTTACACCGAAAGCGCGCGGGTCATGCCATTGGTCTGCACGAAAATCTAAATCCAGAAACACCAATCGGTCAAACGCTTTTGCCTGCTCTATTGCGTAGAGCGTAGCACTCCGACTCGGTTCTTTACTGAGACCTGTGCCAGATATTAGCACTGAACGGCATTCAGCAATCGGTGACGCAATGACATCATCAATTGTGAGTTCAATATCCGCGCAGTTATCACGGTAATAGATGAGTGGAAATCGGTCAGGCGGCTCAATTCCGAGAACGACAGCACTTGTTCGGTGCCCCGGTTTGTTGACAATAAATTGCGTTTCAACGCCTTCATCCTTTAAAAACTTGAGTAGGAATTCTCCGACTGGATCATCACCAACTGCTGTGAGAAGAGCAGACTTTAACCCAAGACGTCGTGTTCCTACACTGATATTGGTAGGACATCCTCCGACAAACGCGCCGAAACTTGTGATTTCGGGAAATGGGTTTCCGACATCGTTAGAGTATAGGTCTATGGAGCTGCGCCCGATCGTAAGAATATCATAGTTTTCCATTTATTTCAATAGAAAGGATAGGATAAAAAGGACTATTTTGTTATATGTATTTATGCACACCCTCATCTAACTGCGCGCAGCACGTTGGCGAAAGAAGCGCATCAGTGGTGCTACATAAGACTCATCTGTCTGGATATTGATAAAATCTGTTTGGTTTCCCCGAAAAACTTGTAACCGTTCTGCATCCGTTTTTTGAGTGAGTTCTGCATATAGTTGTCTTGCTTGTTCAGAGCGTGTATCTACTACCACTCGTTCACCCGTCTCTGCATCCTCAAACTCAATTAAACCGACATTTGGCATCTCTATCTCTCGTCGATCTTGTAGGGTGATAGCGATAAGTGAATGCCGTTTGCCGGTGATGCGGAGCTGCTTCTGGTAGTCAGTATCCTTAAAATCTGATATTAGAAATACAACACTATGCGGTTTTAAAACTTGATCAGCAAATATTAATGCTTCAGCAATGTCTGTGCCAGAATGATTCGGCTGAAAACGGAGAATATCCCGCACAACACGCAAGACATGTCTTTTCCCTTTGCGTGGCGCGACAAAATGCTCAACTGTATCGGTGAAGCAGATTAAACCGACTTTGTCATTATTTTTGATGGCGGAAAACGCAAGTAGCGCGGCAATTTCTGCTGCAATCTCCGCTTTCGTTTCAGGAATACTGCCGAATGCAGTTGATGCACTCATGTCCACCACCAACATCATCACTAACTCACGTTCCTCAACATACTTTTTGACGTAAGCGTGTCCCATGCGTGCAGTGACATTCCAATCAATCGTTCGGATTTCATCACCTTCCTGGTATTCTCTCACCTCATCAAATGTAATTCCTTGCCCCTTGAAAATGCTCTTATACTCGCCCGCAAAAACGGTATTCACTAACCGATTTGTGAAAATGTCAATGCGTCTAATCTTTTTGAGAATCTCTTTTTCATCCATATCATTTCCAGGTGAGGGGCAAATTTTCGTTGCATAATTATCTATATCCCTTTATATTATCAGAAAAGCAGTAAGAAATCAATGTCTTTATCAGAGTGAGGACACCTATGCAGAATATATTAGACGGGACCAGCATTGAAATTCATCACAAAGTCCAGACGGGAAATATCCGTCATGTCGTTTTTGATTTTGATGGGACGATTTCTCTCATTCGAGACGGATGGCAGAACGTGATGGTACCGATGATGGTGGAGTTTCTTCAAACAGAAACTGATACCACTGAAACCCAAGAACAATTGGAAGCTGTTGTAGTTGAATTTGTTGATAGATTGACGGGTAAACAGACGATCTATCAGATGATGCAGTTAGGTGAGGAAATTGAGAAACGCGGAGGAAAACCGAAGGACCCACTTGCTTACAAAGATGAATACAATAGACGTTTACTGCCTATTGTTGAACAAAGGATTTCGGGACTCGCGGTAGGGAACTTGTCTGCGGAAACACTACGTGTTCATAAGTCACTTGAATTTCTTCAAAGTTTGCATGAGTTGGGTGTGAAATGTTATCTTGCAAGTGGAACTGATGTTGAATTCGTAAAAAACGAAGCGGAACTTCTCGGTGTTGCAGCGTTTTTTGATGGAGGGATTTTTGGAGCATTGCGTGAGTATAAAAAGTTTTCCAAAGCCATGGTTATTCAGAAAATTCTCACAGATTTCAAATTGAGCGGCAGTGAACTTCTTATTATCGGGGATGGATATGTGGAGATTGAAAACGCGAAAGCGGTAGGGGCAATTGCCGTGGGAGTCGCTTCAGTGGAAGATAACGTTTACAATATGAATGCGGATAAACGGGAACGTCTAATTCGCGCTGGAGCGGACATCATTATTCCCGATTTCCGAGAAGGAAACAAACTTATATCCTATCTGTTTGACTCATAGGTGTACTGGATAACGCCAGTTTGATAATAAATGACATTAGCTCAATAACAGGTCTTTTCTCCGAAGGCACATCTTGCGCTACAATGGGCTTTTATCAAACTCACGTTACTTGATAGATTACTAATAGAATATCCAATATTTTTATTGACGTTTTAGTTCACCCCATAAGACCGCAGCCTTACTTTTAGGACTAACATCATAGAATGTGGGAGCGGAAAGAATAAAGTCATCTAATACAAATTCTCCAATCGCCCCTGCCCCCCGTTCCACATACGCAATTATCCCAATGCAATTAATTTTTGTCATTTGTGGACACTTGAATTCAGTTAATAGATCATCTTTGGACAAAAACTTGAAGTGTCCATTGTTAAATGAAATTTCCATTTCTTCAAGAGGCAAATGATCTGAATCAACTTGATGGGCGATTTCCGTTATTTCAAATGTATGGAGTGGTGGTGTTTGAATTACTCCATTTCTAAAAGGCGTTTTATTTAAAGGGATAAAAGAGCTGTTAAGAAAATGAAACGTATCGCCTATTACACCACCTCTTTCATCATATTGCCCTATTAGAATTCCAATGCCGAATCTGCTTGTCTCAAGAATCTTGACTTTGACATTGAGTTCTTTAGCCATAATTGGAAAACCAACAAATTCGAGCGGAAATATTTCAAAGATTCCGGGGGTGGGAGGTGGATCTATCCAAACATCTAATTTTCCATTTTTTGTTTGCCAGATTACTTTTTTTGGTGCCCAAATGCCTCCATCATGGTGCTCATCATATTCCTTCCATGAATCAAGATTATCATCACTGAAATTTTCTACCCAAGTCTCAGCGGACACCATTTGCCCTTGAACAATTATTAACGCACAAATAATCAGAAATAGTGTGTGCCGTCTATTCATTCGATACTCCTATTATTATGGTTATGACGCATTATATGGATACGTCATTTTTATTGCTGCTTCAACTCTCCCCACAAAACCGCAGCCTTGCCCTTGGCATTTATATTCAGACTCTTCTCTTCTGGTGCAACGAGGTCCGAAATTACGAAGTTATCCATCACAAAATGTGCCAGCGGAACCTCAGTGGTATATGCTACGATGCCGAGACAATCAATCGTAGGGAGGTTTGGTTCATCAAACTCAAGGATATGCTCTCCTTCAGATAACAATTCAAAATGTCCTTTATTAAAAACAATTTCAATCTCTTTTAGATTTTCGTATCTAACATCCGGATTTTGTCCTCGGAATTCTATTGGACCCCATATAGATTTGTGAAGGATTTTATAGGTGCGCCTGAATATGCCACCAGTCCAGTCATACTGTCCGATAAGCATACCAACGTTTGCGTTATGTGCTTCAAGCACATCTACCTTAACACGAAGTTTTTCAGCTTTGATAGGTAAACCGGTAAATTCCAACTCGTAGGTTTGAATAAGTGCTTTTGCTAACAATGGTTGAATCCACACATCCAGATGCCCATCTTTTGCTTGCCAAGTGACTCTTTTACGTTCCTTTTGGTTTTTATCTTCTGTCCATGAATCGAGATGTCCATCGTTGAAATCTTCAACCCATGCACTTTCTATTTCAACCGGCTTATCTTCAATTCTGTCATCAGGTATCTCTTTTGGTATTCTAATATCAGGTATGGTTGGACCGGATATTTCAAAGTCGTCCAAAATCACGGCAGCATCTTCAAAGCATTTTTTAGGAAAAACAGCTATGCCAACGTAGTCTATTTCTTGGATGTTTACTTGAAAGTCAACAATGTATTCACCATCTGAATAAAGATAGAAGTGTCCACGATCGAATACCACATCTATCTCTTTTAAGTTCAGTCCGATCTTTGGCGCGCCACTACCATGACCCCAACTGTCCGGATTGCCGAGTGTATGGTTTGCGAACAGATACGCATGTTGGAACACCTTGTGATATGAACTGTCAGGTTTTTTCCCAATAAAGATGCCCGCGTTCGCTTCGGCTGTTGAATCAACTTTCAGTTTGACGCGAAGTTGTTCCGCCTCAATAGGAAATGCTGTGAATTCAAGTGTATAATTTGTGTTAAGTGCCAATTCGTTGTTGAGATTTAATCGGCCATTGCAAAAAGTTTGGGTACGCGCTTCCAACTGTCCATTTTTTACATCCCAAGCGACTCTTTCCCGTTGGTGTTCACGTTTTGTCCATGAATCAAGATGCCCCGCGTTGAAATCCTCTGTCCATGTTTTGACATTTGGACCGATTAAACCTTCAGGAAACTGCGGTGGCGCTATTTCTTTTGGTGGCGTAATCTCCCACAGACGCACTGTTTTATCACCACCTGCACTTGCCAGGATTTGCCCATCAGGACTAAACATAACGTCATAGACAAACGCCGTATCACCATCTCTTCCGTCTCCTGCGTGTCCGGTAAGTGTTTTCAGGAACAGAGCATTATTTACATCCCACAAGTCTATTTTCTTGTCATCTCTTCCGCCAGCAAGCACGCGTCCATCTGGACTAAACGCAACACATATAATAAACCTTCCATTTTGTCTGGGAAAAGATCGTAATAGTTCTCCGGTGTTGGTATCCCATAAATCTATTCCACCCCAACCAGCACTCGCTAATATGTGTCCATCTGGACTGAATGCAATATCAAAGACAAGTTCTACCCTCGGTTCAAACGTGTATAGGAATTCTCCTGTATTGGTATCCCATACTTTGATTTGTCTATCTCCGATAACCCTATTAGCAAGGACGCTTCCATCGGTGTTAAAAGAGAGACCGCTCGGTTTTTTGGCTCCTAAAATTCGCAATAGTTTACCTGTGTCGTAGTTCCAAAGATAGATTTTGTCATCACGAGTTCCGATGGCGAGTACAGTTTCATTAGGACTAAATGCAATACTGCTGACTTGCCCTTGGTGTTCGTTAATTGTTTTTATTAGTTCACCAGAATTCGGATTCCACAAATTAACTACTTTACCTCTTTCGTCGCCACTTGCCAGGAGGCGTCCATCAGGACTAAATACGATATCTCCACCGGTATTTGTATTTATAGTACTTACAGGTTGTCTCGTGGTAGGATTCCATATCTTGATGGTTCCCTGTTTGCTCTTACTTGCAAGCATGCTACCATCAGAGTTAAAGGCAACACTATATACCACATCGGCATGTCCTTCAAGAATAGTATGCGGTGCATCCGCTGCAAAGGTTTTTGGTAAAACAAAAACACTAATCAAAAAAATTATTGTGAAAAACTGATTGGCTTTCATAAACATGGTCTCCAAATGTTTGTTGTTTCAGTTAACAAGTTTAGAACACAACTATTCAATCTCCATCTTAGGTAGGATGGGCAGTACAGGACTTGAACCTGTGACCTCTTGCATGTCAAGCAAGCGCTCTAGCCACCTGAGCTAACCGCCCGTATATTGAGATGGAGGTGGCGGTCGGAATCGAACCGACGGATAGGAGTTTTGCAGACTCGTGCCTTACCACTTGGCTACGCCACCGAAATGTGCGCGCTTACAAAACGCGCTTACCAAAAATATTGGTATAGAAGCGGGAGACGGGATTTGAACCCGCGACCTCCACCTTGGCAAGGTGGAGCTCTACCGCTGAGCTACTCCCGCATCATCTTAAAGATCAGCGTTAAAGAAATAACACATATCTTAAAAACGAATTTATTTTAACATATTATCATGAAAATGTCAAATTAAATTTTTTGGATACTACCGTAATTCTTTAATCTGCCAAAGAATTGGTATTTAGTCGAAATTCGTTTATGTCCGATAATCGGCATTAATTCGGATGTAATCGTAAGAATAATCGCAGGTCCACATAGTTATTTCAGCATCACCAGCGCGCAGATCAATTGTAATCCGGACGGGATCGTTGTCAAACAATTGAGTTGCTTTATCCTCGTCATAGCCAGCATCCATCCCGTTTTTAACGAGAAGATAATCTCCAAGCAGTACGTCCACTTGATAGGGATCAAATTCTGCACCGGATTTGCCAATTGCCATCATAATTCGCCCCCAGTTGGCATCGTTTGCAAAAACAGCTGTTTTGACGAGGGGCGATTCCGCAACAGCACGTGCAGCTTTTTTCGCGTCGCTACGGTTTTTAGCATGTTTTACAACGACTTCAACGAGTTTAGTTGCGCCTTCGCCATCGCGTGCGAGCATCTTTACCAATTCAGTACAGACAAATTGCAATCCTTCACAGAATGTATCATATTTGTTGCCTTTGGAGTCGGTTAACTTCGAATTTTCTGCCCCGCCTGTAGCAAGTATTATCACAGTATCATTAGTGCTGCGATCAGTATCAACGGTCAAGAGGTTATATGTATTATCTACAACACAGGTTAAAGCAGACTGGAGCGTTTCACTATTGATGTTAACATCCGTTGTTAGATAGGAGAGCATTGTCGCCATATTTGGGGCAATCATCCCTGAACCTTTGGCAATCCCACCGATTCTCACGGGTTTACCATCAATTTCTATTTCAACAGCAGCGGATTTTGGGTGTGTGTCCGTAGTCATAATCGCTTCAGCGGCATCGTTCCCACCGTCAGTGCTAAGCGCGTTGGCAGCGAGTTGGATCCCGTTTTCAATTCTATCCATCGGTAACTGTTGTCCAATAACACCGGTTGAAGAGACGAGGACAAGATTTTTATCTATGCCAAGTTGTTCAGCTGTTGCGGTTGCCATCCGTTGTGCATTTGACATACCGAGTTCGCCTGTGCATGCGTTGGCATTTCCACTGTTGATTACAATGGCTTGCGCCGTTGAATCGCTTAAGTGCTGACGACATACCAGTACAGGGGCAGCTGTAACACTGTTTTTGGTAAAAACACCTGCTGCAGTAGCAGGTACATCGGTAACGATGAGGGCTAAATCTTTGGCTTCTTCCTTTTTGATGCCAGCGTGAATGCCCGCAGCTTGCACACCAGGTACAACGGTAATTCCGCCATCTATCTGTTCCATGAATTGCTCCTTACGGATAGTGTAGCAGAATTGTAATACAAAATATCGGAATTGTCAAATGGAAACGGATTGTTCCCAGAGTTATTTAGTTTCGAAATTTTTTCACAAGTGTTTATTTTTATGAAAAGCAGATATTGCATGATTCCCATGCAATATCTGCTATACTTCACCTTATAGTGGATTCTACAATTAACTTTACATATGAGTTGTCCGAGTGATCTCCGATTCCCGACTACCAGTGGTTTAGTCGTGATTCGGAGATCACTCGGACAGAAGAAGTGTCCAATTATTTTTCTAATTCACTATAATTCCTACTAAACTGCGTTAGATAATTCCCGATCTTATCCTGAATTCCTCGCGCCGTTGCCGCAGATCCAAAATAGTGGCTAATGAGAATACCGAATGCCAACACTTCACCATCTGCCGTTATGGTATAACCCGCAAGTGCAGAAACACCGCTTAACGTTCCTGTTTTCGCGCGCAGCACCTTTTCAGCATACATCCCTTGCATCCGATTTTTTAAAGTACCATCTACACCAGCAATCGGGAGTGATGCCATAAATTCCGGTATTAATTCAAAATTGTGGGACATATAGACAAGCAGCTTTGTGAGCAATTCGGTGTTAAGCAGATTGTACCGAGAAAGTCCTGAACCATCAACGAACCGATGTGCTGGGAGTTCATCCATAATTTCACCTAAAAATTCAGTAACAACCTCCCTGCCCTTTCTCCACGTTCCCGGTTTACCCTTCACCTCGGCTCCAATTGCTTTAAATAGCATCTCAGCGATCCAATTGTCACTCGGTTTGTTCATTAATTTGATAATGTCGGCAAGTGGTGGTGATAGATGTGTAGCAACACTGTGCGCATCTGGTGGCACTGTGCCTAAGACAACTTCTCCTATTACGTTGATATTTTTTTCTATCAGTGTGGTTTTCAGAAGATGTCCACAGGCAATCGCTCTGCTGCCCGTACCTGTTTCAGGTTCAATGTTTCGGATACTTAGCGCGCTAATCTGAAGCGGTTTATCATCCCACATCCATCCCGGGCCTTCACGGACAGTGTCAAGGTAAGTTTCGTCAACAACAATGTTACCTGCTATTGACGTTATGTTGGATTGGACTAACGCATTCGCTAATTTCACTATATCGTCAGACTGAAGTACCGGATCGGCTTTGCCTTTGAGATAAATGTTTTCTACGACTTGTATGTCTGTTGCCGTATCGGTATAAAGTTCTGTTTCAAATTGGTAGTTCGATCCGAGTTTTGCCAAGGCGGTTGCTGCCGTAAACAGTTTCGTCGTGGAAGCGGGATGGTGTAATTTTTGTGCGTTTTTAGCGTAAATCACCTCTCTCGTTTCAACTGCAACGACCTTTATGCCAATGCTTGCAGTTGTAAACAAAGCATCTTGCAATACGGCATCAATATCAGCTTGTAATCTTTCAAATGAATCGATAGAAGTTGTTGGTGGTTGTGTTTCAACAGGTTTTGTTCCCGGTATTGCACAACTTGACAATAACAACATACTGCAGATGAGAAACGTGATATAGGTCTTCATGATTTATTGAATGGTACCCCAAGTTGCTCCTATAAGTTTTTAGACATGCAAACACCGTTTTTAATAGCAGGACTTACGCATTCCCCTCTTGAATGAAGATAAAAAAATAAATTGGGTCCTTTGGCGAGGTTAGGAAACCTCGCCAGCAGCAGGTGTACATATCTGCTGGCGAGGCGGGGAATGCCTAAATGGCATTCATACCGTTGATTTCTTCCTAACCTCGCCAAATTACCGAAATATTTATTTAAACTTCATTCAAGGGGGGTAGGGGGTTAAATAGTCCGGTATTTCACTGTTTTTAGTCTTTTTAACCCCCTAAATCCCCCTTATCAAGGAGAGACTTTAAGTGAAAATGCGTAAGTCCTGTTAATAGAAAATAATCCACCTTTAGCAAAATATCGTAGCATCCACTTCCAGTTTGTGTCATAAGGACGCAAACTAAATGAAGATTAAGAAAATATATCGGTAATTCTAATTCTTCCCAAACCCGGTAGATGCGGCTTCCTAACCGCATCGGAGTTTTTCCAAAATCACCGAATTAATAAATTAATCTTCATAAAGTTTGTGCTACTATGTAGCAACTTAGGTTATAATAACGGATTACTTTACTCTTCTTTCTTCTCGCTTTTTTCACCAAACTTTCGCTGAAAATTCAGCAAAATAGACCTTATTTCTTTGAGTTCCTTATTAATTCCGAGAAGGACCACAAAAAACATGATAAATATAAAAAGTTCCATTACAATTTAACCCCACGGGAAATGATGTCATCTACATTAGATTTCACTATAAACGTTTTTGGCAATTGGTTGTCGTTAGCAAATAGCAGTCATGGTGTTTCCGAATGCAATAGGGACGTAACGTCCACAAGTTACTCTTACTGATGACTATTCTGCCGATGCTTTTTTGTTTGAAAAACTTCGTGAAAAGTGTTAAAATAGTATCAAAAAACAAGGTGGACTGAAAATGAGACATACAGCAAAAATAGAACTTGCAAACAACGATGAGATCACTTTAGTCCGAGCTGGCTATATGAATCCTGAAGAAGTGCGACGAATTACTATTGAAGATGCACTCGTTGATACTGGCGCAACGCGTCTCGGTTTACCGCCATCACTTATTGAGCAACTCCGATTAGCACCATTTCGAAGTGAGCAGGTGCGTACTGTCAACGGTATTACAGAACTCTGGATCTATTCACCCGTACAATTTAAGATATTAGAACGTGAAGGAATCACGACCGTCATGGGTGTCCCTGAGGGCACACCTGTTCTCATTGGGCATATACTGTTAGAAGACCTTGACCTTTGTCTCGACATGAAGAAGGGACTGATCTATAATCCGGCACATGATGGCGAATGGATGACAGAACTTTATTATAGTCAAATCTGAAATATCTGATGCGTTCTTCGGCTACTCGTTCTATTCTTTAGAGTAAAACAGTGCTTCGTCAATTTCAGCGTTCAACTTAATGTCCGTGATTAAAGTTTCCCGATGTTCAAAGGATTTTGTAGTACGATGATGCGCGATTTTAATACCATCTACATCGCGATAATCATCGAATAACGTTTCTGCATTTTCCGTTTCCCTTCCCATCTCAACACTATAATTGTACTGCACCACATAGCGAGTTTCGTCACTAATAAAGATTTTGAGCTCTTTGCCGGAAGGTTGTGTAACAAGAAGGACAGATGTAGGGGTGCCTTTTACATCCACTGTTCCCACAAATTTAACGGGAATCTTGTTTTGTGACAGGTTTGCCAGAAGCCAAATCGGTTCTCGGAAAAGACTATCTTTAAAGTAATCAACAAAAGATTCAGCAGCCTTCTGTGGAATTGGTTTGCCCACTCCATCTGTTTGCAGGAATAAAGAATCACCATCAAAGATTACACTTTCTACACTGTCGCTTCTGTGCCAATCGTTGCGGAATTTGTTAGTGTAATAATAAGTTTTGTTCTGTCCCTCATCCTGCACGGAATCATCTGGGAGATGTTCAAAGCTGCGAGATTCTATCACAATGTTTTTCACTGCTTGCAGTTTCTCAAGTCCACCGTGTGCAGCCACAGCAGCATCAATAATTTCTTTGGCTTTAGCATCTACTTTTGGAGAATCGGAGGACGTTTTTTTAGGCATAGTAGGTTTGGCAAGATTTTCCTTCACCAATTCAGCAACGGCAGATTCAACATCAAAACCGCCGAGACTTGCTTTTCGGATCACACCTTTACCGTCAATCAAAAAGGCAGTTGGGATTCCTATTATCCCGTATAGATTTCTCAATTTACGATTTTCATCCCAAGTATGAATCCAGCCAAGTTCTTCTTTCTCAATGTATGCTTCAAGCGGTGCTTTTGATTTATCTGAGCTAATGCCGATAATCTGAAACTTCTGATCTTTGTACTTTTCATAAGTCTTCTTAATTTTGGGCATCTCGGCTATACAGGGACCACACCATGTTGCCCAGAAGTCAAGAAGCACAACCTGTCCCCGGAATTTTTTCAAGGAGAGTTCCTTACCCTTCAAATTCATCACCTCAAAATCTGGTGCAGGTTTTCCGACCCACTCACTCATTTTTGTTATGGGAGACTGAAGTGATTCGCTTTTTTGAGAAGCAGGACTCGGTTTAATAAGTTTTGTTGCAGGGATTGACTTCGATTGTGAATTGGGTTCAGATGTTTGAGTAGAAGGATCCGCAAGTTTCGTAAGATTTTCTCCTACCAATTCAGCAACGGCAGTTTCAAGCGAATGCCCACGGAGATTTGTCTTACGAATGACACCTTCGCCGTCAATTAGAAAGATTGATGGAATTCCCCGCACCCCATATTGAGCCGTTATCTTTTGACTTTGATCCCAATAGTGAATCCAGGCAAGATTTTCCCTTTCAATGAACGTTTCAAGTGGTTGTTTTGACCCGTCAAGGCTAATTCCAATAATCTGAAACTTCTGATCTTTGTACTTTTGATATGTTCTTTTAACGTTGGGTAACTCCTTGAGGCACGGTCCACACCACGTTGCCCAAAAATCAAGAAGCACAACTTGACCTCTGTATTTTTTCAAAGAGAGTTCTTCCCCCTTCAAATCCTTTACCTGAAAATCCGGTGCAGGTTTACCGATCCATTCACTCGGATTTGAACTTGCCACAGGAGGGATAGGCAATCTACCTTTCCGGGAGGTTCTGTCCTGCTCCAGAATCTTTTTGGCTTGCTTTGCATACGATCCTGAACTGTACTTCGGATGCTCTATCAGTTTTTTATAGGTCTCATCAGCTTTATCATGTTTGCCGAGTTTATCGTAGGCTAAACCTAATTCATACAGACTGGGGGAAACCCAACGCTTCTCCGGATGTTCCTTGATGAATTTTTCAAAAACTGCAGTCCCTTCTTCAACACGTCCCAATTGAACTAAAGCGTAACCAAGATAATAGTATACTTGATCCACACGTTTGTATTCCGGGAACGCATCAACAAAATCGGTTGACTTCTGGACTAACGCCTCTAATTCTTCTGGCGCATCCTTGTTGGCGCTTCCTTTATAAATTGCCTTTATTTCTTCATATTTGTCCCTGATTTCCTTCGGACTCACATTTGTATCGACTTGTGTTGAATCAGCGCTGACAAGGTTAGCAGAGAAACCGAGCAGCACAACAATCGCAAGAATACTAATGGTGCAAACAGAGACACTATTATTTTGTTTGTGATTGAACGTTGTTTGATTTCGGATAAACATCGTATACCTCCTCAGATTTGTGAAAATCCTGAACGTGCTTTTGATTGTTGAAACAGCGACTGTGTCCGTCTAATCCGTCTTTTATCGTGCCATATTCTCTTGTACAAGTTGCGCGACAGCGGACTCAAGTGCACTTCCGCGTAAGTTCGTTTTGCGGATAATCCCGTTACCATCAATCAGAAAAGTTGACGGAATGGATCGGACCTGGTACATATTCGAAACTTGTCTGCTGCTGTCGTAATAATTGGGCCACATAATTCCTTCTTTTTCAATATAATTCTTAAGTGGTGTTTCCCCTCTATCTAAACTAATACCGATTATCTGAAACTTCTGATTTTTATACCTTTGATATGTTCGCTTCACGTTGGGCATTTCTGCAATGCAAGGTCCACACCACGTTGCCCAGAAGTCAAGAAGCACAACCTGCCCTTTAAATTTTTCTAACGATAACGGTTCACCATTCAGATCTGTTACCTGGAAATCTAAAGCTGCTTGACCAACAAAATTAGTTCTGCCGGATTCATCAGTTAATCCTTCAAGTGCACCTTTACGATCAGATTTATCCGTTTGCAACAACTGCCGCGCGGTTTTGGCAGATTCTCCGCTACTGTACTTTGGCGTATTTACCAGCTTTTCATAGATGACATCTGCTTTGTCGTGCATGCTGGCTTTGTCGTAAGCTAATCCCAACGTTAACAAGCTCGGCTCAACGGAAGTAGCAAGCGGGTAGTACCTAATAAGCTCTTCTAAAATCTCAATTCCTTCTTCAGTCCGATCAAACTGAACTAAAGTAGTTCCGAGGATATGGTAGACCTCTCCCACTTGTCTATATTTCGGGTGTGCTTTGATAAAAGCCCTTGATTTCTCAATTAACATCTCCGCAGTAACCGGTTCACTGGTTATTGAAAGTTTTTCCTCAATTTCTTTAATCTCAGTGTATCCATCGCTCGCTTGAACGGGTGTCAAACTTGTCGAATTAAGGGTAGTGGGCACACAAGAAACCAACAGTAGGACACTTGTAAGGGCAGTTAGAAGGTAACACCAACCGCTCACCTTGGCAATTTTATTTTGGAATAACATCATTATCTCCTTTAGATTTCTACGATAACCGAATAATTACAGGACTTACGCAGTTTTCTCTTAAAGTCCCCTTGATAAGGGGGATTTAGGGGGTTAAATCACTGAAATAACGCCTTTTAACCCCCCTAACCCCTTATCAAGGGGGGAATGCGTAAGTCCTGAATTATTTTAAATCGCGTTTCGGTAAGAATACGCGAGTAACATTTTAATTTCTGCTGCCTGTACCTGTTGTAAAAATCGGGTGACATCTGAAGACAAGTCATTTTCTGCTGCCTGGCACCAATCAATAAACTGGTATACATCCCAATTCTCTTGTGCTTCAAGAGATTGTCCGATCTGCGATAGTGCCTCCGATGGATTTGTTGTTTCCTTAACAAGAGCTATCGCGTGTTCCCGAAGTTCAGGAAATATCGGGTGTGTGCCGACTCTACCGAACCAATATTTGGCATTGCTATAATCCGGTTCCCGGCGGTGCATGATACCGTGCCAATAGCTGCCTGTGTTGTTGCCCAATTCTTGGGATACGTCGTGGGAATCGTCCAACGCATCGTTCCAAAGCAGTAAGCCACTCTTAATCGCACCACCGAAAAGGTCGTCTTTCAGGGATTGCCCATGGAAAAGGTCTTCAAGGGACAAGGCGATGAGTTCGTCTGTAAGTTCGTTACTCCATGCATTTTTGGGAACAAGCGGCGGAAGCGGATTGCCTCCTTCTAATTTTTCAATTATTTCGGCGATTGTCGATGTGTATGCTACATTCATGAAAAAACTCCTTAGGCTCAAAATCGGTTAGTTTGAATGTAGTTTAGCATCTTTTTCTTAATATATCAAGTGTTTCCATCATCACGACAGGGTTATTTAGTTTTAAGAATTTTCCGTTATTGAGTTGGACTCAAAGTTAGGACCCCAGGCCGGTTGGTGCGGTTTCATGAAGATTAAAAAATAAATTGGGTAATTGTGTGAAGTCTGCTATATTGGTTATAAAAGGAGGAACAGTATTATGGCCAAACGCCACACACTTCATCTCAGTGATGAACAGTTAGAAGAACTTCGCCACCTCCGTGATACCGGTGAACCAGCGTATTTACGCGAGCGTGCCGCTGCGTTGTTGAAAATCGCCGCAGGGACATCTCCGCATAAGGTCGTACAAAGCGGTCTGTTGAAAAAA
Organism: Candidatus Poribacteria bacterium; assembly: GCA_003635185.1. Lineage (GTDB taxonomy): Bacteria > Poribacteria > WGA-4E > WGA-4E > WGA-3G > MSPOR6. Next base: position 1,695 of record PYJA01000044.1, on the reverse strand, counting down.
CGGAAACCTGACACCGTCTATACCTGGCTTCAACGCTATCGTGAAGCAGGAGTTATGGGGTTGCGACATAAACCCGGTAAAGGCAGAAAACCGGCTTTCGCCCCATTGTCAGAAGAAGACGCAGAATCAGAACTCCAAGATGTTGTCTATCGCGACCCATCAAACAAGCTTTAGAACAAGCTGCACAAAACCCAGAAACACACGTTGCGTTTTACCAAGATGAGTTCGCCTTTCGCCGACAACCAACGATAGCAAAAGATTGGACGCAGACCGGCACGAAGCACCCACTCGCCCACCAAAGTCTACACGATGATGAGACCTGTTACGGCATCGGTGCCCTCAACGCACACACGGGGGATCTGGTTTACCAACAAACAGAAAGTGCGACTGTCGTGGCAACACACGCGCTTTACTCTGAAATCTGTCTCCGCTATCCTAACGCTGAGCATATATTCATAATTCAAGACAATCGACCTGTTCATTTGCATTCGAACTTATTGGCGGCATTGCTACCGCAGACGACTTCATTTCATAAACCCCTACCACCGAGTTGGAACATTTTTCAAGCATATCTCATGAAGCCGGACGACAGGCCCTAAAAAAAACGAACTTAGACCTTGGCTAAAAAAGCAATGGTGTACTCCACCAGAAGAATCTACGGAGTTTGTCGCTGCGATGGAAGATGTCTTAGATGTTTATCAGCGTCCACAAAACGCTACAAATCCTGTCGTTTGTGTTGATGAAGCAAGTAAACAGCACATCAAAGAAAAATGATACGATCTCAGCCAATTATGTTGTTCATTCCCTTCTTATTCATTACTATAGTTTGGACAGTTTTTTGAGTCGTGATGCTTTTTATTTTCATTTTAAGCCTCGTGCTAAAACACATTTCGCCCCTCTGGGGCTTGGAGTGGGACTGGAAATGATCTATACACATTCCGTCCCTTTGGGACTGCCACTTTGATGTTTGATATATTTTCGCTGAGTTACAATACTGTCCGAAACTCACAGAAAAAGAATGTTATTGTCCATTTCGGCAGCACCAGCGGTGCGATAGGTGTCCAGAAACGTAAATGCATCCAGTAACCAAGCACCAGCGGTGGCAGCATGCGCGTGTGGCATGCTGCATGAGGTGTCCAAAAAACAATACAAACGAAAACTGTCCAAACTATAGTTATTCATTAGTATAATCGCTTTACTCAGTTGTACCTAAAGTTTGGACAATATTGTTAGATTCAAGTAGCTTTATCACTATGTGTCCCGTTGATTTGCCGAAAAACTTGTGTAATATTCTGCGAGTTCGTTTTTTGTTTAGAACTCACAGAAAATAATGTTTGTGCTATTCGCAAGCGCAGAAAAGCAACACACAATCCGAGTGTGAGTTTAGCAGGACGATACCAATGTATCCCAAGTTGTTGGCAAACATCTTCAACTTTCACCCTTTCTGTTTGGGAGTGTGTTGTAAATATGAGTTTCGTTAGACTTGCGGCAACGAAACTGAGCTGCACAAACCGATTGATGCTTTTCCGAGATTTGACTTGGTATTTATCAAATCCGAAGTTTTGTTTGGCATCGCGGAAAGCCGTCTCAATCTGCCATCTGTTGCGATAGTGTGCGATAGTGTGTGACAATCTGTGATATATCAAGTGCCATATCTGTTGTGAAAACAAGAAAGGACCGATAAGATTTTGACTT
>PYJA01000043.1 GCA_003635185.1 Candidatus Poribacteria bacterium | reverse complement strand
TTACGGCGTGGGCATTGGTCAATAAAGAACAAGTCGCACTGGATGCGGGATACAGTACTTGGAGAAGATGCCTCCCCTGTCCGATGCGGTGCTATACCACAAGTCATGGCAGCAATGCGGAATACAGCATTATCCGTATTACGATTTGCAGGGTATACAGCTATCTCTGGGACAATCAAATATTTCGCTTCAAAACTTAAACTTGCAGTTAACCTTATAAAATGAAAATTCATAAAACTGAATAACCCTGCCTGTTTTCAAAACGTATAGGAAAAAAAGAGAAAATATGATATAATTAATTTCACATATATGGATTTTGTATCCTAACAATCAGCTTAATTAATGAATTCCCCAATATAAAAAATAAGAAAGATGGTTTGATATGCAGTTAACAGAAACACAATTCACCCAATTTAGAGAAATTGGCTATCTCGCGATTGATGGTTTTTTCACGCCGGTTGAAGCAGGTGCGCTAAGACTTGAGTTGGAACGAATATACAACACCGAACTCGAAAAAGGAACTGGCATCAATTGCGCAGTGCAAGAAGACGGCACTAAGCGCGATAACGAAGGTGAACGCCAGAATCTACAAGTTATTCCGCTGAACAATCGCAGCGACTTGCACAAAGCGTTACCTTTTCATCCCAGAGTTGTCTCCGTTGTCAAACAACTCATTGGTGATGAATTCATGTTACAATTGGATCAAGCATTTTGGAAACCGCCGAAAGTCGGCATCGGTACCAGTTGGCATCAGGATAACGCGTATTTCAAAATTGCTGACCCATTACGCGGCACTGCGATGTGGATTGCTATTCACGATGCTAATGTTGAAAATGGATGTATACATGTTATTCCCGGCAGTCATCGTGAAAGTTATGAACACTATCGTGACCCTTTGAGCGACCACCATATCCGTTGCGATCCCCCTGAAGAACAGGCGGTGCCGATTGAATTGAAAGCAGGCGGTGTGCTGTTCTTCTGTTATGGCGTTGCGCACTGTACCAGATCAAACCTTTCTGATAAAGAACGTGCTGGGGTTGCGCTGCACTTTATCCATAACGATTTCGGTGGTAAGGAACTCTGGGAACGAGGTAATGCCACCAAACCGATGATTTTAGGTCCCTTGGCAACGGGTGGTGAAAAGGAGTTTGGTGAGAAGTTTGAGGGTAAATGGCAAGAGTTGATGGATAACGTGCTTGCTTCTGCCTAAATGTCCCTTCATCAGATCGGTGATATTAAAAATTGTTTAATTGCGCGGTTCCCAAAGCAATAGAACCTTAAGGAGACTAAACATGGCAAGGATAGGACCAATGAATGTCTGCGCGGGTAACGATACATACACATTTGTAGCTTATGACTTAGCGGGACCAATTTACAATGCACCGGGGTCTACATCTTATCAAAAGGCATACCGAATTCACAAGGTGAATTTGATCATCAATTTCTATACATTGGGCAGACAGAGGGTTTTAGGACGCGATTGAACCCAGGTCATGAAAAATGGGAGGAAGCTCTCAAGCTAGGTATGAATGCTATCGCTGTTTATGTGCCTCTACCTTCAGAATCGCGTTTTGATATAGAAAATCGGTTAATTACACATCTTAGACCACCACTTAATGATCAAATTTAGACGTTAAAGGAGAAAAACACCATGCCAACAATAAAAGAACGGGAAGAACAGACGGTCAAAAAACAGCTAAATCTTGGTGTGAGAGATCTCATCAAATCCATGAATTCAGCAAGCGACCTAATCATTACTATCGCTGAGAATGATCCCACAGACACTTGGTTTGACATATTACTTGAATATGAACCTTATGAAGATAGTCCACAAAAGTTTCAACGGCATGTTTCTAATTTAGAAGTAGAAGGATTTATTTCTAACGTTTTCAGTAACATAGAAGGCTTAATCGGATGAAAATATAAACGGAGTGATAACTTTGTCAAAGCACACGTTCCGCCTGATGAAAAACATAAATATATTCAACGAGTCGGTTTGTTCTCAGATTATGGTAAATTATACTTCTATAAAAAAGTTCATGTCAGGATAAGTTTTGTTGAAGAGAGGTGATATACAATTATGAACAAACTCTACTTTGGCGACAACCTTGAAATCATGCGTGAAATGCCCTCAGAAAGCGTTGATCTCATCTGCACCGATCCACCATTTAATAGCGGACGCAACTACAACGCCTTTTTCCATGAGTCAAAAGCACAAAGCAAGGCATATACAGATATTTGGCAGTGGGACAAGGCAGCGCAAAAATCACGCACTGAGATACGAAAACTTGCAGGGGCAAGTGATACATATAAAGCATTGGATGCCTGCTTGCGCGGATACGACCTTATGCTACAAAACGCTGTGTCCGGGAACAAAGGTTCAATGCGCGCCTACCTTGCGTTTATGGGACCGCGTCTCGTAGAAATGCACAGACTACTCATTGACACAGGAAGCATCTACCTACACTGTGATCCAACCGCAAGCCACTACCTAAAAGGTGTGATGGATGCGATATGGGATCAAAAAAATCTGAAAAAGAATGAATTTTATCGGAATGAGATTGTTTGGAAACGAACTCATGCACATAATGATGGGAATCAATTTGGAAGGATACATGACATAATACTGTTCTATAGGAAAAATAAAAAAGGTGTATGGAATCCTATCTATGCTGAACCTGATCCAGAATATGTGAAGAAGAATTATACGGAACCTGGCAAATGGGGTCTCTACCAACCTATTACTTTAACAGGTTCTGGGACCACAAAGGATGGTGAATCGGGTAAACCTTGGCGAGATATTAGTCCAAGTGATAATGCTCCGAGGCACTGGACTGCACCAGAGAGGGAAGCTTGGCCAGAAGAGGTCCAACCCCCAGATAATTATGAATCTCTTTCAGTCCATGAAAAATTAGATGTTTTAGATGATAATGACCTTATTCATTGGCCCAAAACCTCCAGAGGTGAAAAACCGAGATTCAAAAAATATTTATCAACATACAAAGGAAATAGAATACAGGATCTAATAATAGACGTAGAGAAAGTAACTGGTGACGAAGATCTTGATTATGATACACAAAAACCGCGCGCCCTCTACGAACGAATGATCGAAGCCTCCAGTAACAAAGACATGCTTGTTATGGACCCGTTCTGTGGATGCGGCACGACTATAGACGCAGCACAAACACTTGAAAGGCTATGGATAGGTATTGACATCACAATCATTGCACTTGACCCAATACAGCATCGGATGAAAGATCGACATGGTTTGGAACCCGACAAAGGCTATAAGATTGAAGGTTATCCAACAAACATGCAGGAGGTTTATGGACTCGTGCAAGATCGGAAGAAACGGCATGATTTTTCTAACTGGGCAGTAACACGGCTCGGTCTAAAACCAACTCCTAACGTAGGTGATGGTGGCAAAGATGGGGTTGGACATGTGGTGCTCTGGAACCCCGACACCGATGAAGACACACCACAACGAATACTTGCAGAAGTAAAAAGCGGCAAGCCAAAATTAGATCATGTTCGAGCGTTCTGTCATACGATGACCGAACAAGAAGCGATTGCAGGTATTTTTATCACACTGGAACCGGTGACAAAAGGTATGAAGCAGATCGCTGAGAATATGGGAACTTTTGAACATATCAATAACCAGGAATATCCGCGCTTACAGTTTTGGCAGATAGATGACGACTACTTTGAAGACCCTGACATATTGGAACACCGAATTCAACTGCCACATAACTGGATACAACCGAGAAAGAAATCTGAACGGCATTTTGGGAACGAGCAAATGTCGTTACTAATATAAGTAAAGTAGATATAAAATGGTTGTAGGTGAATTGAATCAACCTATCGAGATGCAGATGATCTGTTCTGGAAACCCACCACACGAAAATCTATTTATTAATTTTAATGGGTAAATTCAATTTTCTGTTCACACCTACCGCCTATCTGCACATGATGGAGGTTTTTTGATGTTTAGACGCGTACACCTGTTAACTGTTGCATGTTTGTTATGTTTTATATTTTTTGCCATATATTTCCCGTTAACAACCTATTCCCAAGAAGTAACGAGCGATGAGAAAATCATTGAACGCTATAAACTGATGTTGAGCCGTAAACCGAAAGAGGGAAGTACATTTGACCGCCTCTATCAGTTTTACCTTGAAGGTGCTGGGTTAGATGCGATGCTCAGCGATTATCAGGCGGAGGCACAGGCAAAATCTAACGATGCTAACCTCCAACTCATTTTAGGGCATATATATAAACGGTTTGGGAAAGATGCTGAAGCAGTTGCAGCATATCAACGCGCTGCGGAACTCAAACCGGACAATTATTATCCGCATTTTGCGCTCGGACAGATGCATGAAGCTTTGCGTCAGCATGAAGATGCAATCCGAGAGTTAACAAAGGCTGCAACGTTGTCTGAACAAGCACAAGATGTGCCTCCCGAAGAATTAACAGCAATCTATAAGGCACTCGGGAACGCCTATTTTAGCCGTGATAGGGTTGACGAAGCAATTCAGGCATGGCAAAAAATATCTGAACTTGATCCGCAAGACATCTTCGCGCGTATTGAACTCTCCGACCTTTTCCGTGAACAGGAACTATATGAACAGGCAATTGAACAGCATGAGGCAATAATTCAACTGAAAAAGGATGACCCGCACCGTATCTGTTTGAGTCACCGAGAAATCGGAAATATCCATGAGGCAAAAGGCGATTATCAGGCTGCTGTTAAAAGTTTTGATGATGCACTTTCCCTAACTGCTCCAGGAAATTGGCTACGCAAAGACCTTCAGCACCGCATCATTGGCATTTTCGCAGCAGACAGCAATTGGGAAGGCTTAATTGAATATTATCAAGGCAAACTTGAAACAACGCCAAACGAACCAGAACTCCTTGGATTGCTTGCTGCAGCATATATTGAGAATCAACAGCTGGAGGAGGGCATCAGTACATACCGAAAAGGACTTGAACTTGCCCCGACTGACAAAAACCTACGTTTGAACCTTATCGCATCCTTCCGCAACGCTGAAAAATTTGAGGATGCAGCAACCGAATATGAGGTGCTCAGTGAACAGGACCCTGATGATTTCGGTATCTACCGCGAACTCGGTGAGTTGTATCTACATCTTGGAAATCAAGACAAAGCGAAGGCAATATATCAAAAAATGATTGATCGGGATCCGAACAATCCAAGCACGTCCCTCATCTTAGCTGAAATTTACGCTGGGCATGAGTGGATAGAAGATGCTATTGCTCAATATGAAAAAGCTATCTCGCTCGTGCCTCACAACCTTGATTATATTGAGTATTTTGGTGAATTTTATTTTCGTCAAGCAAACCGAGAAAAAGCACTTGAGACATGGAATCGGATGGTGGCTGATGATAAAGGCATCGCAGAGAATTACAACCGACTCGCCCAACTGCTCAACGCGAAAAATTTTAAAGCTGAGGCTATTGCTGCAGTGCAAAAAGCGGTTGCGTTGATGCCAGATGAATACCGTTATCGTGAAACATTGGCGAACCATCTGATGGAGAATAAGAAGTTTGATGAGGCACTCGCGGAATACACAGCGGCGATGAAACTTGCACCAAACGAGTTTTTTGCCGAAAAGATGGATGATAAAAGGATTGAGCTCTATCGTCGGCAGGGTACACTTGCTGAAAAGATTGAAGCATTGGAAACTGAACTTGAAAAACCAGAGTTAGCAGAGACAGACAAATTTACGCAGCAAAAGCAACTCGCCAAAATGTACCTGAAGTTAGGAAATATAACTTATGCGTTGGAAGTACTTTTGAAAGCGAAGCAACTCGAACCGAACGATGTCGTTGTGAACCGATGGCTTGCCGAGGTTTACAACCGTCAAGGCAGACGTGATGAGGCAAATGCTATCTATCTGCACTTAATTGAAGTAGACAGTGCAAATGCTCGCGAATACCATGCGAACATCGCAAAGTCGTACCTGAACGTAATGGACTTTGAGGCAGCAACAACCGCAGCTAAACAGGTGATTGCGAACAGTCCTCGCAATCCTGAAGGACATCAGCTGCTTGCACAAATTGCGAAACAATCCAGAAACTACGATACCGCTATAGACAGCCTAAAACACGCAATTCGCTTACGACCAGAAGCAATTGATACACGCGCGGAATTAGCAGCGACATATAAACTTTCAGGCAAACTTCAGCAAGCACTTGCACAGTACTGGCGGTGTTGGGAATTGAGTGATAACATTGGTGATAAACTCACTTTTGTCAAACCTCTTTCTGAAGTATATTATGACCTCGGTAGAAGCGGGGAATTTGAAGTCAAATTGAAGCAGTTGGCAAAATCAAATGTTACCTCGGTGGCACCTGTTTTGGCACTTGCTAAGCTTTACCGAATGGAAGGCGATCTGCCGAGCGCGCGCTTCCAATTGGCGCAGGCTTTAAACAAACGACGCGAAAACCCTGAACTTTTGAACCACTTAGTCCAAATTAGTGTGGACCTTGGGGATATACAGGATGCGCTCTCTTATCAGCAGCGGCTTGTTAAAGCAGACCCTGATTCCACCCACCAGCAAAAACTTGGGGAATTGTTGTTTGATGCCGGACGGGAGCAGGAGGCAATTCAAGCATGGACGAAACTGCTACACGCAAAAAATCAGACGCTTGAAGCGGATGTAAAACTCGCGGTTTTATTGCTTCGGCACGGACTGTCGGAGGAAGCATTTTTGGTACTTGACCGTGCAGCTGAAAAAATTACGGGTACTGACGCGCACATTCCACTTTATCGGCTTGGCGTTATGTTAGTTGCAATGAATGAATCAGAACGCGCGACCCCCCATTTCCACAAGATTCTTGACATGCCCGAACCCCCTCAAAATGCGGCAAAACAGAAAAATACAAAATCAACAATTTTCGCTTCTTCTTCCATTCCCGGGGTTGACATCAACAAATTTGAGATTTCTCGCAGCAGTGTTGGACAGATTCAGAGCAAACCGACTTTTTCAGGTGGACGCACACCATGGATGCCGAAAACTTTTGAAGAGGCACAAGCTGGCGCTCTCGTGCAATTGACGACAATTGCGCAACAGCAGGGAAAACTGCCTGAACTTGTTCAACATTTTGAAGCTGATGCCGAGAGAAATCCTACGGACATTAAGACACTTGAAACTTTAACACAGTTCTATACCTTGATTCAGGACAACGACAAGGCTAAAAATGTTATTGACAAGTTGATTGAAATCTCTCCTAATGATTTGGCATACCAACCGCTGCGATTGCAGCGTTCACTGCAGGAAAGCCTCAGTTACGAAACGTTGAAGCAAAATCTTGACGAAATGCCTGGGTTGGTACCTGAAGCAAGACTTCAATATATCGCTGAATACGCCAAAAAACTTTATCGTGACGATAAAGAAAAAGATGCAACAAAACTGATGCGTGAAATTGAAGATGTGAAAGCTACTGACTTCAGCACAGGTTATGTGTTAGTTGATGCTTTCCATGTAGTTAAAAAGATAGCTATCGCAGAGAAAATTCTTGTTAATCTTCCTGTCCCGCCCCAAAAGCAGCATGGACAGTATAGATATCTGTTTCAAAAGCTCACAGATGCTTACCTTGATAAAGGAAAATTTGATAAAACGGTTGCGCTTTTTTGGACTTTCTGTGAACGAACCAAACCTAACGTATCGAATCCCAGACGCGTTGATGCACTTGCCCTGTCAAACTATTATTATTATGGAAGCTATAGACCGGTTCAGACCACTTATCCCACCCCGACAACATACTTCAATCAGGAACGTTTGAATTATCTCCGATCAATCTTCCGTGAGTTTTGGATACGGGATCAACAGGAACGACTATATACAAAATTCCAAAAAGAATTAGACGCGGCAGAGGGGCGGGACCGGACCTATCCCGGTTTGGCACTCAGTTATTGCTATTGGTGGGATGGCAAACGCGATCAAGCACAAGAGGTTTTCTCAACTCTGCAAAAGGAATTTCCGGATGACCTTACATTGAAACTCAATACCGCTTTTGTCTCTATTCAGACCGGAGAATTTAGGGAGGCATTGGTTATGCTTGCGGATCTCGCTGAAAGAGAACCGAGAAACCGCCGCCAGTATTATGATCTTTTGCTGCAGCTTGCCATTCATACAGGTGATACTGTTACTTTACGCGACTTGATCGCAAAGATTCTTAACTCGCCAACTGGTGCCCAGGAACTGTATGATTTCTCAGAAAGCCTACAAGATGCTGGTTTCACACAATATGCGATTGCTGCTGCTAAAAAATCTATGGCATTAGCAATGACGCAACGCAGCCCGAATTTTTTGATGAATTTAAGTCAACATCTTGGGCAACTCGGCAGAGGACAGGATGCAGCAGTCCTCGCGGAACGGGCATTACGTTTTGCCAACCAACCTGATCGCTACGGACGGACGATGTATGCATGGAACTTTCAACAAGCTGCAAATATCGCCGGCCGCTCAAAGAGTATGCAGGACCGCGAAAACCATTTCATCGCTGAAGTCCAAAAAAATCCGGATTCATTTAAAGCACAGCTTAGACTTGCAATGTTCTATGAAGGTACCAATAAGATTGACAAAGCCTCAGAGGCATTCAAAGCTGCGTTGAAATTGCAACCGAAGGACAGTGCAACCCGCCTCCGATATATTCAGATGTTAGAGCGAAATGAGAAAGCAGTGGATGCCATTCCTGAATATACCGTCCTTCTCAAAAACAACTCAACTGCTCTCGGATATAATTACCGTAATGCCATAGATGCGTTTGTTGAAGCAGGAAAAATGGATGAACTTATTGCTCTCACGAAAGAGATAATTCTGCCTGTTGGACAATACGCAGGCAACGATTTCACCCAGAAAGTTGCACAACGTTGTCTGACCGAAGATAGACCGCAAGATGCTGTTGAGATATTTGAAAAGATCCTTCAAGTTCATCCGAGATCGGACTATATCCATCGAAAATTAGCATCTGCTTATCTTGCTGCTGGTGACCCTGAAAAAGCGATTCAGTACCTAACCAAAAAGCAGAAACTTGGTAAAACATCACTTTCGCAAACGCAGTATGTATTGAAACTGGCGGAATTCCATGAAAAAGCGAGCGGACGTGAGAAGGCAATCCAATATTTGCGCGAACAATCCAAGACTGACGATATATCTAACAGCCAAGTATCATACATCTTAAGACTTGCCAATCTCTATAAGCAAAACGATGAATCAGATGATAAGAAAAGTGATGAATTAGCAAGTTTTATTGCAGAATATGAAGCGAAACTCGCCGAAAGTCCTTCAAATGCTAAACTTCTATATCTTGTGGCATCCATGAAACTTGAGGCGGATGATATTAAAGGCGCAAGTTTGCACGTCAATCATTTGCTTGAGAATGCACTTACGTCTGTTAGCACTCAGCGGCTATATAATCTTGCTAACGCATGTGAAGGTAACGAACTTCAATTCCGTTTGCTTGAGGCTGCCGCAGAGAAACTTGAAAGTCAAAATTCATGGGATCTCGAAGGATGTTACAAGAGATTGGGAGAGGCTTATGCCAAGGCAAATGAATTGGAAAAAGCACAAAACGCTTTTCGTAAGATGGGTACCATCCAAACTATGCGAGATAGTTCAAGAAGCGTGTATGAAAAAAGACAACTCGGCTCGAAATACATGCAGCATCAAATGTGGGACGATGCCGAAGCTATCTTTACCGAAATTATCAACGATCTTTCTGCCTCTTCGTATGACCGTGAGTATGCACAAGATAGGTTCATGCGGATAAAACAGCAACGCGGTGATCTTGATGCCACAGAGGCGCTTACCAACAAAATCCAAGAGATGAGTATCGGCATGCAGCGCGCGATGGCAGAAGAACTCGTGCAACGTAACGAAGAAGATAAAGCCGTAGAAATTTATGAACGAATCGTGAAAACGGTGCCTGAAGACTTCAAATCTCGCACGCAACTGGCAAGGCTCTATGCAAGCATGGATCAACACGAAAAAGCTTTCCAAACCTGGCGAGAACTGCTTGAAGCAGACCCAGAGAACACAAAGTCCCAAGATGGACTTGTCAAAAGTTATCAAGATGCTGGTAAACTCAACGAGGCACTTGAACTCGCACAGAAATACATTGAAGCCGAACCAGAAATTGGTGTCCATTACGTACGACTCGCGAAACTCTATGCGGATGAAGACAGGGCGGATGAAGCTATTAAAACATATCAAAAAGCAATTGAATTAGCGCATGGAGACAGACAAATTCATCTTGATATGGCAGCACTTTATTTTTCCAATGATAACATAACGGAGACAGAAAAATCATATAGGGATGCCATTCAATACACGGTATCAGATTATGATCGGCGAAATATAGAACGGAAATTGATTAACCTGTATCGTTATCAGGGAAATTTAGAAGAGATGCTACAGAAGGCTGAAGATGAAGGCACACTTACTTATGAGATGCAAAAAGTACGTGCCGAACACCTTCGCAATGCTGGCGAATTGGAAAAATCTGTTACGGCTTATAAGAAAGCACGCGACATGACAACCAGTTCTTATGAGAAAGAAAGAATCTCTGCTGAATTGCTGGAAGTATACGTGGAACTCGGAGAAATGGACTCAGTAATAGATATCTACGAAACACAAGCAAATACGAATACAAACAGTAGGATACTCAGCTACAGTTGGTCAGAAATTACAGCGAGATACGCCGTAGATACCGCACGTGATGCTTTGGTGAATGCTTTCAACAATCAAGGTAAGCTTGAAGAGTTGAAAACACATTATGAGGGTAAACTTGGAGAGAATAAGGAAAATCGTGTGGCACTCACAATATTGGCAAAAATATATTGGGACGCAGAGGAGTATCAAAAGGCTGCTGAAATGTATGAAGCACTCGGCAAAGCAAAATCTGATAATTTGCGCAATTTATATTATGCCGCGGCTGCTTTGAAAAAAAACAAACAGCCTGAATTGGCGAAAGAGATGCTCAAACGAGCTGAAAAGGCACTTGCATCCAGCAGCCGCCAAAAAAGTGATATGTGGTTTCTTGGCACGGTCGCCACTTTCTGCATTAAAAATAAGATGTTCGAACCAGCGATTGAACTGACTAAATCCGCGCTTGATGAAAGTAGCAGCAGTTCGATTCAGGAAACTTTACGCGAAATGCTTGCAAAAAGCTACCGTGCGACAAAACGTTACGAAGAAGCTATTGATACATATCAAGAGACGGCAAGTAAAACCACAAATGACAGCATACGCACTGAGGCAAAAAATGCTATCCGTGAAATCGCCAAAGACGGAAAACTTTATGAAAAATGGATACCGGAACAACTGAAGAAGGTGGAGGAGAACCCCAACGATTCCAAGCTCATCTTGAAACTTGCCGAAAGTTATGAAGCCGTCAATGAAATGAAAGAAGCAATTGGGCAGTATGAAAAACTTACTGAATTACGACCTGACAATTCACAGTGGCACAGAAAACTTGGCGACCTTTATCAAAATCTGCCGCCAGAGAGACGAAAGACAGGTGAAGTGCTTGAAGGCACTGCACTTAGCTTAGATGGCAATGGAAGTTACGTCGAAATCAACGACAGCGAGTCATTAAACAACATTTCGGATAAGGTGACGGTATCAGCATGGATTAAACTCACCGCTTTTCCTGAAGATTATGCACCTCTAATTTCCAAAACTGATGAGAGGGATCCTGAGTTTAAAAATCGAAGTTACTTCGTGAATCTTAAATCTGATGGATCGATTCGGTTCGCAGCATCTCCAAAAGGTGAGAGTGACGTAAACCTTTATTCTCCAAAGAGTATTATTGAACTCAACACTTGGCACCACATTGCAGGTGTTATTGATGCCCAAAACGATACCATCAAATTTTTGATTGATGGTGTTGAAGTGGGTAGTAGAGATTTTAAGGGAGTGAAAAGTATATATAATAGCAAACTACCGCTCCGTATTGGGTGGACTCAAGAAGAAGTCGATGCCCATGCCTCTGTTAACGGACTAATTGATGAAGTGCGTATCTGGAACATCGCACGCACTGAAGCAGACATCCGTTCCGATATGAACAAGCAGTTAAATGGAGATGAAGCCGGTTTGGTCGGATATTGGAAATTTGACACCGAAACGGAGGGACGTGTTTCCGATAGTTCACCTCATAAAAATGATGGCAAACTTGTTGGCAATGCTAAACTTGCACCTTATACCCGTTCAGTTTTTGAGAGTATTGAAGGCACTGCGCTTGCGCTTGGCGGCAACGGGAGTTTCGTTGAAATCGGTGACAGCGAGTCTTTAAACAACATTTCGGATAAGGTGACGGTATCAGCATGGATTAAACCAACCAGTTATCCAAACAATTATGTGCGTATTATCTTTAGAAGTGATGAGCTAGTACAGGACAATGAGAAACGAAGTTACGTCTTAGCTATTAGAGAGGATGGTAAACTAAAAATAACCTCATCGCCTAAGGGAGGAGGTTATGCATCCCTCTATTCTGCACCTGGGCTCATCAAACTAAACGAATGGAACCACGTAGCAGGTGTCATTGATGCAAAGAACGATTTCATGAAAATTTTCATTGATGGCGTTCAAGTTGGTCATAGAAATTATAATGGAAAAGGAAGTTTCTATCAATGCCGTCTTCCATTACGTATAGGTGCTACACATAGAAAAGACCAGGAGGCACAATCCTCTTTTATCGGACAAATAGATGAGGTGCGTGTATGGAACGTCCCCCGTACTGAAGCCGAAATTCGGGCAGATATGAACAAACAGCTAAATGGAGATGAACCGGGTTTAGTCGGTTATTGGAAATTTGACGCAGAAACGGAGGGTGTTGTCGCCGATTCTACGTCTAACAAGAATGATGGCAAACTCATCGAAAATGCTAAACTTGAGTCTTACACTCGTCCAATTTTTGAAACCTTGAAGACTGAGCATTTGACAAAGGCGACATCTTCTTACGAAAAAGCGATTGAACTCAAACCAGATTCATATCAAAATTACGCCTCATTGGCAAAATTATTTGTAAAAATGAACCAAACCGCTGATGCAGAAAAGATATACCGTCAAGCGTTAGATGCTTCTCTATCACAGAGCAACTACAATTCCGCAATTCGCGCAATTTCTGAACTCTACGCTGGCGAAGGGCAAGAAAACAAACGCATTGCTATCCTTGAAGAGTTCAAATCGATTGTGGAAAAGAGTGCTACACTTCAAGAAAAGTTAGCGGATCTCTATAAAAAAACAGGTGAGACTGAAAAGGCTGAACTTGCCAACGCCAAGTGGTTGAAGATTCGACAGAAAGTGGTCAACAAACAGAGTGCATATTACCAACGCAGGTTTGCTGAAGAACTCCTCGGTAAAGAACTCTTTCCTAAAATAGCACAAAAATATGCAAAACGTGCGTTACAAGACTATACGGGAACGAGTTATTATTACCCCATGACACTTGGGCATGCATGTGTTGCGAATGGACTCTATGATGATGCGTTAAGAAATTACAGATACGCTTTAAGTATCATGACTGCAAATTCTTCATCAAACTATTTTTGGGAACAAGTGGCTGAAGCAAGCAAACGGGCAAATGATAAAGAACGTTATGCTCAAATGCTGAATACATTGACAGATACTATTCCATCAGAAAATTCAAGTAATCGTGCAAATGCTTACCGTGTTTTAGCACAGTACTATAGTGAAAATGATACGCCTGAAAACGCCGAAAACTATCTTTTGAAAACTGGGTTTATACCTGAAACGCGTTGGATAACGCTTGGTCCGTTTAAGAATAGAGATTCAAGTGGCGTTTTATATGCCTATATTCCTGAGGAGACCACACAAATTGATACAACCGCAAAATACTTCGGGAGAAATAAGGATAAACTCATCAGTTGGGAAAAACCGAGCGATACTAAATTAGATGGACGTTTTGACTTCGGCAACAAAAACGGTATCAACGATGACAGCGCTGCCTACGCTTGGGCAATCGTTATCTCTCCAGATGAACGCGATGTCACAATGCGATTTGATAGTGATGACCAAGGAACAGTCTGGCTAAACGGCAAACAGGTGTTTTACCATGATAGAACCAGTGGTGTGCAAATTGATCGCTATACCATTCCAGTTACATTGAAACAGGGAGAGAACACCCTCCTTGTCAAAGTCTGCAATTCACGACAAACTTGGGATTTTTATATGCGGCTTACTGACGCTGACGGCAATTCGTTTGAGGATTTGAAATTCAAAACTGCCGATGCGTTGTTGAACGCACCGCCGCCTGAACCGACCTTCCACCTAAATGTCAACCTCGGCTTAGCGGAATACTATAGTAAAAACGACATGCCCGACAAAGCAATGGAACAGATGCTGCAAACAGGTTTCATTCATGAAAATGCGTGGTTAGTTCTCGGACCATTTGACAACATCGATGGAATCGGATATAATACTGCGTACATTGTCGAAGATACTACGCAAATTGACCTGACTGCAAAATATGAAGGCTTAGGCGAGCAGATAAGTTGGAAAAAGTTTACGGATGATGCTTTTGATGGGTTTATTGATTTAGGGAAGGACATTAATTGGCGTGTTTCCTACACATGGACAACCATTACCTCACCTGATGAACGGGAAGTACAATTCCGATTTGGCAGTGATGATGAAGGTAAAGTTTGGTTAAATGGCAAAGAAGTGTTTGCGAAACTAAATGGGGGATGGGCAATCGTTGACGATAGCATTATTCCCGTAACGCTCAAAGCTGGCAAAAACATTGTCCTTGTCAAGGTCTGCAATGGTGAATTGAGTTGGGGTTTCTATTTACGTATTACGGATGCGGATGGAAAACCTTTTGAAGATTTGAAAATTGACGAGGCACATGACAAATAGCAGAGATGTTCAAAGTGATAAGGAAAAGTGTGATGAAGTATTATTGTTGTCTTTTATTTATATTGCTCATAGTGATTGTGGGGTGTGCGTCAGAACCTGTGGAGATACCTGATCCGAACTTAGCTGCGGTTGTGCGAAAAGCGTTGAACATAGCCCCAGATAAACCGATCCGCCTAAAGAAATTGGAAAAGTTGGAGAAAATAAATGCATGGAAAAAAGGTATAAATGACTTAACGGGACTGGAAAAAATGACAGGCTTAATCAGTTTATCGATCGGCAATAATCAAATCCGAGATATAACCCCATTAGCAGGTTTGACACAACTAACATCGTTATACCTTGCAGGTAATCCAATCCGAGATATAACCCCATTAGCAGGTTTGACACAACTAACATCGTTATATCTTGCAAGTAATCAAATTCGAGATATTTCGTCGCTTGCAGGTTTGACACAACTTCAACGCTTAGATTGCAGGAATTGTCAAATCAGTGACATTTCAGTCGTCTCTGGAATGACAAAACTTAGGAGTTTAGCCTTATGGGACAATCAAGTGAGTGACATTACGCCGCTTACGAATTTGACGCAGCTTACAAATTTAGACCTCTATCACAATCAAGTCAGTGATATTACGCCGCTATCGGGATTGACACAACTTAAAGAGTTAAGGCTTAGCACTAATAAAATAAAAGACATTGCGACACTTTCCGAATTAAATCAACTGACACATTTGTGGCTTGGCAGTAATCAAATCAGTGAAATAACTGCTCTCACAGAAGCAATGCATCTGGAACAATTGTTCCTTGACAGAAACCAAATCAGCGATATTACCCCGCTAGCGAAATTAAACCAGCTAAAAGAGTTACAGCTTACCAGTAATCAAATTAAGGACATTACCCCGCTCTCAGAGTTGACACAACTTACGAAGTTAACACTTGGGGAGAATAAAATTCGAAATCTTGCAGATGTTGTAACTCTATTCGCCGGATTGACGCATCTTACGGATTTAGAACTTGACCAAAATGAAATCAGCGATATCAAACCGCTTGCACAATTAAACCAGCTGACCGCGTTAAATCTTGGTGGAAACAAAATTGCGGACATTACGCCTCTCGCTAAACTAACAAAACTCAATGAGTTAAATATCGCCTATAATCAAATCAGCGACATTACACCACTTGCTGAATTAAGACAACTCTCGCGTTTACTAATATGGATCAATAAAATTGAAGATATCACACCCTTAAGAGATTTAACACAGTTAGCATGGTTAAATCTCAATAATAATCAAATTTCGGATATTACACTCCTTGCTGGACTAACACAACTTGAAATCTTAGACCTTGAGAATAATGAAATTAGTGACATAACTCCACTTGCTGGATTAAAAAAACTTAGAGATTTATCGCTCGGTGGAAATCAAATTTCGGACATCACATCGCTCACAGATTTAACACAACTTAGGGAGTTACGCCTCAGTCCTCATGACCCGGATCCTCGCAATAATCAGAATCAAATTCGAGATGTTAGTCCTCTCGCTGGGTTAACGCAGCTTATCAAGCTCACTTTAGCGAATAATGAAATCAGCGACATCACAGCCTTAAGCAATTTAAAACAGCTTGAACATTTGGAACTTCGGCATAATAAAATAACGGATGTTGTCCCACTTGCAAATTTGACACTTCTTCGAGACTTACGACTCAGCCATAATAGAATTAGTGACATTACCCCTCTTGCCGGTTTGGAGATAACAAGATTATTCCTTAGTCATAATCAAATAGAAAACATCACTCCTCTTACAGGTTTGACGAATATAGCATCGTTAAACCTTGACCATAATCAAATAGAGAACATTGTCCCTCTCTCTGGTTTAACCACACTCAAAGGCTTAGGTCTCAATGAAAATTCAATCCATGATATAACTCCTCTCGCAAAACTTAATACGCTCAGTTCTCTTTCTATTTATGGAAATTCAATCAGCGATATTGCGCCACTACAGGATCTAACACAATTGCGTTTATTGGAATTGCCTGAAAATCAAATTACTGATGTCACTCCTCTACAAAATTTGACTCAATTATCTTGGTTGCAGCTGGGTGGGAATCATATCAACGATCTAACACCTCTGACGAAATTGAGTCAACTTCAGAGTTTAGGACTTGAGGATAATCAAATTGCAGACATCACACCGCTCACAGGCTTAAAAAATCTCGATTTTCTTATTTTGATTAAGAATCAAATTAGTGATATTGCCCCCCTCGCACAATTGACACAGCTTCAGAGTCTATGGCTTGCCGAGAATCAAATTGCGGACATCACACCTCTCAAAAATTTAATGCAGCTTGCATATTTGGGACTGGAGAAAAACCAAATTCGCGACATAACACCTCTTGAAAACTTTAAGAATCTGAGAGTGTTACACATTAGCGACAACCCAATTCAAAACATGTCTCCGATTCAAAGACTTCGTAAACAGAATCCAGATTTAAAAGTAAATCCCAAAAGAAATCATTGATGGGATAGTATATAGCGTTTGTTGGAGTATGATTCACAATCATTTCTTCTTTTTCCATCCTTGTAGCGCAACAAAACATACTTATAAGAGAATCAAATAAAAAAGTTGCATTTCAGATGCGCTTTTGATATATTAAGGTTAAAGTTCTATTGAAACCTTAAGTAGGAGGATTTCCTAATGGTACGATCAATAATATTTTCCCTCTTAACCATACTTATGTTTATTACAGTTGGCACTCTTACGGCAGCTCTTGAAGATGGTCTCGTTGTCTACTTCACATTTGACGATGTTGAAGGCAAAACGATACGTGATAGTTCCGGCAACGGACTTGACGCAAATATCGTGGCAAATGCTGAAATTGTTAAAGGCAAAAACGGTAATGCGATTAAAATTACTGCTCAAGGCGCGGATTGTGTAAACGTTCCTGCTCATGAAAAGCTGAAAATCAGCGGTGAGATTACCATGGCAGCCTGGTTATATCAGGAAGCGTGGAATAAGGATGCACAGTGGTTTGATAAAAATTGCCATAATGGGGGTGAAAAAACCTCCTACGGTATGGGTGCTTTTTCAAACGGTAAGAATATATTTATACTTTTGGGGAGCGGCAATGCCCGTCCCGCGTTGAACAAACCGCACTCGTTGAAAGAAAAAACGTGGCAATATGTCGTCGGAACCTACGATGGTGATAGCTTTAAAGTTTACGTTGATGGTGATCTGGCACATGAACATGCCGAGGCATTTGATTTTATGGGCACCAACGACCAAGACTTACGGATTGGTTGTGCTAAAGACCGAGCGCATTACGCCTTTGATAACGGTATGATTGACGATGCTGCTATTTGGATCCGTGCGCTCAGCGAAGGCGAAATCAAGGAGGCAATGGGCGGCGGTCTCCTCGCTGTTACGCCAAAAAATAAAGCTGCGACAACATGGGGCAATATCAAGCAAAGAACTATTGCCTATTAACCGTTGGCTTTCGTTATGTTTTTTAATGGCACAGGTGTCCGCTTCACAAGTTAGGCATCTGTGCCTTCTTCTGTAAAAAAGGATAGAAAAATGATAAAAATCGGAATTGTTGGCATCGGGTTTATGGGAATGATTCACTACTACGGCATCCAACGAGGGAGGGGTGCGGAGGTGGTCGCTATCTGTACGCGCGACCCGAAAAAACTGGATGGCGATTGGACCGGCATTCAAGGTAATTTTGGACCGCGCGGCGGTATGGAAGACCTCTCTAATATCCGAAAATATAACGATATTGACCAGCTGCTCGCCGATGAAGAGATTGATCTGGTTGATATATGTTTACCGACACATCTTCATAAATCTGTTAGTATCTCATCCCTTCAGGCAGGAAAACACACCCTCGTTGAAAAGCCGATCTCTATTGACATTGACGATGCAAATGAAATCGTTGAACTTGCGGAACAAACAGACAAAGAATTTATGGTGGCGCATGTTCTGCCCTTCTTCGCTGAATATGCGTATGCAAAGAAACTGGTCGAGAATGGAGAATACGGCGAACTTCTCGGCGCGCATTTTAAACGGATTATCTCTAAACCGAGTTGGTCGAGGGACATCGCTGACATTGAAAAGAGTGGCGGCCCTGGTATTGATTTGCATATTCACGACACACATTTTATTCAACTGCTCTGCGGTGTTCCCGATGCTGTGTTTTCACAAGGTAAATTGGCGGGCGGTAATTTCGTAGACTTTTTGACAACGCAATACATCTACAACGATAAAGAACTGACGGTGAGCTGTTCATCAGGCGCAATATCACAAAAAGGCAGAGCATTTTCGCATGGATTTGAACTCTTCCTTGAAAAAGCTACGCTACTGTTTGATTTCTCTACCCTTGCTGGTGAACCTTCTACGGCAGTGCCGTTGACACTGCTCACAGAGGATGGCACAGTTGAACAAGTGGATTTAGGAGAAGTTGACCCAATTGATGCGTTTACTGCTGAGATTCAATACGCTGTTGATGCCATTGATTGGGAGGAAGAACCTACAGCGTTGTCTGGTGTCGGTGCAAGAGACGCGCTCCTACTCTGCTACAAGGAAGCAGAATCGGTTAAGACAGGAGAAGTTGTGGCAGTCCGCTAAACCACGTTGCTCAAATGAACAAATTCTATTCTGTCAGTTCTATCGGTGAACTCTACGTTCCTACTGAATGTCGCGATGCGGTGTTTGCACGTGGAAGTGTCAAGCTCTTTGCGCATCAAGAGTTAAAAAATATCGGACGTATCTTCACACACATTCAACGGGGTGGTGTTGCTGTTGCCGAAGGCGAATGGGAACAAATTACCACCATAATGGACTATATCCAGCGACATAAAAAGGAATTATCTACGACAAATAACGGCAGAGCTGAAAGAGGTAAGTCACGCCAGCAACGCAACAATCCGAAACAGGATCGCGAACAGGCATTATTGCGGTTAATGTGTTGGGCAAACCATGAGGGCATTTTACAGGTTGAACCTGCTCCTGTTGGACCTTATTTATTGGAATTGATTGGTGAACCGCCAGATGCGAATGAAGACTGTCCGTTTCTTGTGCCTGTCTTAACTGTTCAACGCATTCAAAACGCGCTTCAAGAGACCTATCCTATCCATGCCTTAGATGTGTCCCTCGTTGCGTCTGAAAACGTCCTTGCGCCACGTTCTCAGGAAACGATTGAATGTTTTCAAGAGGCATTGCAAAGTGTAAAAGGCGTACACGCTCAGAACAATCCTATAGTTACAGACATCGGTTGTGGTAGTGGATGCCTAACATTGCTTGCACAGCAGGAGTTCGGGGAAAAGGCAGAAATATATGCATCTGACATACTTCCAGAGGCGGTAGCAACGACAAAACTGAACCTTCAACGCCTACTTCCAAATTCAGAGAATGTGCAGGTTTTGCCGCCCGGTGATCTGTTTGATCCGTTTCCATCAGTCCAATTTGACATCGTTATTTTCAATGCCCCGTGGGTTGTTGCGCGTGTCCGAAACAGAGTGGAATTGGCAATCCACGACGAAAAACAGCAAACATTAAAACGTTTTTTTGAACAGGTCCCGAACTACTTAAAACCGGATGGAACTTTGCTATTAGGCTATGCAGATGCCTCTGGACCAAAAGCAATAGCAAACCTTGAGACAATAATAGATGAATCAGGTTTTGCCTGCAAAGACCTTTTTAAAAGACGCGTTGCAACGCATCGGTCTAAACGGAAGTGGGAACACATTCAGGTGTATGTTCTTGGCAAGAAATAAACAGAGTCATCATTCTAATCCCGTACAACCGAAACCGTCATCCCATCCTTAAGTTTGTGCTGATCATTGATAATCACTTGTGTTGCCAGTGCAAGGCGCGAGTTAATTTCTATTTCGTTGCCATATACCCCGCCAACGTTTACCTGTTTTAGGCGCGCCACATTTCCCTCAACGACAAAAATGTTTCCTTTTCCATTCTGAATCTGCAGCACAGCACGGCGCGGTAGCAGCAAGACATTTTTCCGTTCACCTGTCTTGATTGAGATAGTGATCGATGTGCCTGGTTTTAATGCGCTATTGTCAATTGGCGCAGGAGAGCCGTTTTCAGTGTTCAGGCCTACAAAATTACGTAGTGTTGCATGAACAACGACTGTATTCTCTCCGTGCTTGACAGTAGGACTGATGAAATCTATTGTTCCGATAATGTTTTGGATACCAGATGCCGTAGAGATAAGCACCATATTTCCGTTCTTAATTCGGATTATATCGCTCACAGGCACTGTCCAAACGGCTTTGAGAACATCTACAGCAACAATCGTATACACAGGTTGACCAGAAGAAGCGGCGGTTTTGGCATAGTCTCCAAGTTCCTGGTGACGCTGCGCAATCACACCATCAATTGGAGAAATAATCGCTGCCTGATTCACCTGTTCCCGTGCAAGTTTTAACTGTTCTTCTGCCTCACTGACTGCAGATTTCGCAATAGCAATTTCGCGTTCCCAAGCTTTCGCGTCTACAAGTTTTTGAGCAGTGACTAAGTTCGCTTTCGTTTGCGTGATTTTAGATTCAGCTGCAGCAATTTCACGCTCCCACCCTTTGCTCTCAACTATTTTCTGTGCAACAACTAATTCTGCTTTTGCTTTCTCTACAGCAAGTTGGGCTGAACCGTCTTTAAACTGATTTGCTGCGGCAACTGCTTCTTCATATCGGCTTTTACCCAGTTTGTACCGCGTTTCTGATGATTCAAACGCGCTGTCACTGATAAGTTCCTTTTCGTGAAGCTCCTTATTCCGTTCATAATCTGAAGTCGTTTTCGTAAATTCTGTTTTTGCACGTTCCAGTCCCTGTTCTGATGTGACTTTTGCGCGTTCAAGGTTCGACTCGGCAACTTTGAGGGCAGATTCTGCTTGTATTAACTGATTACGAATCCGGATCTCAGCGAGTGATTTTGTTTCTTCATGTTTCGCCTCTGCTTCCGCAACTGCTTCTTTTGCTGTCACAAGTTGCGTCTCTACGCGCGTTTGTGCATTTGCTTCTGTCGTTGTGAGTTGTGACTTTGCAACGCTTAATGCTACTTCAGCTTTTATTGCGGCGATGCCTGCCTCCCGCGCGCTGATCTGGGCAAGCATATCCTCTTTTGCTACCTTCTGCCCAGCTTCCACATTGAGTGAAACAATTTTACCTGGGATATTGGCAAACACTTTCACTTCTGCACGTGGTTGCAAAAATCCGTTGTAAGTCTTTTCTGAAACAATTGTAACACGTCGTGGTGTTTCAACTTGGACAGATGTTGGTTGTTCCGTCTCTTGGGAAATCACATCACTACCATTAAAATAACACATAAGGAAAGCAATGAATATTACGGTTATACAATTCGGTCTCAATACTGTTACCTCCCATTAAAAATATAAGTTCTCGGAATAAAGAACACATGTTTTTGTCTTTATCAGAAAACCTTAGCTGGACTTAAGTTTATCCTTGAAATCCTTTGTAAACTTTTTCATTTTCGGATGAATTACGAATTGGCAGTACGGCTGTTTCGGATTCAATTGAAAATAGTTTTGGTGATAGTCTTCAGCCGGATAAAAGACATCAATTTCCGTGATCTCCGTGACAATCGGGTCATCCCACATCCCCGATTTATCCATTTCCGCTTTGGATTCTTTGGCAATGCGCTGCTGTTCTTCAGAATGATAGAAAATTGCAGAACGGTACTGTGTGCCAGTATCATTCCCTTGTCGATCTAATGTCGTTGGATCGTGTGTATGCCAGAAAACTTCCAACAGTTCTTCAAAAGAGATCACTTCCGGGTCAAACGCTATTTGCGCCACCTCTGCGTGTCCTGTCATCCCCTCACAGACAGCACGATAATCGGGATTTACAGTTGTACCACCTGTATAGCCTGAGACGACTTTATGCACGCCCTCCAACTGCTGAAAAACTGCTTCAACACACCAAAAACACCCCGCACCAAATGTTGCAGTTTCTAATTGCATTTTTTCTTTACGGTTTCCACCCATTGGTGAACTCCGCAATACTCCTACAATCTGGAAAATTCTTTTTTCAGTGAAAGTATAATAGCACAAGTGAATAAGTTATGCAACCTGCTTCTTGTTCTAACCCTGAAAAGTGATTGACAAAATATAAATATGATGGTACCATAAACAAAATTATAAGCACGTTTGGTGTACCAAATAGGTGAACCGATGAAAATAACGAAATTAGAAACGTTTCTTGTGCAGCCGCGTTGGCTTTTTCTAAAAATTCATACTGATGAAGGATTAGTCGGTCTCGGTGAACCGATTTTAGAAGGACGCGCGAAGACATGTGCGCAAGCAGTCGATGAACTCGCCCCATATCTGATTGGTGAAGACCCAAGACGTGTTGTACATCATTGGCAAGCGATGTATCGGCACGCATTTTACCGCGGTGGTCCCATTCTTACAAGCGCATTGAGTGGTGTTGAACAAGCATTATGGGATTTGGCAGGAAAATCGCTTGGTGTTCCAGTGTATCAGCTTTTTGGCGGACCGACTCGCGATCGTATTCGACTTTACAAAGGTGGTGGCGATCCAGAGGGTATTAAGGAATGGATTGACAAAGGGTTTACTGCTTTTAAAACAGGTGTGGCAGGTGGCAGACCCGCACGTATCATAGAAAACAAGGCATTTATAGACAGAGCCGTTGAACATTTTGCTGCACTACGTGAAGCCGCTGGCACGGAAGTTGATTTGGCAATTGACTTCCACGGCGCGGTGAGTCCACAGACAGCAAAGGTGTTGATTAAAGCATTGGAACCGTATCAACCGATGTTTGTTGAAGAGCCGATTCAGTGCCAAAATGTGGATACACTCGCTGAAATCGCGCGTAGCACACATTTACCGATTGCAACAGGTGAGCGGATTTTCACCAAGTGGGGTTTCCGTGAGATTTTAGAGAAACAGGCGGCATCTATTTTGCAACCAGACCTATGCCATGCGGGGGGTATCAATGAAGTGCGTATCATCGCTGGGATGGCAGAAGCATATTATGGAGGTATCGCACCACACAACCCGCTCGGTCCTATTTCGTTAGCGGCATGTATCCAGTTAGATGCTTCTATTCCGAACTTTGTGATGCAAGAACATACAACCCTCGGTGAAGGGTATCTCAAAAATCCATTTGTTTTCAAAGATGGGTTTGTTGAACTGCCGACAGGTCCTGGTTTAGGCATTGAACTGGACGAAGATGCACTTGAAGATAAAATTGACCACGATTGGAGAAATCCAGAATCCTACCATCCAGATGACGGCTCCGTTGTCGATTGGTAAGGCATAGTTATCGGTTATCAGTCTTCAGTTAAGCGGTATATTGTGGCAGTAACAGACAATGTGGCCGCCACGAAGTATTAACGCTTACTGCGATGCAAACTGATAACTGACAACTAAAACTACTATGAAATTTATTATGTTCACAAAACATCTGGAAGGTTTAGAAATTCCAGAGATTATCACTGCGTTACAAGCAGTGGGTGTTGAAGGTGCTGACCTTTGTGTGCGTCCCGGTTATCCGGTGAACCCTGAAAATGCGGAGAAAGAATTACCTGCAGCCGCGAAACAGTTTGCGGAAGCAGGATTATCTATTCCACTTGTTACAACGCCTGGCGATTTTTTAGACCCTTCTAAAGACGAAACAGTCCGCGTTTTTGCCGCTGCAGGAGAAGCAGGTGTTGAAAATATCAAATTGGGATATTGGCATTGGCACGCGGAAGATGGCGGTTACTGGGCGCAGGTTGATTTTATTCGCAGCCAACTTGATGGATTTGCCAAACTCTCTGAGAAATACGGACCCCGGACGTGTATCCATAACCATTCGGGAACTTCTATGGGGCTAAACTCATGCGCGGTGATGAACTTGGTGAAGGGGTTTGACCCACAACACGTCGGTGTTTTTGCCGACACAGGACACCTGTCTATCGTCGGTGAACCAATTAATATGGCACTTGATATTGTCAGATCGCATCTCGCTGTGATTGCCTTCAAAGACCTGGCGCGTTCGCCCGGAATGAAAGGCGGTAAAGTCGTCCGTATGGGAAAAGGTTTTGTTGACTGGGAAACAGCACTTGATACGTTGAAAACAGTAGAATTTTCAGGCCCCGTTAGTTTCCACAGTGAATATGGGGGTGAACCTGTGGACAGTGTGATTGATCTTGCTCGCGTAGATGTACGATTCATTCGCGCTTTGATGGACAAATAATACCATTTCTATCAATTTTTGTCCATTAGCGGTTGTTAGAAATGAAGCGGAATGTGGCACAAACTGGAAAGTTTATGCTACAAAAAAGAGACATTATATATCAGAAATGGTATAAGGAGATAGCATGGGACAATTTCAGTTAGGGTTAAATACAAGCACAATTCGCCCTGCCGATTTGATGGATAAAATTCGGATTGCAGGGGAAACTGGCTATACAGCGATTGAGTTGTGGAATAACGATTTATCGGATTACGAAGAGCAGGGCGGTTCACTTGCGGATGTGAAAAAAGCACTTGACGATCATGGGCTTTCAGTGCCGACTGTCATTGCCTTGCACGGATGGCTCAATGCAACTGGGGCTGAACTTCAAAATGCATTGGAGGATGCGAAAAAACGGATGGCGCAAGCTGCCGCTGTCGGTGCAACCTATATCATCTCAAGTCCGCCGCGTGAGGTAGCAGACCTGCAATTAGGTGGCGAAAATTATCGCGAACTGCTTGAACTCGGACGTGAATTTGGCGTTAAACCTGCAATGGAATTCCTCGGCTTTGTTGATGGCGTTAATCAGGTGAAACATGCATGGGAAGTGATAGAAGTCGCCGACCATCCAAACAGCACAATTGTGCTTGACCCGTTCCATATCTATCGGGGTGGCGGAGAAATAGCGGATATGGAAGGCATCCCTGGCGAAAAAATCGCAGTGTTCCACTTCAACGATGCACCTGCTGAACCTGCACGTGCAGAGCAAACTGATGCGGATAGGGTTTATCCGGGTGATGGTATCCTTGACCTGAAAAGGATGATCTCTATTTTGAAAGACGCAGAGTATTCGGGTGTTATCTCGTTAGAGTTGTTCAATCCGAGTTACTGGGAAGAAGACCCTGCAGAGGTTGCGCGGATTGGGTTGGAAAAGATGAAAGCTGTGATAGATAATTTCTAATTTCAGCATTCTTAATAATCGGCAGTGCCGTATAAGAGTGCCTAACTTTTATATAAAGGAGTACACAAATGAAAAATTTCTTGACAAAAGTTGGTTATATGGTTTTGGGTTGCCTGCTAACGCTTATCGGCTACCACTTTGGAAATATTGATAACAACAGTGCCGATGCACAATTAGTAGACAAAGAAAAAGCACCCATCGTTGACGAAATCTGGTGTCGGAAACTCATCATAGTCGGTGAGGACGACACGCCGCGCATTAAGTTAGGAATAGATGCATTTGATCGTGGAGAGATTGAGGTTTACAATGAAGAAGGAGCGAACCGAATTTCCTTGGGTATTGCTTCCGATATTGACACTGGATTTATAGAAATTGAAGCAGAGGACTCTGGTGGCATTGGAGTCATGTTAGGCACCGATTCTAATGGTGGATTCATGGCACTTTTCAACAAAGTCCTTGACAAGCCCGTTCTTCAAGTTGGAATAACCAATAATGGTGGCGGATTCGTTGTTACATTTGACAAAACTGGTGTTCATACATCTAACATCGGTCCAAAAGGAAGGACTGGAGTTATAGGAAAAAGCCGTTAGTCGTAATTGGCATACCTCTTTACATCGCTTTAAATATCTCTGATTCTACTTGGAATCAAAATTTTATAAAAGGAGATTCATTTTTTGATGAGGAATTTAACAACATTCTATTTGGCTGGCTCATATTAAGATTTAGTGCGTTTGACAAGTTTTGATATAAACTCAACGGTGACAGATTTGAGGTTAATAACAAATTCACAGATAGCGATATATCCTGAAAGGAACTTTTTATGAACACCGCGAAAGGGACGGAGAAAGTTACGCACCGTTGTCCACACACCTTCAATCGTGTTGATGTGAGTTTCGCAAATCCCATCCGCATCGTCATCTCTTGCCCATTCACCATCACTATGACACACTATCGCATGGGAACGATCAATACCGTTATAGCCACGCCATCCATCTGTCCGGACAATAGCCAGGGGGAGCGTGAACTGATGCACGTGTGCGGAGAGGGTCGCACTATCAGTCCGATGTGCCACACGCAACCGGACGCGCTTGCTTTTGCGCCCTATTGTGCCGACTATAGGGGGACGATCATTCGCATAAGTGCCATGACCTCTCCGTTTATTCCCACGCCGACGCGGGGGATCCTCTGGGTCTTTATGCGGTTCGCCTTTTTCACCCGCATTTTGAAACATCTCATCTGTTTCTATCTCAGTGTCCGGCAAAGCATCCTCCGGTTGCAGCATCTGGGCAGCATCTTGAAGAACCCGCCTTATAGACAGCACCGTTGGAAAACTTATCCCGAGTTCACGTGAGAGTTGTGAGGAAGAAGCACCTTTGCAAAAACCGCGCAAAAGC
>PYJA01000042.1 GCA_003635185.1 Candidatus Poribacteria bacterium | reverse complement strand
CCAAGCTGCCTCCTGCATAGCAAGCGGATTCACCTTCTCCGATGCTACAACGGGAAATCCACACACGTCAATCCACTGTTGGTAAAACGGTGGTAATTCAAAGCTTTCTCGAATAGTCGGTGGAAGAGCGACTGATTTCTCTAAGGTATTGGTAGATGTAGGTAAACTCGTTGATGCAATGACAGTGCTGAATAAAATAGATGAGAAATTCATAATGCTGTGTTTAATCCTGTTGCAACGGTTTGCAGTTTTCAATAGCAATAACAAGTATAGCATTAATCGGTTTAATTGTCACTTAAAATTCGCAGCAATGTAATAACAGTGCTGAATAAAATAGATGAGAAATTCATAATGCTGTGTTTAATCCTGTTGCAACGGTTTGCAGTTTTCAATAGCAATAACAAGTATAGCATTAATCGGTTTAATTGTCACTTAAAATTCGCAGCGTAGCCGGAATTCTGGATAAATATAGCGATTTCTGTTTGGAAATGCCCGATATTGTGCAACTTCAAACAGAAATGCACATTTTTGTGCATTAAATTGATTTTAGGTTGATATTTCGGTATATTATTGACATAATATTTGGCATATAAATTGCTCATTCTTAAGTTGTAAAATGTAATAATCCTATGTTCCTCAATTTACAACTTGACAACTTGTCAAAATGTAGTTATAATTCTGATTAATTTCACGTATTGAGTAGTCCGAAAGGAGAAAATAAATGAAAAAGTTCATAATCGTGGAAATTTGTGTTATCATAGCGATCGCCGCGGGATTTTGGATTGGACGGATTACAAGTCCTTTTAATGATTATGCAAAGTATTACGAAAATGCCGATAAAGCTTGGAGTAAAAGCCAAGAAATGAACAATCCACCAGTAACGTATGATGAGCCGGATAAAAGCCGCTTACGAAAAGTGCGCGCAGCGTACCGGACGGTTTTTGAAAATTATCCCGACAGCCGATGGGCTGATGATGCGCTCTATCAACTCGCCTTACTTCCCCGAACAGATGAAGAGGGATTCGCGCTATTTCGCCGATTAATACGCGATTACCCAGACAGCGAATGGGCTGACGATTCAATGTATGCTATCGCTATCGCAACTTACGAGATTGCGGACGACTTAAAAAAGACTGGTACACTTGAATCATTGACAGCTTACTATGACAGGGCGCTTGCACTATTCAACCAATTAATCGCGACTTACCCTGGCAGTGTGCTTCAAGAAGATGCTCAGTTTAACGCAGCGATGTGTTATTACGGGAGAGGGGATGTAAGTATTGCCCTCAATCAGCTGGAAAGCCTCAAAATGGAACTCCGCAATAGTCCGATTATCTATCAGATTTTATACAATATTGGTAGGATTAACTTTGAGCAACAGGACTATGAAAATGCGCGAGTTGAATTCAAAAATGTAGTAGATGTTGGGGATCCGAAGTATGCACCCGCTGCCAGCTTTGGTATTGCGCAGACCTACTTTAATGAAGGCAAAATTGAAGAAGCCCAAGCAAAATATAAGGAAGCGGATGACAAACCGAAGGAAGCAGAGGCAAAATATAAAGAAGCAGAGGGGAAATATAAGGAAGCTGTCACTAACTATCAAAAAGTTATTGACCTATATCCCGATTCCCAGGTCGGCCAAGATGCACATTTTTATATCGGGTGGGCATACCATATGCTCAAAGATTATGACGAAGCTATCAATCGTCTTGAGGCTGCAATAGAAAGCTACCCAGATAACGTGATCACTACGACAGCGAAATTTTATATCGGTCAGATTGCTGAAGACAAAAAGGATACTGACCGTGCGATTGAAGTGTATCAACAATTTGCCGAAGATCCCACACATAGTTATGATCATCGCCTCCAGGCTCAATATCGAATAGGTAAGATATATCAAGAGAATGAGGAGATGGAACAAGCGATAGAAGCGTACGAAAAACTAATCGCTGATTTTCCCGAACCACATCAAAACGTTGCGCATCCTTCACGTGAGATCACGGAAAATTATGTACAAACGCTCAAGGCAGAGCATTTAGGTGAATAAAACATTAACGGTTGTGACAACATGCCAGAAACCCAAAGCTAAATAACCTAACCTGCCCCTCAGGGTGTGTCCAGTTTTTGGCATGTGTTGTCTGAATCACGGATTATCACCAAATCAACGGGACCAATGCCGTTGGTAGCATACGCGTGGTGGCATGCTGCATGATTCTCCACCTACATTCAATAAAATTGTTCCTTTTGATTGAACGGTGGTGTTTATTTCCGTATCAACATTTTGCGTGTGGCAGAAAAATCGCCTGCCGTTAACGTATAGAAATAGACACCACTTGCCACAGGTTCACCTTGTGCGTTTTTGCCATCCCAATACGCCGCACGGCTTTTGCTCCGATAGATACCGACAGATTGATGTCCCAATGACAAGGTGCGGACGACTGTGCCATCTAAAGCATAAATGGTCAGCGTAACATCTGCAGGTTTTGCTAACTGATAAGGTATCCACGTTTCGGGGTTAAACGGATTTGGGTAGTTCGGCAAAAGTCCCGTTTTAAGGAGAAGGCGTGGCGCTGCGCCTGGACCCACTGCTAAGGGAGCAGCGTTCACGCCATCAGTTCTCACTATAGTGGTATGAACCCCTTTTTGTGGCGGGGTGAGGAAGGTATGTGCCGAGAGTTTAGCATTCGGTCGAGTACCGTTAGATTTACGGATCTTCACATCAGAGAGCTCACCGAGCGTTAGTAAAATAGTTTCAACTCCACTGTCGGAATCCTCCCGTAAAGTGAAGACGATTTCTTTGCTTGTTTCACCTGCCCGAAATAATAACGCGTCCCGAGGCCGCAGATTTCTATAATCGGCTGTTGTGGCGGTGCCGCCGATGGTATAAGGAACAAGGATTGCTACTGGAAGCGAGTGACCGAGGGTAACCGTTACCCGGACAGTCTCACCCTCTGCTGCATTCTGTGTGGTTGTGCTGAAACCGTATGTCGTCTTCAGAGAGTCATCTAAACTTAGGGAATCCGATTTCAACGTATCCATGACCTTGTCAAAAATACCTTTAGGGAGTGTCGTCAGTTGGTTCTCGGTCAAATTCAGACTTTCTAATGCATTTAAACGATCAAAAACGCCTACGGGCAAGTCAATCAAATCGTTGTCTTTCAAATCTAACTGTTTCAGCGAGCGAAGTTCATCAAAGACATCATCTGGCAAGGAACGCAAAGAATTCTCCTTCATGTCCAGGGTTTTCAGGGCACGCAAATCGTCAAAGAGCCCCACAGATAATGAACTTAACGAATTACTGTGCAAATCCAAGTTCTCAAGGCCGCGAAGGCCTTCAAAGTCCTTCTCTTGTAGTACAGTAATTCCTGTGTCATTCAGCATTAACGTAGTGATTGAATCCATGTCCTTGCTGGCAACATTAGCACAGTCGTCAACATCCATCGCTGCTAAGATTGCATCAAGCACTTGTTGCGTCCGGTCACAGACGTTTTCTGTCCTTGTGTTCCCACCCCCGAAACCAAAATTAATACCTGGGATGGTGACCGTTTCTATATCAGGCGGTGGTGGTGCTTCGGTTGTTTCTATTTCAGGCGGTGGTGGTGCTTCAGTTGTTTCTATTTCAGGCGGTGGTGGTGCTTCAGTTGTCGGTATATCAGGCGGTGGTGGTGCCTCAGTTGTTGGTATATCAGGAGGTGATGGTGCCTCAGTTGTTTCTATTTCAGGCGGTGGTGGTGCTTCAGTTGTCGGTATATCAGGCGGTGGTGGTGCTTCAGTTGTCGGTATATCAGGCGGTGGTGGTGCTTCGGTTGTTTCTATTTCAGGAGATGTTGGCACTTCGGTTGTTGGTATATCAGGTGTCGTTGGTGCCTCAGTTATTGGTATATCAGGTGTCGTTGGTGCTTCAGTTGTTTCTATTTCAGGCGGTGGTGGTGCTTCAGTTGTTTCTATTTCAACTATTGGTATATCAGGGTTTGGTGAATTAGGAGTTCGAACAGTAGGATCCATGACAGTTACACCTACTTCGGTGCCAACATTATTATTCATATCTATGTCATCGGTCTTAAATGCTAACCACGCACCGTAATAATATGTTTTCGGAATTGAAGGTGCCTGTAACCGAATTGTCTTCGTTTCACGCTTACCCGGCTCAATTGGATCCAAAGGCACAGACCCTTGCAGTTGCGGCGGGTCCGTTACAGAGTGTCCCTGAACAGAGGAATGATAATAGAATATATCTGAGGTGTCAGATATATCGGGTCCGTTATTACGGACAGTAATATACAGCACGAAGGATTCACCAGGGGATAAATTCTCTTTGTTGGAACTGACAGATTGGATCGCTAAATCATAGAATTTGCTCACGGGATCTGATGTTGGTGGTTCCTGAATCTGCAGAGTAGTAACGGTAACAGTAATACGTTGAAAAACTTGCAAACCCTCGGTATCTGTTGCCCTTACTATTACCGTGGTGCTGCCAGCACTTATAGGTACAATCGTTATCTGATCCCCTTCTCGTATCACCTTTACGATACCCATCGGTTTTGACCATGCGGCATAAGTGAGAAGATCACCATCAGGATCACGAAAGTAGTTTGACACATTCAGGGGAGGAAGTGAATTTCCAATTATCAGCGTTTGGTCAGAAATCGTGTTGATTGTAATCGGCGCAGCGTTGACACCTGCTGCAGCGACTGTAACTGTGAAAGTCTGTGAGACTCGCAAGCCTCCGGGGTCTGTTGCTCCAGCTGTTACCCTTGTGCTTCCTATCTTCCAAGGCTTTATCGTTATCCAAGAGCCTGACTTATCTGGAGAAGCGGTTACCACGTTAAAATCCTCTGTGTTTGCCCAATAAACAAGTTTAGCGTTTTCTGGATCACGGAAGTATTTCGCCAAGTCTAATCTAAATTCATCACCTAATCCCAAATTCAAAGGCAGAATTGTATCCACCGATATCGGAAAGTTGTTACCCTTCCGATCAACGATAGTAAAGGGGATTTGTGAAATACGACCATCTCCATAACCCGTTGATGTATGACTCAGATACACCCTATCATTTATATTATCAGTATCTGTAGCAGCACGAAGGGTCACGACTTTCGGCTTATACCAATCGCTGGGAGTGAACGTTAAGACGTTTGGGGAAACAGTGGCATCACTATTATTGCTGCTTATCGTGATAGTGGCTGTAGAATCGGGTGGAGAATTCAGAGATACAGTATAGGTAAGACTTGCCCCTTCATACACGTCAAGATATGCAGCAGTGAACTTCAATCGAGGTAAACAATAACCGTTCCATTTTAAATCATACTTAGCATCATCATATATTTGTTGAATATTGCGGTTAATCGTGTTCTTCATCCGAGTTGATATACTATTATCTAAATGTTCTAAATCTTTACCTGTAAAATAAGTTTCAATGGCAGTTGGAATAAACTCTATAATTGATGAAATACCTAAAAAGCCCAATAGAACATCCGAAGCATCTGGATTTTCCGACAAGACAATTCCCTCTTCAATTGCTTTTTCCGCCAAACTAACGTATACCTCGGCAATAAGTCGCAATCGCAATGGGTCAAGTAACTTGATATCATCTAAAAGCTCGACAGAATCTATTGTGAAGGATGACCCAGTAACCTCAAAAATCTCTCCGGCATTTATGGCATACCATAATCTGGGGGCATGCTGATTAGCCAAATTCTGCAGACGTATTGCAGTGTTAGCATATCTGTCAGCCATAGAAAAAGCAAGATAAACCTTTCGTAGTTTAAACTCAATATTTGCTAAGCTTGTAATAATTGATACTGCCTTTAGAGTTGCTGGGGCACCAGAAGATAATAAACTACCAACACTAAGTTTTTGAAGACCTGTGCTTTCTGATATTGTATTAATTAAAGTTGAAACTGCAACATAAGTTGATATATTATATCCCAAATTTTCTGCGGATTGTTTAAAAGCTTCAATGAGGTCTGTTTTGGAATAGACGGATGTCTTGCGTATAGTTTTTGCTAAAACTCGTGCTGCAGTGTAAAGTTCCCACGTTATGTCGTCATCATTACCCGG
The DNA here is from genome assembly GCA_003635185.1 of Candidatus Poribacteria bacterium. GTDB lineage: Bacteria > Poribacteria > WGA-4E > WGA-4E > WGA-3G > MSPOR6. The sequence goes on along the minus strand of PYJA01000042.1, from coordinate 49,415 downwards.
ACACAACTTTACGCTTCCCGATTGATCATAAATCGAAAAATCCTGTACAAAATCGCCCAAATCATAACCACCGCGCCTTGGGGCTTTATTGCGAAAACGGATTTGGTAAACACCGCCGTCGCTGGTCCTAATCAAGGCAGTTTGAAGTGCTTCAACCAATCCCGGAAACATAAAAATAAAAAGCATCAGTCCCCCAACGAGGGTTCTAACATTAGCCATCCATTTTTGTGGAATAAAAAAACAGTGCTTCATAATCAAACATGCTCCTTCAGATACGTTATCGTACTGCCATCGGAAATTCAGACCACCCTCTAAAACAAGATTGTGATACAGGACAATCTCACTGAAATGTTAATCATTTCCGAGAACACTGCCATTTTCCGAAATCATCTTGAGAGAATATAAATTCAGCAACGACATCAAAATCACGATCTTCAAACTCAAAGAACCCCATTTCTGCCTTAGCAGTGCCAACCACTCTGATCTTGGCAGGCCAATACTTTCGCGCTTCATTGAATTTTCCCCATTCCTCTATTTTAATTTTCTTTATTGTTGCTTGTGTCGTCCAGAAACGGGCTTCTACCCAAGATGCTGGCACGCCCTTACTAAGATTTTCTTCTACCAGTTTGCTTATGACAGATGCACTCGGTTTTTGGGTGCCGCCGCCGCACCCAATAAGTAAAGTGAGTATAGTGAGAACCAAAACGAATGGAACAAAAGTTTGATTCGCAAGTTTCATGTTTTACCTCCCATAGTTTTTCAATCTTGTGGTGTGTTCATTATTCACCATAGTTTTTGATATAATGATTTAATCGATCGGTTCCGACGTTGTTTCTGTTCCCTCAATTTCGTGTTGAGCGTTACTGCTCAAGTATTTCAAAGCGAGTCCTATACTTCATATTGAAACTAGTGAATGCATTACTTTGCCAATACCCATCCCTGCTCCAACGGTCAACTTCTATCGTGTCCTTTTCAATAGTGATTTCATACAATTTCCCTTGGGAACGCTTATAGCGTTTGCTATCAGTTGACCCATTATAATTATACCAATACGTCCACTTGCCGTGGGCCACACCAGCAACAGCAAATTTGGAACTATCATAGTTATTGAATTCAGAGGCATAGATACCAGACTGAACTTTCTTAAAGGTTCCTTCTAATGCCTTCTGTCCATTGGCATACCACCACACCCACGAACCTGTTCCGTTACCTGCGCTATAGATTCCTTCTGTTTTCTTCTGGCCATTCGCGTACCAAAAGGTCCACTTACCATGTGCAATACCATTAATCCAAAATTCACCATCGGAGCTATGGGGAACTGGTTGAGATTTTAGGTAAACAAGACTCCAATCTTTACCTTCCTTAAATGTTCCTGTTGCCTTCTTTGCCCCGTTATCATACCACCAAGTCCACGTACCAACACGAAAGTCGTCTTTGTAGTTCCCTTCTTCACTTTTTTGACCATTTTCATACCATTCGGTCCATAAGCCTTCTGTAGCCCCACTTATATAAGCACCTTCACTGCTTTTCTGACCATTTTCGTGCCAAAGAGTCCACATCCCGTCTTTTATATCTGCTTTGTAAGTGCCCTTTGATTTCTCTTTCCCATCAGTATACCATTCGGTCCACAAGCCATCTTTAGAACCACTTATATAAGCACCTTCACTGCTTTTCTGACCATTTTCATACAAAAAGCCCCATGCACCATCTCTTTTCCCATTTGCGTAGTTCCCCTTCGATTCTTCTTTTCCATCGGCATACCATTCAGTCCACAAGCCATCTTTAGAACCACTTACATAAGCACCTTCACTGTCTTTCTGCCCGTTTTCATACCAGAAGACCCAAGTGCCGTCTCGACTATCATCTTTGTAAGGTCCCTCTTCACTTTTCTGCCCGTTTTCATACCACTCCGTCCACAAACCATTCATCTGTCCGTTCAGGAAGGTGCCTTTTGCTGAATTCTGCTGGTTACTGTACCAACGGATATAAGGACCGTGTAGCTTACCGTTCTGAAACTGGTAGAGTTCACTATTGCTTTTTACCCATCCATTGTACGGTCTTTCTTGATTAGGTGCGTAATATAAGTCTTCACCTGATGGAGCACGGCGAGTCTGCAATGTATCCAGTTCAATTGCTTCAACCAAAACTTTCTCGCGCACTTTCGGATCATCCAAGTTCGGATCTCCACCACAACCGATAAGTAACGTGAGCACTAAACAAAAGGTTAGTACAAATTTCATCGCGTTCCACACACGGTGCATATTTGTCACAGATCCTGCGGTCGGCCTTTTTTCTATGATATGTTGTAGTAACAACGACGCAAGAATCATAGGTAAAGACTTGAATAGAAAAGACACTTTATTCGAAAACATAAATTTTCTCCTTTAATTATAAATATAAACAGCACGCGTATCACGCAAGCTGAATATAACGTGAGTTTGATAATTAGATTGAATATAGATGTCCGTTGGGTTGAGGCACGAAACCCAACAAGAAACGCCTTGATATACTGAAAATGTTGGGTTTCACCTTCGGTTCAACCCAACCTACCGGATTTATCAAACTCACGTTAATATAGTAAACTTTAGAATTAATAGGACATTTTGAGATGTAGGAGGGAACTCCGATTCCCGACTATCAGTGAGTTTGTCGCGATTCGGAGATCGCTCCTACAGAAAATGTGTATCTTTATTTTCAAAGTTCACTATAAGAACGAAATTCCGTGCCATTATCTTAAAATGATTGCAACATATCTGATTCTGTGATAATATAGTTTGACAAAGTAAAAATGGAGGATTTGGATGACAAACAATAGTAAATTGCTCAGTTGGGTTCAGGAAGCAGCGGAACTGTGCCAACCCGATGATATTTATTGGTGTGATGGTTCTCAAGAAGAGAACGATAGATTATGTGAACAATTGGTTCAGAATGGGACATTTGTTCGATTGAATCCGGATAAACGTCCGGGCAGTTATCTCGCTCGGTCTAATCCAGCAGACGTTGCTCGCGTTGAAGGAAGAACATATATTTGCGCCAAAACCCCAGCTGAGGCAGGACCTACAAACAATTGGCATGACCCGGATGAGATGAAGACGACCCTAAAAGGGCTTTTTAAAGGATGTATGAAGGGACGGACGATGTACGTCGTTCCTTTCAGTATGGGACCACTTGGGTCGCCGATTTCACATATCGGAGTGGAAATTAGCGATTCAGCTTACGTTGTTGTCAATATGCGTATTATGACGCGCATGGGCAAAGATGTGTTGGAGATTTTAGGTGAAGATGGCGATTTTGTTCCATGTTTACATTCAGTAGGAGCACCGCTTGAACCGGGGCAAGAAGATGTTTCGTGGCCCTGCGACCCTGATAATAAATATATTGTTCACTTTCCAGAGGAACGCTCCATCTGGTCCTACGGTAGCGGATATGGTGGTAATGCGTTGCTCGGTAAAAAATGCTATGCCCTGCGTATCGCCTCTATTATGGCGAAAAACGATGAATGGATGGCAGAACACATGCTCATTTTGGGCTTAACCAGTCCTGAAGGTGAAAAAACCTATATCGCCGCAGCGTTCCCAAGTGCTTGTGGAAAAACGAACCTCGCTATGCTAACACCTACTATTCCAGGATGGAAAGCAGAAACTATCGGTGATGACATCGCTTGGATGAAGTTTGGTGAAGACGGTCGACTCTATGCAATCAATCCTGAAGCAGGATTTTTCGGTGTTGCACCGGGAACGTCTATGGATACCAACCCGAATGCGATGCACACGCTCGGATCAAATTCCATCTTTACAAACGCTGCGCTGACTTCAGATACAGATGTGTGGTGGGAGGAGATGACTGAAGAACCGCCCGAAACAGCCACAAGTTGGCTCGGTGAGGAGTGGCATCCCGGCGATGAAAAGACGGCAGCACATCCCAATTCCCGCTATACGACCCCTGCGTCACAATGTCCTATCATCGATCCGAATTGGGAAAATCCGAAAGGTGTGCCTATTTCTGCTATTCTTTTCGGTGGACGCCGCGCTACAACTGTACCGCTTGTCTTTGAAGCATTTAATTGGCAACACGGTACCTTTATTGGGTCTATTGCTTCCTCTGAACGGACTGCCGCTGCGGCAGGTACTGTCGGTGAACTGAGACGCGATCCGATGGCGATGCTCCCATTCTGCGGTTATAACATGGGCGACTACTTTGCACACTGGTTAGAAATGGGAGAAAAAACTGATGCTGACAAACTGCCGCGCATTTTTTACGTCAATTGGTTCCGTAAAGATGCGGATGGCGGATGGCTTTGGCCAGGTTTTGGTGAAAATAGCCGTGTCCTTAAGTGGATTGTTGAACGTATTAGCGGAAAAAGTGAAGCGGTTGAAACGCCTATCGGTTTTTTGCCGGCTCCAGATGCAATTGACACCTCTGGACTTGAAGTGACTGAGGCTCAGATGACAGAATTGCTGCACGTTGATGCTGAGGAATGGTTGAACGAAATTCAGTCTATTCGCGAACATTACGAACGATTTGAGGATAAGCTGCCCGAGGCTTTGTCGGAAGAATTAGAGGCATTAGAAACCCGTCTCCGTCAAAGTCAATAACAGTGCAGTAATTTGTGTTGTAGGGTAAGTGGCTTCAAGCTTTTGCCCTACAACTTATCAAGGGACTTTAAGAGGAAATACGTAAGTTCTAAAATTATTGAAACTTAAAGTTAAGGAAGGATATGAGCGATTTTGCTAAATTTATTCGAAATGTCCCGGATTTTCCAGAACCGGGTATTTCATTTAAAGATATTACACCCCTTTTAGGGAATGGTGCTGTCTTCTACGCTGCGATTGAGGTGTTTGCAAACTATTATAAATATGAGGTGATTGACGTAATTGTAGGAATTGAATCACGGGGTTTTATTTTTGCTTCTGCTGTCGCGCATCGCTTGGGAGCAGGCTTCGTTCCTGTCCGAAAAGAGGGGAAACTACCGTTTGACACGCATGAAGTGGCCTACGACCTTGAATACGGCAATGATACACTCACAATTCATCAGGACGCTTTTCCAGAGGGGACTCGCGTACTGATATGTGATGATCTCTTAGCTACTGGTGGAACGCTCAGTGCAACAGTTGAACTTGTTGAAAAACTGGGTGGGGACATAGTTAGTATTGCCCTTTTGATTGAACTCACGGAACTCGAGGGACGAGAAAAATTGGGAGACTTGGATATTTTTTCTCTCATTAAATATTAGCAAGTCTCGGATTATACTTTTGAATAGGTGAAACAGCAGATATAGCAATTGTCAATTCGATGGACACTATTAGGGAGGGATTATGTTAGAAAAATTATTTCGTATAAAAGAGAACGGTACGAGTATTAGGCGAGAGATTGTCGCAGGTTTTACGACCTTTGCGACACTCTCGTATATAATTTTTGTGCAACCAGCGCTTCTTTCAATAGCTGGCATGGAGCCTGGCTCAGTTATGGTTGCAACCTGTCTTGCCAGTGCTGGTGCGACTATCCTGATGGCATTCATGACCAATTACCCTATTGCACTTGCACCCGGTATGGGTATTAACGCCTACTTTGTATTTAGTGTTTGTCAGGGACTGAACCTAGAATGGGAACAAGCTTTAGGCATCGTTTTTATTTCAGGCATGCTGTTCGTGGTCCTTTCATTTGTCGGTTTACGTGCAGCTGTCATGAATGCTTTGCCATCTTCGCTCCACAATGCTATTGCTGTCGGGATAGGATTGTTCATCGCTTTCATCGGTTTGCAGATGAGTGGTATCATTACGTTACACGGTGCTACGTTTGTTACACTCGGTGATATCCATTCGAAACCGGTGCTGATAGCAATCGTAGGTATATTTATTACATTGACACTTATGGCTCACCGAGTAAAGGGTGCCATTCTCATGGGAATTCTCGCCACAACTGTCCTATCTTTGCTCTTTGGAATCGTCAAATTCAATGGTGTCGTCTCAGCACCACCATCCATAGCTCCGACGTTTTTTAAACTAAGTTTTCCAGACATCTTTAACAGAGTAGAGTTAATTCCGATCATATTCGTTTTCTTTTCTGTTGACATGTTTGATAGTATCGGCACTCTTACGGCAACCGGACATGAGGCAGACCTACTTGAGGATGGGAAACTCTCTAAAGGTCGACAGGCACTCTTGACAGATGCGATCGGTTCAGTTGGCGGTGCTTGTCTCGGCACTTCAACGGTTACGTGTTATATTGAAAGTGCTTCTGGTATTGCTGAGGGAGGACGTACCGGACTCACTTCAGTTGTTGTTGGGCTTTTGATGCTACTTGCTCTATTTTTCTCACCTCTCATTAAAGTTGTTGGTGGGGAAATTCTATTTGATCAAATTGTAGTAATTAGTGGGAATCCGACAACAGCAACTATTCCGCTCCATCCAATTATTGGTCCTGCCCTGATAGCTGTGGGCGGACTGATGTTGAAAGACTTAATTAATATCAATTGGGATGATTTTACTGAAGCAATCCCCGCTGCGCTGACTGTGTTTTTGATGCCGTTGAGTTTTAGTATTACTGATGGCATTGCATTCGGTTTTATTTCTATTTCGTTTCTAAAGTTAGTCACTGGACGGCATAAAGAATTAAATCCACTTGTCCACTATTTCGCCGTGTTCTTTATTGCTCGCTACATCGGCTTTGCGTAATCCGAGAGAGTTGTTATGTATGATGGATAGTATACCGATCTACTGAACGAAAGCACGCGCGAAAGATAAAAGTATAAGGAGAGTTCAATCTATATGATTCGGATTATAATAGGGCCTGATCCAATTAAAAAAGATGGATTGGATAGGGTCACAAAATCACTTGTCAAACAAATGCACCGACTTAAGAATGAGAAGCATTGTGAAGTCCTATTTCTAACTGGTGTTACAACGGGGGATATTCATTATATGATGCGGCATATCCTTAGAATATTGGATATGGCGTTGACTATAATGACGCAAGTTAACCCTGATGATATCAACGAGGGTATGGACCAGCAGGGGAACGAATTGAAAGTAACTATAAAAGTAACGTGATAAAAGAGGCAGAAATACCGGAAGATTAAGAATCCTTTTTCATAGTAACAATGCAGTAAGGTCAAAGGCGCGTTTACACTCAATATTCTTTTGTGATAGCACCTATTGCTTCGTCAACATATTATTGTAGGTCGCGATTCGGAGATCGCTCCTACCGATCGACCGCTTATGGTCCGAGGGAACTCCGATTCCCGACTACTTTCAAGACCTATCAAGGGTGTGTAAAGTTTCTGTCACCTTTTTTGTCAGAATCGCGGATGACGCGGAGGACACGGATGACGCGGAAGGTGTTGCTTTCTGGGACAGCAATATTTTCAAAGCATTAGCATATATATGAGAATTGGGGTAAAAGTCCACCTTTCCGTGTTTTCCGCGTTCTCCGTGCTTTCCGCGATTCTAACAAAATGAAATCGGATTAAAAACCCTCGGATAAGAAAGAACAACGGTTAGTGACAAAAACTTTACATACCCCCTATCAATTAGCACTTGACTAAGCACTATAGTAGACTTTAGAATTAATTGGATATTATGTTCGGTTCTGTTAGGAAACCGAACCTACCGGGGTTGTAGCACAAACTTTTAGTTTGTGTCCACATCTGCACAAACTAAAAGTTTACGCAATGAGTAGATTTGGGCTTATCTCGCTTAGTGTGAAAAATATTTTTTCTGTTTGTTTGGTGGTTTGAGTTGATTTTTAGGGAACAATTTGGTATTATACGTGTATAATTGTATAATAAAGTATGAAAAATCAAATAAATGGAGATAAGGATGACACAAGAAAAATTTCAAGAACACATACTAAAAGAATTAGGCGAAATTAAAAATCTATTTATCAAAAATGAAGAAGATCACGGCAAACTTGATTCTAAAATAGAATCTGTTCGCGGAGAACTTGCCGAAAAAATAGAATCTGTTAGAACCGAAATGGAATCTATAAAAGCTGAAATAAATGACAAATTTAACTCACAACTTAAATGGATTATAGGATCTATGTTAGGCTTTGGAATCAAAATAGCAGCACTCGTATTCCTAATCATAAAATACCTAACACCCCCCTAAGATAAAACTCAATTCCACATTAAACTTAACCTCCAAAAAAAAAAACTAACTCAAGTCAACAAACAAATAAAAAATCTTCACAGAAAACAAGATAAGCCCACAACTACTCATTGCGAAAGTTTATGCTACAGAAGTGTCCCATTGATTATAGGTTGGACTATAAATGGACAGTAGAATGCTGAAAGGAGTAAAATGAGGTTTCTTCTTACCCTCTGCAGCATTGTGATATTATCTGCCTGCGGTTCTGATGAAATACCGGAACCTGCAGAAACAAAACCGAACTACTTCCCCGATGCAGTCGGAAGCAGGTGGGTCTATCGAAACATTGACGGATCCGAATGGACACGAGAAATTACAGACGGGAACGACTCTCAAGCCTTTACCTATATCCCTCTGGTTTCTGAAGCAGAAATTGATTTCCTAAAACCGACATCCTTCCGCGTTGCCCAAAACAAAATCTTTTTCGGGGTTACTGAAAAGATAGATCGCTATATTCAAATTGAACTTCTTACTTTAGTAAAAGATGATTTTGAGGGTTTAGAAGTAGATGTGGCACTTGAGCCAATTTCGTCTCCGGAACTCCTTTTCTTTCAAATACCTTTAACCTCCGATTCCCAGTGGGAGGTTCTCAATCTAAAAGTCAATGGAAACATTACGCTACAAAACCTGACTCTCCTTCAAATTCCTTTTGAGGTATATTTCATTATTAGGGGCGAAGTAGTTAGTGAAGGAGCCATTGAAACACTTGCAGGAAAGTTTGAGAACACATATCAACTGAAATATAAAACAGAAATTGCCCAGACCGTTTTATCTCATGATGAGTTAACTATACGCGATCAAACAATTTGGTTTGTTCCGCACGTTGGTATAGTCAGAATCGAAGATGAACGCGGTGCTACGGAGTTAATTGAACATAAATTAAAATGAAGGTTGTTATCTTAAGTGACAAAAAGCCTGGACATTACAAACAATCTTTGGGGATTGTCCAAAAAATGCCTGAATGCCATAAAGAATGGCTTGAGATACAATTCCGTTCTAAATGGCGCGATAACTTGTTACGGGTTTTTATGTGTATTTTCGGAGGCATGCCTTTACCAACTTCGTTTATCCACACGCTCCTTCGGTCAAGCCTCACCACATCCGCATACAACGCAATTTTAAAAATACAAGATGTTGACGTAGTTCTTTCAACGGGATCATCCGTAGCTGCAGTTAATTTACTCCTTGGTAAAATTCTCAGTGCCAAAACGGTCACTTGTCGTAGACCTTCGCCTGTAGGCATCCGTCATTTTGACCTTGCCATTCTGCCGATGCTTTCGTGGGAGAGTGCTAAAGGCAGAGAGAATGTCTGCAAAACGATCGGTGTGCCAAACCCCATATCTCCAGAGACACTAAATACCGAGCGAACACAGTTAGAACAAAAACTCAATCTGTCGGACTGCCCGCGCATCGGTATACTTATCGGTGGAACAGATCGGCACGAGACTATCACGATAGAAGACGCTGAGCGTTTGAGTGAAATTTGCAAGGCAATTGCTAAGAAAATAAACATTCAGATATTGGTGACTACCTCTCGTCGAACACCATCAGATGTAACGGCGCATTTGAAATCACAACTGGCGCATGCAGACTGGTGTCCATTTTTTATTGAACCTGATACACCTTCAGAACTTGATGACCCCTATCAAGCCATTCTTGCCTTAAGCGATCTGCTTATTGTCACTGCCGATAGTTTTTCGATGGTATGTGAGGCGGCGAGTAGTGGACGTAAGGTTATCGTTCTCTCACTTTCACAAAAAAAACGGAGACAACCGAAGCGGTATAAAGTCTATGCGTATATGGAACAACATTTAATTGTGAGTCAGTGTGCATTGGATGCGTTATCACAGCAGATTGACGAAGCATTGGCATCAAGTCATAATTCAAGCATCCCACTCCAAGATACGGAAAAGGCAGTGGATGCGATACGTGCTCTTATTGGCGGGAAACAATGAGAGGTTATTGGTGCAGAAGAGTGCCCTAACAGTTTAGATGGTAATTTATGTGAAATGGCGAGGAAATACCTCGCCGTAATCGAATTTTAATTTTCTATCCCTTCACAGGATTGTTATTCAGAATCCTTCACTATCGGCACGTAATACCCGGAACCGAAGAGGTATCCGTCATATCGGATTGCCCAAGTGCGTTTTTGTTCATTTGCGCCGCTTTCTGGATTGGGCCACAAGTATTCAATCCATAGTCCTGCCTCTGTTGCCTGAGCGATTTTTGCACCCAAAGTCGATCCATCATGACGTTCAACATCTTCAGCAATCCATTTAACATCCTTAAGATCTGTGCCTATGAGATCTGGTCTTGGCGCGTGTGCGACAAAAATGTCGTCTTTATCAGTAATGAACACATACCATTGTCCATCAATATTTGCAGGGTCGTTGTGATAAGCTGCAACTGCATCGACACCTCCTGTTTTGTAGAGATCAATCGCTGCTTGTACTAAGGCAACTGTATACGCCTCGGGATTATCCTTTGTTGGTGTCTCTGATGGTTTAGCAACATCCATCATGGAATCTACCATTTTCTTTTCACACCCGGTAATGCTAATAGCTGCAAATCCTAACATAAGCAGCATTATCAAAAAATTCTTCAATTTTTTAACTCCTTATTTGTTAGAAGCGATTTATTGCTATAAAAGTGTTTATACTTTAAATTGTACATCTTAATTCTGCAATTGTCAAATAGTCTTTTTTCTTGCAATAATTTCTATATTAGGATAGGCTATGGGGTACACAATAGCGAATTATGATTAAACCTGTCAAACGTTACAGGAGTTACGTAGTTTCAGACTGAATGTATTTTGATACCTCAACACAAAGAGATTCTACAATTACAAATGATAGGAGTATATCCATGAAACCTGCGGTTTTAGTTATTCTGCTTTTATTCATTTTCGGAATTACCCTTCTTGGCTGTGAATCAACGTTTTTTGAGGGTTTGAATAAATTTTTTGATGGTCTGAATACATCTCTGGATGATGTAAAAACAGATAATTATACCGGTCCTCAAACCGTTGAAGCACTTATGAAAGCGTTTGATGCCAGATACACTTCTCAGGCAGCAAATGGAAAGTGGGCTACTGTTCGAGAAATAAAGTTGGGTGAAAAACTCAAAATTGAGATTACACTAAAAGATATGGATGCTGAATATCCACGGAATGCTTGGCTTGAAATACTTATCAATAAAGGTTTCAAAATAGAAAAATTTGAGGATTATGATAGGTTGCTCAATTTACGTTCGAAACTCATGATGCAAGAATTTCACCAAGGAGAAAATTTTCATATTGCGAAAGATAAACATATCGATTTGCTATTATTAAACCATCGAATTGAGCATGAACTTATCAGTACAGCACAGCAAACCGATCCAGAAGTAAATGACTGGATAGTGATAGGTGGTAAACCATTACCCAGTATTCCAGGGAGGATGTATATACAGAAAACCAAAACGGGATTCCTGATTCGTAGCATGATCAGTTCCATAACAGAAGGGAAAAATGGAGAAATTACATCGGTTATCGGACCGAGACTCTCTGACGAACAGAAAACCGCCCTATTGGAAAAAGGTTTAGAACCAGAAGGATGGGAGGTAGTATATATAGATGAAGAGGGGAACATAATTCCAACCGATAGGTAATTGTAGCACAGTCTGTTATAGTGAACTTTGAAATTATTGGGGCACTTTGATAACCTATTATGGAACATAATGGACAATAGAAGGGGTAGCATAAACTGCCAGTTTGATGCCCAAACCGCAATCTGGCAGATTGCGGTACAGAAGTGTCCCATTAATTGTCCGTTTTACTATAGATTGTGCCTGCAAGTGTGCAAACTAACAGATTATAGTAAAACATATAATTACTTAGACATTTCTGTAGCATAACCTGTTAGGTTGTGCAGAAACGTAGCACAACCTAACAGGTTATGCTACAATACCCGCAGTCCGTTAGGTTTGCTGAACGCATAGATCAAAGCAAAGTGTTCAGGTAATTCTAAAATCTACTATATGCTACAAAACTCTTGCAAATAATGTACTATTTTAGATTAAAAAAGTGTCTGCATGTCTAAAAACTTGTCCGTAGCAACTTGGGTTTGTATAATACCTTAGGCAACAGATGAAGATGAGAAATCGGAGTTTTACATGTCCAACCAATTAGCAATTTCAGGCGGTGAGCCTGTACGCAATATAAAAACGCACCCGTGGACGTCCTGGCCGATACGGGCATCTAATGAATGGGAATCTAAGATTGAGCCACTGCTTCGTGATGTGTATATGAGTGGTAGCGAAGGCAGCGGTGGCGCAATGATACCGCGTTTTTGTGAACAGTATGCCCAATATTCTGGCACAAATTACGCCCTTTTCATGCCACACGGGACGGATTCTATTAGTGCTGCTTTAGCAGGCGCACTTGACCTTGACGGGTTCAGTGATGGAGGAGAAGTCATCGTCCCGAACTATACATTCGTAGCGACTGCAAGTGCAGTCTTAGAACGTAGATGCACCGTAGCGTTTGTAGATGTTTGCCCTGATACGTTTACGATTGATACTAAAGCAGTGGAGGCTGCGATTAGTCCAGAAACCCGCGCGATTCTTCCTGTACACCTCGGTGGACATCCTGTTGATATGGGGGCATTACAAGAAATTGCGAAGCGGCATCAACTCAAGATTATTGAAGATTGTGCGCAAGCACACGGTGCCGAATACCAGACAAAAAAGGTTGGTAACCTTAGCGATGTTGGGGCGTTTAGTTTTCAAGCATCCAAAAACCTTACTTCGGGTGAAGGTGGCATGGTTACCACAAACGACAAAGACATTCACGACCGGGTTTGTGCCTTTATGAATGTGGGGCGTGCGCCCGGTGGGGCAAGATGGGAATACCCTCGACTCGGTTGGAATTATCGCCCCTCTGAATATCTTGCTGCGATACTGTCGGTGAGATTGGAACTTCTGGAAGCACAAACAGACCTCAGGAATCGAAATGCTGCCTACCTTTCCAACGCGTTGGAAACGATACCCGGTATCACACCTCCCAGACTTGCTACGTGGGTTACGAAACATGGGTATCACCTGTACTGCATGAAGTATAATCCAGCAGGTTTCGGTGGAAAATCTCGACAGGAATTTGTCAATGCATTGTCAGCAGAAGGAATACCGTGTTCTATCGGTTATCGTTCGCCGCTTTCGGAGGAACCCGGCATGGCACACGTCGCTCAGAAATATCCGCACCTTGTCCGTTCATTACCGTGTCCAAATGCTGAATTAGTTTGTGAACAGAGCGTGTGGCTCTTCCAAAATCTTCTCCTCAGTTCTGAATCGGATATGGACCAAGTGGTCGATGCAATATCCAAAATTCATCGGGCATGGAACTGATCCCTCTATACAGATGCAATCACAAGTTAGCAAACCGCTTCTTGTATACGATAACGACTGCGATTTTTGCCGATATTGGATTGCTCGGTGGCGCCATATCACGAAAGATCGTATAGATTATGCTCCCTATCAAGAAGTGGCTCCGCAATTTCCAGAGATTCCACTTTCAGCTTTCCAATCTTCCGTGCAGTTTATATTAGAAAACGGACAAGTTTTTTCTGGTGCGGTGGCAGTCTTACGTGCTCTAAATAACCGTTTCCTTCTTTGGTGTTACTATACTCTTCCGGGATTCGCGCCTTTGTCTGAAGCAGTCTACCGTTTTGTAGCAAAGCGTCGTCCGTTTTTCTCTAAGGTGACGCGATGGATATGGAAAGACAATTAGACTGAAGAGGGTTAACTCACAATTCTCTGCTTTAATTGTGGGCTAACCCGTTAATTTGAGAAAAAAGGAGTTGCCTTTTTCACAAGATTCCGTAGCGCAAACTGTTAGTTTGCGTTCTCACATGCACAATCTAACAGATTGTGCTACTATGTGGCAACTTATGTATAAATTTAAGAGAGTTTTGTGCGGATAGCCTCAAAATCAGTTCCCTTTGGCATGACGAAGAGACATCCACCGTTACTACGCGCCTCCCACAAGTCACCGATCTCGCGTTTTTCTTTTGAATCATCGTTTGACCAAAGGTGATCACCTTTAGACTCAACAACTAAATAGCGTCCATCGGTTAAAAGGCATACAAAATCAGGATAAAATTTATCGGTTGAAGTCTGGAGCCAGAAAGAAAGAGCTGGCTGACGTTCGATGTTCCGTACCCAATACTTAACTTGCGGTAACCTATCAATAAACTGCGCACATTCAAATTCTTCACCCCTGTCCTTTAGATCTCCGATGTGGGGATAGTAGTGTTTCTGAAATTGGTATGAACCCTTATAACGAGTGTTATAAGGGTAGCGGTGTGGATCAAAAGAGAAGCAATGGTCTGGAGACACGACAACTGGCGTTGCACTTTCAGGCAAGAGAAGACTATGGTATGCCCCAAGGTGTACTTTTTTGCGATGACTATCAATTTTCGCTGCAGCGGCATCTTTGAGGGCGTACTTGTTGCGGATAAGGACATCTATTGTCATGCCGCGATCTTCAATAAGATGATTTACTAACCGCTGTAGGAAAGGCAGTGATTCGCGACGTAGAATGTCCAAATGTTCAATTGTTCTGTCAAGCCAATCTGCAAGACGATCTGCATCCCAGTTTTTGTCCGGTGCAAGGAGAGTCATCTGTTGATGAAGTGTACCAATAAATCGCATCTCTATTCTACCTTCACCGGAAATGCCGATTTCACCACGCTCTCCTGTATTGAATTCAGATGGAAATTCTTCTTCAGTAAGTTCTGCATCACATTCGGACAACTGCCATACGGTCTCTAAAAAACGGGAAGCCTCAAAATCAAGGAAGGTCTGATTCTGCTGGACCATTAACTTAGGAACTTTAAAGGGCTCACCTTGTTCAGCAGGGGCCGGTTTAGGATCGGGCGGTGTTAAACCTTCAAAAAACGGAAGGGTGGTTTGTTCAGTATCTATAGGACGAATAAGTTCAGCAGCGGCCTGCTTCTGAAATCCGTTTTGAACGAGACCATCGACTAAGGCTAATGCTGCATCCGAAAAGTTTCGAGAGGCGACAAAAGCGTAGGCACTATTCAGTGATTCCTGTTTCTTACGCTGTGCCTTTGGCATCCGCATGATTCTACCTAATATCTGCTCAACAGCAGTTGAGGATCTCATTTCAGCGACAGAACAGAGGACGTAAGCAAATGGACAATCCCAACCCTCTCGCAACGCTTGCACTGTGATAACGTAACGGATTGGGCATTCTGGATCATCAATGTCTACGTCATCAAGGTCTTTGTCCTCACTTGTGGCGCGTGCTATTTGGTCATCAGGAATTTCGTGTTCTTCAAGCAGACATTTCTCAACGACATCAACGGTCAAGGTTTCTGTATCTTTGCGTCTTGGCTGTGCCTGAATGAGCATAACAGGCCGTATGTATTCACCTGTTTCTTCTCGCTCTCTTTTCGCTTCTTCTTCAAGTGTGTTGCGTTGCGCTATCGCGGCAGAGAGCAGTCGTTTCCAATCCGGCATGGTTTCTAACAAGATAGGCATTTTGATCATGTCTTCTGCCTGCAGTTCTGCAGCGGAAACGGTGTAGAGAACATTGGAAGGATTTGTGATAGTAGCTGGTGTCGCGGTGAATTCAATGATTGCTGAAGGGTTAAAACGTGAAAGTGTGTCAAAAGAGAGTTCGGTCCGCGCATTGTGTGCTTCATCAACAATCACGAGCGGACGTTTAACGCATAGGAGGTTCGCGAGTGAATAGATAGGTTTGCCACTTTCATCCTCTTCTACTTCTGATAGCGATTCTTCTGACAGGTGTGTGAAATGTCCCATTAGTGCGCCAGACTGTTCATAAACTTTACGCCCATCAGTGTCCTCAACGCGGAATGCTTGCATCGTGGAAACAATAATCGTGGTTTTTGTGTTTAGAATATGCGGGGGTAGACTGAGTGCTTCGCTTACGGTGAAGATTTCTACTTTTTGCCTTGCAGATGTGAAAGCATCTCTATACGGATGCTCAGGATTCTTAAGCGCTTTGAATGTCTGATCACGGATAGCATTTGAAGGGGTTAGCCAGAGAACAAGCGGCGTATCAGTCTTTAAAAGTTCAGATGCAGTGATACTGACAGCATGGCATGCTACAAGAGTTTTGCCGCCACCTGTAGGTAGACGAAGGCAAACATAAGGCATACCGACCAAACCCTCAAGACCGCCGTACGCTCGTTGAGTTATGTCATAGAATGCAGTGTTGGCATTATTTAATTGCAAGCATTTTCGATAATATTTTGTCAGCGTTTCAAGGGTCCGCTCTTGGTATTCTTTGAGGGGTAGGTGCATCTTTTTTTAATACTTAGAGAAATATTAGATTTACTCATAAACGGATGAGCGATGTCGAATTCGCGAGACTTCAATCGCTGTAGTCTGTTTATTATAAGTATAAATTGCTCGATAATCTCCGGAACGTAACTTAAACTGTCCCTTGTAATTGCCTTTCAGTGCTTTATGGGAACATTTGTCGCAATTCACACGCAGCCATTCAAGCCTGTTGTGAATTTGCCTTCGGATTTTGTCATCCAAACGTTGTAAATCCTGTTCAGCACTTCGAGTCAGTATCAATTCATACATTTTGACTAGATCCCTAAACGTTTGGCAACCTCCTCAAGCGTAAACATTTCTCCACCAGCCTTGATATACTCGTCTTCACGCTTTAGGGATTCAATGAATTCTGGGCGCAACTCCAAACCTTCGTCGGGATCGTAATCGTAATCCTCAAGAAACAGTTCCAATTCCAAATAACAGACAAAAAATTCGTAGAACTCAATACGTAGACGATCTATTATTTCAATAGACTCTTCCGTTTCCATCAACTTAACGAGACGGTTTCTTGATACAAAAAGTCGACAATTGCACAATGTCTGTAGCAATGTTTGAAAACCACCAAGGGATAATGCTGCTACCTTTACCTTTGGCATAGGGTCACTATGTATGGACATACCCATTCGTCTTGCCTCTCGACCCAAAGGTGAACTCTTTCGTTGCGTTTCTACAGCAGAAACTCGGTGTTTCAAATGTGCCAGAGCATCAGTACCCTTTATGATATTAAGAACAGACTCCTCATGCTCTTCCAATTCTAAGGCAAGTGTGTAGTAACCGTTAAAAAATTCTCGAAATTCTCGTTCTAATGCCTCGTAGGAACCCTTTTTTTCGAGAAGCGTAATAAGTCTTTCACGTGAGGTAAATACTTCCTCGTTAACTATAGACGCGAGCCAATTGTTGAATTGTGTTGAATGGGTGATAGCATTCTCCATGTCTGATTGTGAACGTGTGTCTATTGATTGCAATTTATCATAAAATCTCTGATACAATTTTTCAAAATCGTTATCGGTATTGCCAGCCCATAGAACGATATCTTCATCGTATCTCTGATCAGATTTTAGTATCTTTAGACTTTCTCTCCCCACAATTAAGGTATCAGCTTTACTAACTGCTCTCAAGTAATATGCATAATCTAAAAGATTTCTTGATGATGTGTCATTTGACAAGATATAGCACTCAACAACTTTGCCTCTTTTATTTTTAAACAGTTCTTGAAATCGAATTTGCAATTGCTGCTGGTGCTTGGTTGGAAGAAATTTAATTTGTTCAAAGATGGCATTCTGCAATTTATTTTCTGAATCAACAATTAGTAAACCACTTTTTTGAATACTATTTAAGAATTCCTCTGTATGCATCGCGTAAGTCGGAGTAAAATCAACTTCATTGAATACGGAAGAATCAAGTACTGCACTGATGCGCATTTTTCACAACTCCTTCTGTTATCTCAATTCCCGAAGACGTTCAAGGAAAAATCCATTGGGCCATTCATCAATAAAATCGCCTTCTTCATCAAGCCGTAAACGTTCTGCCTTTGCCCCTTCAGGACCACGACTGACATAGATAACCGAGACATCTTCTGGTTTGATCTGTTTTTCATAAATTCTGCGCTGCAAACGCAATATTAGATGCTCGCTGTGGGTTTCAATAATGAATTGATTCCGGTGCTGTTTTTTAATCGCTTCAACCAAAAGGTCGCCGAGATCAGCTTGCAATCTTGGATGCACATGAACTTCAGGTTGTTCAATGGAGATAATTCGTCCTTCCGAAACTAAACTCTGAACAATGAAAGGAAGGAGTTGGCTAATACCGAAACCGACATCTGGCAGTGCAACATTGACTGGTTCTTTTCGACGAGTATCTACGAGCCTCATCGCAAAAGGATCTCCTGGATCGGTTCCGAACGGTTTCACCTCAAGCATGTAATCGATGTCAAGTCGTTTTAACCATTCGTTTGTTTGCTTAACTAATTCAGGATGACTGAAGAGTAGATCTGGAAGCAAGTGCCCCCAATATCCGACATGCCAGGGGTTTGTCCCTGTGGGGATATAATATCTTTGTGGAATGCTTCGAAAGGGCCTAATTGGGTAAAGCACCCTTAAAGTTTGTCCTAATGCCTTACCTGCTTCTATAACAAGTTCGGCAATATGAAAGACTTTTGTATCATCAGATATCGCGGGCAATAGTGAGCGAGATCTTTCTATGAAAGAATTACTTTTGTTAGATATACACCTAACCGGGAGGGGGCCTTCCAACGTCAAAACCTTGTTCATCTCCTCCTCACACCTCTTAGAGATGTAGGCTTTCAAATCAAAATTCGATGAGAGAAATTCAAGTGCAACACTTAATGAACTAATTTGTCTCCGATCCCACGCGTTAAATTGTTGAATTATCTCACTACTGTTCTCTTTTTCCTCACCCATTTCGCGATGAAGCAATTGATCCTCTAAACGCGATTTTTGGTGCTCAAATCGGTTACGTATTTCTTCGTTATTTTCTTTACACCACGCAAATTCTGACTCCCAGTATTCAGGTTCCTCTGTTAGCCAAACACATTCTACCGCTGATGATTTTGAAGGTACTGGTACATGATGATCTAGTACATAATCAGAAAAACCCATTCTCCTCCAAAATTCGTCATGTTCTTCAGTTGTATTCAATGGCTGAAACTTAGCGATGCACCTGGAGGATTGCTGATCATAAATACCAATTTCATCTAAAAGGACTTCTGCCTCAATGGCGGAGAATTTGAAACGAAATTCGATAGTTATTGTGTTTTCTTTATATGGCAATTGAGATGTTTCATAACTCTTATTCATTGTAGTTTCAACACAAATCGAAAGTGTCCGTTTTAGATCATGGTCGAAAAGCATTTCCTTGAAATTGCCGAGATCGACGATTTCGTTATAAGCATGAGGTAGCAGTGGTGCTCCCGTATCTCCGCTTTCCAGCGTCTGTTTGAGGAGATAGAGTGCTTGTAAGATTGAACTCTTTCCCGCGCTGTTTTCGCCGAAAATAAGTGTTATTGGCGCGAACGGAATGTTTGCTCGCTCTCCGAACGCCTTAAAATTTTCTAATTTCAATGATTGAAGCATTAGGCTTCTCCTAATTATCCCTTGTCTCTCAATTCCGCTGGTATTTCAGTAGTCGTTTGTTTAAAGTGCTATCAACTCCACCCGAGAGATATATTCAAAATAGTATATAAGATTTAAACGGATTTGTCAATAGTATTAACAACCTCAGACTCTATACAAGATTGTAAGGCATTTGACGGAAGGTTATCTCCAGTTCCTTTAAGGTGGCATCAGTAATTTGTGTGCCACCGCAGTGAATTACTTTTCTACCATCATGACGCGGTAAGCGGTTGATGAGTTCATCGTTAAGCACATCGTCATTGTTAAGCAGATAGACACCGACACCTTCCACGCTGCCTAAAAAGGCGCGTTGATGTTTTTCGGGTCTTGTGCAAGCAGCATAAGAAGGTTTTTCTTCTTCCATGAGTGCACGCACTGTGTCTACTTCTATCGGGCTACCTGTTTCTTTGAAAAAGAGGTACTGTGCCATTTCATGAAATGGAATTTCCCTTCTCTCCAAGAAAGTTTCGCCAACGTGATAATAGGCAAAGGTTTCTTTATCTTTATCTTTATCGAACAAGCGTTGTAGACTGCCCTCCTCTTCAGAGGTGTAACCTTCAATGACACGTTGAAGACGCACAGCAGTTATCTCTTGAGCTATTTGCGGTTCTAATTCAACTAAAATAAATTGGCGGTTGCCCCCGTCTTCTCGGTTCTGTGCAAGGACAGCATGACCTGTTGTGCCGCTGCCTGCAAAGGAATCTAAGACAATATCATTTCCATTAGATGTTGTCACCAGATTGATAATTCGTCGGATAAGCCTGGTAGGTTTCGGATAGTCAAATACGGTGTTTTCGGTGTTGAATATCTGTTTTACTTCTTTCGTCCCTTCATCCGAAGTTCCGCTTTCTTTATGAAACCATATATCTATAGGGACCATTCCTTCTGAAACTTCTGAAAGGAAACGTTTCAATCTTGGGTATTTTGCCTTACCATCTTTACCCCACCAAAGTCTGTTTTCTTTTACATCAATTTCATGTTGTTCCTTTGTACATCTCCATGCGTAGTCTGGATGAATTACCTTTTCTCCTGTATTTGGATTGGTAATTGGATAAACCAAGTTTTCATGCTTTTTGCTGCTTTTCCTGGCGTACGGAGTAGTCATCCATGGACCGCGTGGATCATTATCAAGATTTTTATATAATGAGTTTGCTTCATCGGTTCGCGTTTCTCGCAGCAATGCAAGATCTTTGCTTTTCCTGAAAACCAGAACTGAGTCCTTTTTAGAATAAAAAAGTTTAGCATCATTATTACGACTGTAACGTTTTTCCCATGCGATGTTTGCAATGAAGTTTTCTTCTCCGAAGATTTCATCCATAAGTAAACGAAGATGATGTACTTCATTGTCGTCAATAGTAATAAATATGGCACCATCTTCTCGAAGGAATTGGTGAAGTAAGCAGAGGCGAGGATACATCATGCAGAGCCATTTATCGTGTCGAGAAAGATCTACTGCCAGCGAACCGACAGTTTTTCCGAGCCATTTCTGAATGGTTGGATTGTTAACGTTATCGTTGTAAACCCAGCTTTCGTTGCCAGTATTATAGGGAGGGTCAATGAAGATGCATTTAACTTTGCCAGCGTAGTAGGGTAGGAGTGCTTTAAGTGCAGTAAGGTTATCGCCTTCAACGAGGAGATTACCAGTGCCGAGCGGTTCGTTATCGTATCCGAAGGATCTGTCACGGTCAAGGGTGAGGGTGTGTATTGGCACCTCATCGTGATGGTTGATGACTGCTTCTTTTCCTATCCAATTCAAGGTTGGCATGGATGCGGTTTCCTTGCTATCCTACACGGGTGGGAATCAATAGTCAAATTGATGCGGGGTAATTCACGCGAAAACGTCTTCAAACGATAACTATCACTGAGATGTCGTATCTAAGATTTTATCATCAGTTGAGGACAACCTTTTCTTCCGTTCCGATGGTGGCACGTAATACGAAACAACTTTCATGCCTTGTTGTTTGCACTCTTCTTGAACTTTTCTCAGATGTGCGGAGAGTTCTTCCAAAGAATTGAATTGGGCGTTAAATTCTTCTTTTATACGATAGCATTCCTCAAGAATCGGATCAGTGTAATTCTCAAATTCTTTTTCTTTCATTTGAAATTCCCTCATTAATTCTGCTGGTGTGTAAATAGTTATAGGTGAAAAACCTGCCTCTCTACAAACTTGGTTAATATGCTCGCGTTTGTTCTCATTGACAATATGTTTTTGATTCCACGATACAAGATATTCAACACCGTGTGTCGTAGCAATCGCAATGTGTTGTGCATCCGATCGCGAACTTTGCGGTACTGCTCCGACATCTAACATTTTTTGTGCTAATATATCAGCCTCAGGTAAAACTTCCAATACAGTTAGATTTGATAACACATCACGCCGTCGCTGGACTACGTTTGCATCGCCTTGAATTGCCTCAGTTAGGACCACAGGTGAAACAACAAACGTAAATTCATCTGTATAGTCTTCCCAAAGCTGCTGTGTTATCTGTTGCCAAGATGCTACCTTTACATTGTTGCTTGGCCGAGCTACCAAATAACTGATAACCGTCGTTTCAAGATAGACTCTCGGTTTGCTTCCTATATAGTATACCATGAAATGTTGTTGTTTTGAAGAATAAAACAGTATAGATACAGAATCATCCAATTGAAGATTATAGGCAGACTATAGCTTTCTGAATCCGCTTAAAAACTTCATCTTTGCCGAGCAGCAGGACAATATCAAAGAGACTCGGGCCGAACGATGTTCCTGTCAGCGCGATTCGCAATGCCTGCATTGCCGCGACGCGCTTGATGTCGTTTTCGTCTGTGTATTTCCAAATTGCTGACTCAATCGTTTCCACATCAAACGTAGGGATTTTTTCTAAAATCTGCCCAAGATTTGTAAGTATCTCACGGGTTTTTTGCTTCTTTTCGTCTGAACCTCCCCACCATTTCTTAACGGCTTTCGACTCATATTCAAAATCATCCGTAAAGAAATAGCGAGTTTGTGGAACAATATCTTGGAATGTTGTAAGACGTTCACCTACTGCTTCCACGATGTTTTCCAACCAATCGCGGTTTGTAGTAGAATCTACCAAACCTTCTTGTTTCCAGAACGGTATTACTGCGTCTGTACGTGCCGATACATCAAGCTGGTTAATATAGTGGGAGTTGAGCCACTCTAATTTCTTGATATCAAACACACTACCACTTTTGCCAACCCGTGCAAGGTCAAATTTTTCAATCAATTCATCAACAGAGAAGATTTCCTGTTTATCGTCGTAAGACCAACCGAGTCTTGCAACGAAATTGAGCATCGCTTCGGGTAGATACCCCTGCTCACGATAACGGTTGACTGCGACAAGATCACCGTGGTGACGTTTGCTGAGTTTCCTACCTGTATCATCAAGCACGAGTGGTATGTGTGCGAATTGGGGAAGTTTCAGATCAAGTGCATTCGCAATCGCAATCTGTTTCGGGGTGTTGTTGAGGTGCTCTGTTCCTCGGATGATATGCGTTATCTGCATCTCTGCATCGTCAATGATAGAGGTGAGATTATAGTTCGGCATGCCATTTGAACGGACAATCACCTCGTCTTCAAGGGTAGCTGGATCAATGTTACGTGAACCGAGGATAAGGTCGTTGACGTGAATTGGTGTGTCGGGCATTTTTATGCGCACGGTCGGTTTTCTGCCCTCGGCGACAAAGCGGTCTACGGCTTCAGGTGTCAAATTTCGACACCTTCTATCGTAGGAGCGGGGCTGTTTATTGGCACGAGCCTGTGCGCGGATCTCTTCAAGTTCTTCAGGTGTGCAGTAGCAGTGATATGCATTGCCACTCTCAAGCAGTTGTACAACGTAGTTGTCATAGATGTTTCTCCGTTCTGACTGGACATATTGTTCGTCCCAACTGATGCCCAACCACTGCAACGCATCGTAAATCTCGTGCATGGATTCATCAGTGGAACGTGCTGTGTCCGTATCGTCAATTCGGAGGATAAAGTTGCCGTTATGGTGTTTGGCAAACAGCCAATTGAAGAGAGCCGTTCGCGCGCCGCCGATGTGTAAGTAGCCGGTGGGAGACGGTGCCATACGGACTCTAACTTGATCATTTGGAGAGAGGGTTTTGCTCATTTCTGTCCTTTCTGAATTTTTGCCCAGGAATCCCGCAGCGGTACTGTGCGATTGAATACTAATTTGTCTGCCGTTGTGTCTGGATCTACGCAAAAGTATCCTATCCGTAGAAACTGATACCGAGTTTCAGGCGGTGCATCAACCAGACTCGGTTCAACTTTGCAATTACCAAGAATCTCTAATGAATCTGGATTGAGGAATTGAATCCAGTCAGTGCCATCCGCAGCATTTTCAGGTTCGCGTTCAGTAAAGAGCGAATCGTATAGGCGCACTTCAGCATCAACGGCGTGTGCAGCAGAGACCCAGTGGAGTGTGCCTTGCACTCGCCGTCCATCATCCGACCACCCGCCACGCGTTTTTGGATCATAGGTGCAGTGAATCTCAACGATTTCCCCTGTGTTTGCATCTTTAACAACGTTTTCGCAGGTAATATAGTAGGCATGCTTTAGTCGAACCTCTCGTCCGGGTGCTAATCTATAGAATTTTCTTGGTGGGTCTTCCATAAAATCTTCCCGTTCAATATAGATTTCTCGTGAAAACGGAATCTCCCTTGTCCCTGCATCTTCATCTTCCGGATTATTGTCAGCATCCAGCATCTCAACCTGTCCTTCCGGATAGTTATCAATAATCACCTTCACAGGATTAAGGACTGCCATGACACGGGGTGCTTGTCTGTTCAGATCATCGCGGATAGAGTATTCAAGTTGTCCGATTTCGATGAGATTGTCGGCTTTTGACACACCGATGCGATTGCAAAAATTTCGGATAGATTCAGAGGTATAACCTCGGCGGCGCATACCTGCAAGTGTGGGCAACCTCGGATCGTCCCACCCATTCACATGTCCTTCCTCAACAAGAACTTTGAGTTTTCGCTTGCCGAGTACAGTGTATGTGAGGTTCAGACGCGCAAATTCAATTTGTCGCGGTTGATAAATTTCCAATGATTCCAAAAACCAGTCGTATAGCGGACGATGATCTTCAAATTGAACATCACACAAGGAGTGCGTAACGCCTTCGATGGAATCTGATTGGCCGTGTGTGAAATCGTAGGTGGGATAGATGCACCAATTCGTTCCGTGTCGGTAGTGTGAGGCGCGGAGAACACGATACATCACTGGATCGCGCATGTTTAGGTTTGGGCTTGCCATATCAATTTTTGCACGGAGGGTGCGAGAACCGTCTGGAAATTCGCCATTGCGCATCCCGCTGAACAACGTTAGGTTCTCTTCAACAGAACGGTTGCGGTAGGGACTATCTTTGCCGGGCGCCACTAAAGTGCCACGATAGGTGCGCATTTCGTCTGGCGTTAGATCACAGACATAAGCCTTCTCTTTTTCTATTAGTTTGACTGCATATTCATAGAGTGTTTCAAAATAGTCAGAGGCGTAAAATTCGCGTTCTTCCCAATCAAATCCGAGCCAATGAACATCGCGCTTGATTGCCTCAACGTATTCGTGCTCTTCGGTGATGGGATTACTGTCGTCAAAACGGAGGTTGTAAAGCCCGCCATAGTCTTCGGCGATGCCGAAACTGATGCAGATAGCTTTGGCATGACCGATATGAAGGTATCCGCTCGGTTCTGGGGGAAAGCGGGTATGTACCCTACCGTCAAATCTATTTGCTGCTATATCTTCTTCAATTGCTTGTCGGATAAAGTTTGTATCAGATGGATTGTTGTCGTTTTCTCGTGTATTCGTTTTGCTTTTGGGACTTTTTGAGTCAGGTTTTGGATGATTCATGCAGGCCTCCTGCAAATAATAATAATAAATTATACCTTCAAAATGTGCTAAAGTCAAAGATTTTGAGTTGGATGCAAGGGTAATCAGTGTTAGTTTGTCTAAAAAAAATGAAACCTCGTTTTTAAGGATGACGTTAAAGGTTTAGGAGGGATAACCTTTAACCATTAGGGGGTACATGATGTATAAAGATTCAAAACAAAGGACTGCTGATACACAACCGTTAGATGATAGAAAATTGGGTTATTACGAATTAGCGGTGTATTTTGCAGCATCAAAAGCACAAGAAGAAGACTTTCGTTGGGATAATTTTATTGATAACCTTTCATTTATTTGTGACAAATTTGCGTCTCATATTAAGTCTAACAACACATCTCATTCAGGATTGTAATGTTATAGTAAAACGTTAGTGCAATACCACAAATTCTATTTCCAAGAAGGGTAGTGTTTCTTGAAACCTACCCTTAAATTTTTTAATTAAATTGCTTCGCTCAGTTTCGGATGATTTTTGAAGATATTTACGAGGTTCATGACTAATTTTTCAGGATCATGGCGAATGACGTTCATCTGCTCTCCACCTAACCACGTTCCAATTTCGGTAACAACCATATCTCTAATAAGGTCTGCTTCAACAACGGTAATGCCTTCATCTTCAAGTCTTTCCTGTTCTCGATTATAAGAAACCTGTACTTTTGAAGCATCCGCGACTTGCATGGTTTCAGCAGAGAGCGTCGAAATATCCTTTGCAAGGTCAAGCACCTCCATCAGATGTTCGCTATTTTCAGCAAGTTTTGAAAGCCCTTCTTCAGACAAAGAACGAATTCGGGTAAGTTGTGAAACCAATTCATTGCGGACATATCCTTGCATGATTTCTTGCGGCGCGGGTTGATTATTAGCTAAGACGTAATCGATGGGGATTTTTGCGTGGTCAAGAATGGCATTGACATGGTCAGTGACAGCATATCCGTCGGTTTCACCGGGTTGTGTCATTACATTGCAGACATAGATTTTTACAGCGTTGGAACGTTGAATTGTCTCTACGATGCCTTTTATCACAAGATTTGGCATGATGCTGGTATAAAGGCTCCCTGGTCCGATGATTATTGCATCGGCGTTAACGAGTGCATCTATTGCGGTATCGTGTGCCTGACATTCATAAGTTTCGTCAGGAGAATGATGGATTTTTCCGTTCTCACGGGGTTCAAAAAAGACGCGTTTAATCGGTTCTCGGTTTTCGCGTACCGGGATAGTTGATTCGCCCCGGACGATTTCACCATCTGCAAGTTCGGCGCAGAGGACGGTGTAATCTAAGGTAACAGGAATAATTTGCCCACGGACTGAGAGAAGGCGCGAGGCAGCTTGGATCGCTCTTGGAAAGTTGCCTTGGATTTCCGTCAGAGCTGTTAATAATAGATTTCCGATTGTATGTCCACCGAGATCGCCATTGCTTGAAAATCGGTATTCAAAAAGCCCCGCAAGTTCATCTGCGTCGGATAGCGTATACAGTAGCCTGCGAATATCACCTGGCGGAAGTACATCAAATTCTTCGACGAGGCGTCCGGAACTGCCGCCGTCATCAGAAACAGTAACGATTGCTGCCAAACTGTCCAGATCAATAATTTTCTTGTCATCTGTTTCCAGATCAGCATAGTACTTGATCCCACTGAGTAGTGCAGATAATCCACTTCCACCACCGATGCAGGCAATTTTCAAAGACATAATTTCTCCAAACCACCAAGATGGTAGTTGTTATTCTATAGCAGGACGGACGCATTTTCTCTTAAAGTCCCACTGATAAGGGGGATTTAGGGGGTTAAATCACTGAAATATCATTAAAACAACGCCTTTTTAACCCCCCTACCCCCTTATCAAGGGGGGATGCGTAAGTCCTATTTGTGACAAATAACGTAGTTAAAGGTTTATCTGTTTCATTAACCAATTTAGATTTTCAAGCGTATCATCACAAAGTGTTTCTGCTTCTGATGCCGTCGGTGCTTCACTGAAAACACGAATTACGGGTTCCGTTCCTGATTTTCGGACATTTACCCATCGATCCTCCCACACACGCTTGATGCCATCTGTTAACTCAAGATGCGGTACAGATTGGATAGTTGATGTACTCTCTTTCTCATACATTTTCATTGCAAGTTCAAGGAGTTGTGTTGCAACCTCTTGAGATGGAATCTCCAATTTTTTGCGACACATCTCGTAGTGTGGCATGGTTTCAACATGTGTTGTCACTTTGTTATTCGATTCGGCAAGATGTTGAACAATTGCTGCGATAGAGGCGATACCGTCTGTGGTATAGTTAATGGATGGATAAATAACCCCACCTGTGCCTTCACCTCCGATAACAGCGTTGACCTCATGCATTTTCTCAACCACCCACCCGACACCAACTTTCGTTCTATGTAGTTTTACACCGTGTTTCACAGCAATATCGTCCATCATTCTGCTTGTTGATACTGTGACGACTATGTCTCCTTTTGTTTTACTTAAAATAAAATCTGCAACGAAAGCGAGAGTCCATTCTCCGCTTAATGCTATGCCGTCATCTGTAACAATTACCACTCTATCTGCATCGCCATCGTGGGCGAACCCTATATCTGCACGTGTTTCACGCACCTTTTCACACAGTTCACTTAAGGCATCAGGTGTAGGTTCTGCAGAACGACGGAAATCGCCGTCTGGCTCACAATTAATTTCTACTACCTGACAACCGAGTTCCCGCAATAGAATTGGACTAATAACACATCCAGCACCGTTACCACAATCAAGTGCTACCTTTAATTTGGCATTTCGGATTAAATCCATGTCAATCCACTGAGAACTGAAAATTTGCTTAAGATGGTGTTTGGTAGCATCCTTGAATTCTTCAAGTGTTCCTTGCTTATTCCAGGGTGCAAGTGCAAAATCCTCCATTTCGTAGATTCGCATCAATTCATCGCGTTCGGTCTGTGTTAGCAGTTTTCCAGACTCTGAAGCAAATTCGATGCCATTCCATTCTACAGGATTATGACTTGCTGTAATGGTAATGCTGCCTTGCGCATCGAGCGTTTTCGCTGTCAAAAGGACAGTCGGTGTGGGGCATAAACCTCCGTCAATAACGCGACACCCTGTTGCAAAAAGTCCAGCAAGTACTGCATGTCGAATCATTGGGCTTGAGGTGCGCGAATCTCGTCCGACTACCACAGTTTTTCCACCAACAAAGGTGCCAAATGCAAGCGCAAAACGTGTAATGGTGCGCGCATCAAGCGAAATGCCAACCTGCCCGCGCACGCCTGAAACGCTTATGATTGGGTCATTTGTTTTAGCCATAAAGCCTCTTTGCAGTAATCGTTGCGAACTTAAATATATAGATACACACTTTGCGGATTATACATATCAACCATGCACAGAAAAAACAGCATCCGGTTATCAAAAGTTGGCAGAAACCGATAACATACCAAGATGGATACGAGAAATCATAATCCGTAATCGGTGTTCGTTCATAGAACAAAGGGTTTCTAAAAACGTCCATGCCATCAAAGATGTTAAACACTGCAATAATAGGATTCAGATGAAGCATTGGTTGAATAATCGGTTGTAGGTCGTCAATATATCGCTTCAACGGCATCATTAAGAAGGGACTGCTAATCAAAATACAGAATAAAAAATAGGTAACTGCTGTTCCAAAAATGTTGTCACGCAACAGATATGCGCTCAACATAGCAACTGCTCCTGATGAAAAACTATAAAGCCCTAACACACCCAACATTTTCACTGCTTTTTCAATGGGCATGTTAGTAGCAAAAAGCGCGAAACACGTTGATAAAAATATCCAACATAAGAGAGGGAGCTGACTGATGGCAAGCCGTATCAAGAGGGACTTGCCAAAAGAGATAGGGCTTAGTGATAGTAAATGTGCTGAAGAATCACCGCTGCTCTGAGACTGCACACTTAGAGCAGCCAAATAGGGTGCTACCAAAAGCACAACGAATGTCTGTGCAAGTGCAAAACATTCCGCAGATGAACCGAGTTTTGCGTGCGTTAACAATTGATATGTTAACCACTGGAGAAAACTTGCAGTCCCAATACAAACGCAGAATGCTTTTATATTGTGCAGCTTAGCCTTGATAACAGCGTTCATGGTTGCTACCTATAGCTGCGCTTATTCTTCTTGAAACGCGCGGCGAATCTGCATAAGCGCATCGGCAATGGAAACAAGATTCGGATTGATAACCAGTGCCTGTTTATAAGCTGTGATCGCTTTACCTATGTCACCTAATCTGAGATGAACGTGTCCCATGCCTGCAAATGCTCCAAAATGATTCGGATTGAGTTTGATTGTCTGTTTACAGTCTGCAAGGGATTTTTTCCACTCTTCCAACATAAAATATGCAATTGCGCGTTGGTTATAACCCTCAGCGAAATTAGGTGCTGCTTGAATTACGGCGGTAAATTGTTCAACTGCCTCTGAAAAGTTCTCATTCTTTAGGGCTCTTTTTCCTGCTTTGAGCATTTTGTCAACAGATTCGTTTCCTGAGCGTGACCATACGTTCCACAAAGCGATTTCAGTGTTAAGACATGCGCGCAGATCATCATTCTTAAGGTTTTCCACTAATGCAGGAACTACGTTTAGGCTACCTATCAATCCGAGTGCGGTGGCTGCGGCACGCCCGACCAATGGATCATCGCTTTGAAGATAGTTCACCAGATCGTTTTCAGAATATTTTGATGTGAGAAGTTCTTTGAGACTTTCCTCATCGGCTGCGTTTTTGAACATCTGTGCGGCTAATTCGGAAAATCCGTTGTGTGTTAGCATGGTTTCCTTCCTTGTTGAACTTGATTATAGCACATTTTTGTAAAGAATGGCAATTCCAAAGTCTGCTGGACTTGGATTTATTGGGAGCTATTTTTAATATATTTCCATCCATCAACAAGCACAGGCACCCCGCGAATGAGATTGATTGCAACAGCAATTGTGGCAATTATGAGGGTAGTTGTTGAGAAGACTTTCAAGAAGTCGGCATTAAGTTGCATCTTTTCAAAAACAGGCACGGCGGGGAGAAAGGTGAAGGAAAGTATCTTAGATAAACCAGATAATGCGCGCGATACACGTGAACTTGTTAACGCCCGTGTCCAAGGAATAGTCATCATTTCAAAAGGCGTTTTTCCATCTGTCAGTGCAATACCACGGATACCGTCAGTCAGAATTCCGCGCGTCACCACTACAATAGGCATCCACAACGGAATGAAGTCAGTAATAGACGCAAAATAAATCCAGAATACATTTTCGACGATCCTGTCAGCAGCAATATCAAAAACAGCGCCGAATGTAGAGGTTTGGTTATGTTTACGGGCAACAATACCGTCTACAGAATCAAGGATAAAAATGATAAGGATGGTTACAATGCACGCAATATCTATGTATGTGTGCTGTTTAAAGATGGCAATGACAATAAAAGTTAGAAAGAGACGGAAAAGGGTTATTGCGTTTGCTGTCATGCTCGTTTATTCTCCAAGTAGTTTCACGCATGGTGATATTACGGTTTATGTTTCTTACTGCTTCACTACAGAATGTGCGAATGGCGTGTACTTTAGCAGTGTATTGTCTTTTTCTGTATTTTAGCAGAATCTGTTTTGAATATCAAGATTTTTTCAGTTTTTTTAGTTTTCGGTTTTTCTGTGATATTTTTCACATTTCAATATTAACCACCTGTAGGTCGGGTTTCGCAAACTCTACCCGACCTACGATATAACTATTAGTAACACGCATCCATAGAAAATTTTTAAAACTATAGTAAACTTTAGAATTAATTGAACATTATGAGCAGTTCGGTCAGAAAACCGAAACTAACACAGACGCTGTAGCATAACCTGTTAGGTTGTGTTCCGTTTCTGCACAACCTAACAGGTTATGCTACAAAATGTCCCTTTAATTCTATTAATGTCACCATAAATAACCCTGTGAAGCGTTAACAAAATTGACTTGAGACACCTATTGTGATATAATTCGGTTACTAAAAAATGCGGACCAAAGAAAATAATACATAATGGAAGTTTCGTGGATATGGATGAAATCAAATCAGAAATATGCGATATATTAAAAGGTGCGATCAGTGCTGCAATTGAGGTAGGGGAACTCCCGATACCGGACGTTCCTGAAATCCCTTTTTCTCCGACCAAAACACCTGAACATGGTGATATTGCTACCCCAATTGCGTTGGGATTGGCAAAAAGTGCAAAGATGGCACCACGGACAATAGCCGAAATAATTGTTAAACATGTTAATCAGAATAAACACCCGCGTATCCGTGATCTTGAAATCGCTGGACCGGGTTTTATTAATGTCTATCTCTCTAATGAGTGGTTATATGGGACACTTAGGACAATTGTGGAGGCAAAGGACGCTTATGGACGCAGTGAAGTAGGCGTTGGTAAGCAGATTCAAATTGAGTTTGTCAGTGCCAATCCGACAGGTCCACTTAACATTGTGAGTGGGCGCGCTGCAGCAGTCGGTGATACACTTGTCAACCTGTTAAACGCTGTCGGTTATGAGGCTATTCGAGAGTTTTACGTCAACGATGCAGGTGGACAGGTTGAACGACTTGGGGAATCAATCGATGTCCGTTATCGGCAAGCATTAGGTGAAAAAAACTTGGAAATTCCAGAGGGTGGTTACCAAGGAGAATATTTGAAAGAGTTTGCAGAGATGATCGTTGCCGAAGAGGCGGATGCCTATCTAAAACTTAGCCAAGAAGAACGCGTTGCACTTTTTCGAGATAAAGGAGTGGCACACCTACTTGGACAACAAAAAGTTTCTTTGGAACGTTTTGGTGTTAATTTTGACGTATGGACAAGCGAAAAAGCGATCCGAGATAGCGGAAAGCCAGACCAAATTGTAGACATGTTTCGTGAAAAGGGTTATCTCTACGAAGCAGAGGGCGCGACATGGTTTCGAATGACAGATTTTGGAGACGATAAAGATTGTGTCGTAATCCGTAGTAATGGTGAATATACCTATTTTGTTCCTGATGCAGCTTACCATCATGATAAATTTGATCGCGGATTTGATAAAGTGATTGACCTGCTTGGACCTGACCATCAAGGACATGTGACGAGATTGAAAAACTTTGTCCAAGCACTCGGTTTGGTGGACGACTGGTTGGAAATTGATATTATCCAACAGGTAAATCTTGTTGATTCAGATGGGACTCGACGGGATATGTCTAAACGGCAGGGACAATTTTTGACGCTCGATTCACTCATTGACGAACTTGCGGATGCCGTAGGTGAAAGGTTTGCTGTAGATGTAGCACGATACTTTTTCTTAATGCGTGCTAATAATACACATCTGGATTTCAACCTTGAATTAGCAGTTACGCAAGCGAATGAAAACCCTGTTTTTTACGTCCAATATGCACACGCGAGGTGCTGTAGCATTTTCCAACAAGGAAAAGAGCAACGGATTAAGGTAAAACCGATTGATGAAGTTTCTCTGGAGATGCTTACAGAGCCATCTGAGCACGAACTGATTCGGAAGTTGGCAGATTTTCCATCAATTGTTTTATCCAGTGCGGAGGAACGTGAGGCACACCGTGTTCCGCATTATCTCCATGAATTAGCAGGTATGTTCCATCCATATTACAATCAGCATCGGGTACTTGACACCTCAAATATGGAACGTACTTATGCAAGGCTCATCCTTATTCAAGGTGTGGAAACGGTGTTGGAAAATGGGTTAAGGTTGTTAGGTATTTCAGCACCAGAATCGATGTGACTTTAACGGAGATTTCTAAAATGGAAAAGAATTATAAAGAAATTGACAAAGCCCATGTGTGGCATCCACTGTTCCAACACCAGCGTCTTGACGAAACGGATCTGTTGGTTTTTAAATCGGCACATGGCACAACTCTGATAGATGCAGAGGGAAATGAATATTTAGATGCGTATTCGGCACTGTGGAATGTCAATGTCGGTTACGGAAGACAAGAAATTGCAGATGCGGTCTATGCACAAATACAGGAATTGTGTTACTATCCACATGCACAGATTAATGTGCCTGCGACTGAATTAGCAGCGCAGTTGGCCGCTTGTCTTCCTGGCGATTTGAATCATGTCTATTTTTGCAATAGTGGGTCCGAAGCGAACGAAACCGCGATTAAAATTGCGCGTCAGTACGGTAGACAAACTTATCCTGGAGAGAATCGCTACAAAATAATAAGCAGATATCGTGGCTATCACGGATTTACTTATGGTGCGATGTCAGCAACGGGGCAGGCACGAAGACGGAAAGCGTTTGAACCGCTGGTACCTGGATTCCTTCATGCGACTCCACCTTATTGCTATAGGTGTCCGATCGGTTTAGACTATCAATCCTGTAATGATGCATGTGCAGATGAAATTGAACGGATAATCCAGTTGGAGGGTCCCGAAACCGTGATTGCAGTTATTGCTGAACCTATCATCGGTGGCGGTGGTGTGATTGTACCATCTGACGAGTATTTCCCCAAAATACGAAAAATCTGTGATGATTATGGGTTGTTGCTGATTCTTGATGAAGTTATTACGGGCTTCGGACGGACAGGAAAAATGTTTGCATGTGAGCATTGGGACGTACAACCTGACATCATCACGCTTGCGAAGGGATTGACAAGCGGCTACATTCCACTCGGCGCATGTGTAGCTTCTACTTCTGTATTCAACACATTTCTTGGGGATTCTGATGAAAATAGGGAATTTTCACAAGTTTGTACGTATGGTGGACATCCTGTTGCCTGTGCCGCTGGTGTAGCAAATCTGAACATTTTACAATCAGAACGTCTCTCGGAAAACGCTGAAAAAGTCGGTGGTTATCTACTTGAAAAACTAAAGACGTTAAAATCACTACCTATTGTTGGCGATGTGCGCGGTAAAGGTTTGATGCTTGCTGTAGAACTCATTCAAACTGATGGCTCACATCTTGAAACCGCAAAAACGAACAACATTGTGGGACACTTAAAAGAAAAAGGGATTATTGTTGGGAAAATCGGGCACGCTGTTGATGAACCTGAAAATATCATATATATCGCGCCTCCGCTTATACTTACTGAGTCGGAAGCAGATAGGATTTTTAACACGTTACGCCAGGTACTTATCCAATAGAAGTTTTAACTGATGCCGTTTGGCGATGGGAATCTTGTCTTGTTGTGTAGCAATAGCGAATTGAAGGGCATTGCTGCAAGCACAATCGCGTTGTTCATCTGAGATTTTTGACACTAAATTCCGAACAGTCTTCTTAGATATTTCTACATTTGAACGAAGGTTATCCAAAATCATCTCAGTGGTAACGTTATCCTGTTCAGGGTGCCAGCAATCGTAATCGGTAGAACATGCAAGGACTGCGTAACAGATTTCAGCCTCGCGCGCAAGTTTGGCTTCCGGTGCTGCGGTCATGCCGATAATGTCAAAACCGAGGTGCCTATAAACATTGGATTCTGCCTGTGTAGAAAACGCGGGGCCTTCCATACAGATATAGGTGCCGCCATTGTGAACGGTTGCCCCAACTTCTGTCGCAGCACTGTATAGAAGTGTGCTTAGGTGTACGCAAAACGGGTGTGCAAGACTAATGTGGGAGGCAATACCGTCACCGAAAAAAGTTGATTCTCGGTTTTTGGTGTGGTCGTAAAGTTGATCCGGCACAACAAAGTGACGTGGTTCAATTTCTTGCTTGAGACTACCTACCGCGCTAACGGAGATGAGCCATTCTACACCTAATGATTTTAGGGCATAAATGTTGGCACGGACATTAATATCAGAAGGAAGGAGTGGGTGTCCTACACCATGACGCGGTAAAAAAGCTACTGGTCGTCCATCAAGATTACCGATAATAAATTTATCACTCGGTTTGCCGAAAGGGGTTTCTATTTCAATTGTTTCAATGTCGGCCAAACCGTCCATTTGATAAAATCCGCTACCACCGATTATGCCGATTTTGATATGCATCTATTTTTATTCTCCAAAGGAAAAGCAAAAAAGAATTGTGCTTTTGATTAATTATGCCATTGCTACAATGTGGAAATTGGGTGCTTGAAGGAAGATCAAGTTCAGCTGTTGCGACTTACATCAGGATAAAGGAACTTGATCTAATTTTTGATTTGGGCAGGTGCCCCATACATTTTATCGGGACGAACCATGTTTTTATTTCGCATTTTCACCTTGACCACTATTTTGGATTACCCATCTATATAAGTCAACGTTGGCTTGCCGGAATACCGCCAGGAAATATCTTCGTTCCGTTAAGCGGTTTCAAGCAATTGAAGAACATCCTTGACAAAATTTCTGCGTTAGATGGGGGGCGAAATTGGGGTTATCAACTTACACCAGTAGAAGCGGGTGATTCTATTTCGTTTCGGCAAAATTTAATTGCTCACATTCTACCGGGTAACCACAGTGTCCCAGCTGTATCCTATCTGATTTGTGAAGTACGCAAAAAGCTGAAACCCGAATACCACGATTTATCAAGTAGAGAAATTGTGGCACTCAAGCGTTCAGGTGTTGAAATTACATACGAGGTACAGTTACCTTTAGTTGCTTATTTAGGTGATACGCATGGCATAACGCTTGACGCGCATCCGCTTCTCACCCAGTGTAAACTGCTGATTTGTGAATGTACCTTTATTACACCTGAACATCGTGAGCGGGCTAAGAAAACGAAACATTTGCACCTGGAAATGTTACCGTCTCTGTTAGAACATTTTGAGAGCGAATGTATTGTCTTACATCACTTCTCGCGCCGTTATACACATGAGTTAATCCAGCAAGAAGTTTTCAAAAGATTGCCAACTTCAGAACATTCTCGTGTTCGCTTATTTTTGTGACAATGCGTTTATTGTTTTCCTCTCTAATACCGAATTAACGAGTTGTGCTAAATAACTGATTGTCCGATATTGTTTTACAGTTAGATAACGTCCTGTTAGTTTTTATCGTTGGTTGGTTCCTTCTTTAGTCCCGTAGGGACGATATGTTTATAGAAAAACGTTGAGGACCCTATCTTTAGTCCCGTAGGGACGATATGTGTCCAACATAAAGTTCAATATATGTGAAAATAGGACAAACAAATAGTTAACTAACACAAGTCGTGAATTAACGCGATTCATAGTGGTAGGTTCGGTTAGGAAACCGCACCTACCGAGAATTACCACGTTAATTTTGATAACAGCGTAGAAAAGTGATTGCTATCCATTCAACTCTCACAGAAGTTTCAATCAACAAAATCGTTAATTTTTTACGACAGGATATGAGTTTGGGTCTTGATCCGAGGTGCCACCTTCCTGTTCCTCATAGAACTTATAGCCGTCTTGGTCTTGGTCAATCTCATACTGACGGATAATTTGCTCCGCTTCTCGGAAGTAGGGTGTGTCACCTTTTGTGAGACTCAAATATGTTTTGAATCCTTTGTAAGCGGAACCAAATTCACGAATAGCGCGATAGCAAACTGCTTGTTGATATATAGATTCATTGAGCCAAGTGGATTGTGGTGCCTCTTCAAGCAGATTGTCATAAGCTTGAATTGCACGTTCGTATTGACCACTTTGCTGGTAAAGTGCACCAACTTGGTATAACGCATCAGAAACAGCAAACTTTTTGTGTGAAAGATCGCGTATTAACTCCTTATACGTTTCAATAGCATAAGGATAGTGGCGGAGTTTTTTCCAGTTCCGTGCGATTTGTTGATAAAGCTGAACAACAAGTTCGACTTTTCCCATCAGCCATTTTTCGGATGGCCGCACATACCTTCCAAGTTTTTCAAATTCCTGTGCTTTTTTGCTCCTGTAACGCCGAATTTCATCTTGGTACTTTTTGATGTCAGTTAAGAGGTCTTTAGCCTCGATCAATTTACTTTTTACCTGTTGAGCTTCAAAAGTGTCAGGAAATTTATCGTTAACTGCTATAAAAGCACCCCAACCACCAGAATTCGTATAATCATACAACTTATAAAAATAGATGTTTCCCACTTGAAATTGCGCTTGTGCTGCTTGGGGATGCTCTGCAAATTCCTTGGCCATTCTCTCAAAAGTTGTGATGGCTTCGGGAAAATTTTCTAATGTTTCATACGCCTGGGCAACCTTATAGAGCGACTTTGCGGCAATATCATAGGTTTCATCACTTTTTTCAATGTCATAAAGGGCTTTATAGTTTTGATAATTCGCGAGTTCCTGCGCAATTAATTCACGGTTCTTGCGAATATTCGAAAGATTACTTTTTGCTTCACTTGCATAGTATCCTGTTGGATCAAGTTCAATAATTGCTTGATAATGCTCATTTGCTTTATCCCACTCATAATGCTTCTTGTAGATTTTTGCGATTTGATAGTGGGCTCGCTGAGCGTATTTTCCTTTAACGTCTTTTGCAATGACTTCAAGGTAAAGGGACATCGCTCTATCATAAGCTTTTTGCTGCCTGGCGCGTATCTTCCGTTTTTCTTCTGGGTCATCTGACCGGGTAGAAACGGCTTCTGCTTCATCAAAGGCATTGTCAGCGTTTTGAATTTTCGCACTCAGTGGTACGATGTCAACGCCGCCTCCGCAACCGATATATGTTATCGCAAACATGCCGAGTATGAGAATAATAAGATAGCTTCGGTTTATGCTTAGAGCGAAATCAAGGGTGTAACGGGTCATCGTTGTTAGTCCTCCTCAGGAATGATAATGAAAACCTACCAGTAAGTTAATAAAGTTTACTGGTTTGTGATTTATAGTTTTAGTATAGCAGCTCCACAAAAATTGTCAAGAAAAAAGTACTGTTTTCAGGTTTATCTTAATTTCCTTTTCGCGGTTGTGAATTTGGGTCTTGATCGGAAGTGCCATTTTCTTGCTCCTCATAAAAGTAAAAGCCATCCTTGTCCTGATCTTGTTCAAATTGATGGACAATCTGTTCAGCTTTTTGAAGATATGATGTATCATTATCATTCTGAGCAAATTGTATATATGTCTTGAAACCTTTATAAGCATCAGAATATTTCTGAATAGCGTGATAGCAAACAGCTTGTTGGTAAATTGATTTACTGATCCAATTTGAAGGTTGTGGAACTTTCTTAAATAGATTGTTGTAAGCATGAATTGCACGCTCAAACTGTTTATTTTGCTGGTATAAATTGGCTATATTATAAAGCGCATCAGCAACAACAGATGACTTATATGATATATTTCTCTTATGGAACATTTCTGCGACTAAGGTTTTGTAAGTTTGAACAGCGCGCGGATAATTGCGCATCTCAACCCAATTTTTAGCAATTATTTGGAAATACTGGATTAAACGGTTTTCATCAAGTCCTAACGGAGACATTCCAGCACCCCTTCTATCAGAATAATTGTAATTTTGTGATTTTTCACTGATATACCACTGGATTTTCCGCTGAAGATCGAAGATCTCTCTTAATAGCTTTTCAGCTTTTTTCAACAAAACAAAAACCTCTTTGGCTTCCTTAGAATTTGGATAGTTCTTATGGACAGCAACAAAAGCTCCCCAGCCACCAGCAATCGTATAGTCATAGAGGCCGTAAAAGTAGATATTTCCTATCTGGAACTGTGCTTGTGGTGCCTTATCGTGTTTGGGGAATTCTTCAACAATTCTCTGATATGTTCGGATAGCTTCGGGAAAATCTTCCATCTCTTCATAAGTTTGCGCCAACCTATAAAGCGATTCAACTGCTAAATTGAGAGTTTGATCTGATGGTGTCTTGTTATAAATAGTTTTGACGTTATGGTATTTAGCAAGCTGATCTTTGACAATTTCTCGGTTCTTGCGAATGTTCGCGATTCCATCCTTTGCCAGACTTGGGTAATATCCTATATTTGCCAGTTTAAGAATTGCCTGATAATGCTCTATGGCTTTATTGAATTGATAACGCCGCATATAAATTTTTGCGATTTCAAGATGGGCACGCTGTGCATATATACCGTTGCTATCTTTTACAACGGTTTCTGTATACAATGCAATTGCTCCGTTGTAGAGTTC
This sequence comes from Candidatus Poribacteria bacterium, assembly GCA_003635185.1. Classification (GTDB taxonomy): domain Bacteria; phylum Poribacteria; class WGA-4E; order WGA-4E; family WGA-3G; genus MSPOR6. Next base: position 9,942 of record PYJA01000042.1, on the reverse strand, counting down.
CTGCCGCTTAGTGTCCGTGTTTTTTATCTGTTCAGGTGTGTCTCCACGTAAAATTATGGCAGCCGCACTGTCAAATGCCTCATCTGCAGTATGAATTAACTCGCTTGGTGGTGTAGAAAAGATGTAAAGTTTCCCTTGGCATCCAAGAAGTATTACAGCTGACAAGTATATAACAGAGATGAGAAGATGGCTTCGCTTCCGTTGCAGGTTAATGTTAGATATAAAACGACACATGTTAATTCACCTCCTGAGAGCAATAGATTATGTCAAGGCATTGTGGGAACAACAAGCGATTAGTTACATTAATATCGCAGATTTTGAAAGTTGTCAAGAAATTTTTCATATTTTGTGTTCAAAAATTCGAATTTGGCATGTCAACAAACCTGTTGACAAATCAACGTAAAATTTATACAATGATTTAACAGCAACTTATAGTAGATTGTATTTCCTTTTATGAATCTTGATTATAGAGTACGGAGGCGAATATGGCAAACGCAGATTATAAAATTGGCGTTGTAGGTGTCGGCAGAATGGGAGCGAACATCGCCCGACACCTTAATGACGAAGGGTTTAAAGTGGTTGTTGTATCCGATGTGGCAAGTGAACGGGCACAGGAATTGGCGACAGAACTTGGGGCAACGGCTACAGATAAATTAGCACAGGTCACTGAACTTGCAGATTACATCATTACTGTTGTGACAGATGACGATGCAATGCGGCAGATTTATTCCAATGATGCAGATGATAGTTTGCTTAAGGGAGCATCAGGAAAAGTATTTATTAATTGTGCTACAATTAGCCCACAAGTTCATGTAGATATTGAAAGTCTTGCAGAGAAACATGGTGCGGAAAGTCTTGAGGGGTGTATGGCGAGCAGCATTACACAGGCGCGCGAAGGCACACTTTATTTAATGTGTGGTGGTAAAAAAGAGACTTTTGACAAAGCGCGCACCATTTTGGATTCAATGAGTGTTTCCCTCCGTTATATCGGTGAAGCAGGCAAGGCTGCCCAAGTAAAAGCATTGGTCAACATGGTAATGAACATCAACACTGCGGGGCTCGCGGAAGGACTCGGATTAGGGGCTGCGCTTGGTCTGGATTTGGAAATGTTGCAGGAAGTGTTCGCACAAACTGGCGCAAACTCTCGCGTCTTAGAGACAGACGGTGAGGACATGCAGATACGCGATCATGAATGTTATTTTTCAGCTGCTCATGCCTCAAAAGATTCGGGGATCGCGCTTGACCTTGCGGATGATGCGGGTATCGCTCTTCCACTGGCGCAAGCAACGAAAGATCAGTATGATCGGATGATTGAACTCGGCTTGGGTGATTTAGATAAGTCTGGTGTTGCAGAGTTAACATTCCCCGGGCGCGGAAAAAACGCATAATGAGGCTCTAACGTGATTCCATGTAGTGAATTGCGTTCGAAACTGACTAATGTCGAAAACCACAAAAGAAGCAATACTAAGAGGGGTAATCCTTGCAGGAGGTTTAGGTACCCGTTTATATCCGCTGACGAAGGTTACCAGCAAACATCTGCTGCCTGTTGGTAATGAACCGATGGTTTTTCACTGTGTCAGACAACTTACAGAAGCAGGAATTACCGATATTCTTATTGTTACAAATCCGGGGTACGTAGGGGATTTTGTAAACGCGTTGGGGAGTGGAAAAGATTTCGGGTGCGAATTCACCTATAGAGTGCAGGAGGAGGCGAAAGGTATTGCGAATGCTCTTGCCTTAGCTGAAGGGTTCGCTGCAGGAGGTAGAATAGCAGTCTTATTGGGAGACAATATTTTTGAGTCCTCAATTCAACAAGCCGTTTCTGATTTTCACGCGCAACAAACAGGTGCCCGTGTTCTCCTAAAAAAAGTTGATGACCCTGAACGTTATGGGGTGGCAACCTTAAATGCGAACCGAATTGTAGAAATTGAAGAAAAACCGGAGCAACCCAAAAGTAATTACGCGGTAGTGGGTATCTATTTTTACGACTCAATCGTATTTGATGTCATCCGGACAATTGAACCGTCGGCACGTGGGGAATACGAAATTACTGCGGTTAACAATGTTTATCTTAATCGCGGACAACTTGAATATAGTTTTTTACAGGGTGAATGGGTTGATGCGGGCACCTTTGATTCTCTTGCTGAAGCACATCAGATTCTTTTAAATCGGAAGGAGTCGCATTGAACGCTACACAAAAACCATATCTATCAATTGTTGTCCCGGTTTACAACGAGGCGGAAAACGTAGTCCCACTGTATAAGAAGATTCGGGCGGTATGTGAGTCAATTGGTGAAACGTATGAAGTGCTTTTTGTAGACGACGGGAGTCATGATAGCACCTTTGAGGTGCTTTCTAAATTGCGTAGTCAGGAACCGCACTTAGCTGTAATCCGATTTCAAGAGAATGCTGGTCAGACAGCTGCGATGGCAGCGGGTTTTGAATTTGCCCAAGGCGAGCGTATTATCAGCATGGATGGTGATTTACAAAATGACCCTGCAGATATTCCGAATCTACTTGAAAAACTTGACGAAGATTATGATCTGGTATGTGGATGGCGAAAAGAGCGGCAGGACAAATTTTGGACAAGGCGAGTTCCCTCTGTCGTTGCTAATTGGATAATTAGTAAGGTGACAGGCGTTGCGATTCATGACAACGGTTGTTCCCTCAAAGCATATCGTGCTGAAGTTATCAAACAGGTGCCCCTTTATGGAGAGATGCATCGGTTCATCCCAGCTATGTCTACGGTTGTCGGTGCGCGTATTGCAGAAATTGTTGTGAAGCATCACCCACGTCGTTTCGGGACAAGTAAATATGGTCTCGGTAGAATTTGGCGTGTTATATTAGATATTTTAGCATTTAAGTTGATTCTCTCTGTTTTTGCGCGGCATGCAAATCTAAATGGACAGCCACTCACGCAACATGCATATCACAACCAAATGAAAGCGAAATTTAATGTCTTTCGAGTCGCTGCGTTTCTAAGTCTCCCTTTCTTTATTATAGGAGCGCTTCTGATCAATGTTGCTACTATCGCTGCCGTCAGTTGTATTGGATTAGGGACCTCCCTGATAGGAATTAGCTTAATAACAGGATGGTCACTTGCCAAAGCACAACGTGAAACTGCGGATTTAAGCCCCCTCGCCTCTTTTTTTATTTATGGTTGTGCAAAGCGCCCCATTCGACGTTTCGGTCCTGCAGGTGCAGTTTTATCTGCATTGGGCAGTATTCTAACGATAGGATTTCCAAACGTTGGACCTATTCTGATAAATATTGGTATTTTGGTATTTTGTTGCGGTTTGTTTGGCGAGACTATTACCTATGCAAATGCTAAACGTGTAGTAGATTACACAGTTGAGATTTTTTTGAACGCTAAGGACAGTGTAAAACACTTTGAAGATGTTTCTTGATAAATGGCGAACCGAATTTCCGGTTACCCAATCTTATGTTTATATGAACCATGCTGGTGTTGCCCCTTTATCAAATCGGGTGAGGAATGCCATGATTGGTTTTGCAGAAGATGCCACAGTGAACGGTGCTGTGAACGTTGAATCCTGGGTAGAAACGATTGAAAGCTGTCGGTCAGTTGCAGCGCAGCTGATCAATGCTGATGCAACGGAAATAGCGTTTATGAAAAATACAACGCAAGGCATACTCATCGCAGCAAACGGCATTGATTGGCGAGCAGGAGATAACGTTGTTACCACTGCTGTCGAATTCCCAGCGAATGTTTATCCCTGGTGGAGTTTGAAGGAACGCTATGGCGTTGAAACACGCATGGTGCCTGAGCGCGAAGGGCGTATTTATCTTGAAGATATTGTAGCCGCACTTGATGAGCGTACACGGGTCGTAACAATTAGTCATGTGGAATTTGCGTCTGGTTTCCGAAATGACATAAAAGCAATTGGCGAGATGTGTCGCGAACGCGATATCTGGTTTGTCGTGGATGCAATCCAAAGCCTCGGTGCGATTGAAGTAGATGTGAAGTCAAGCCATGTTGATATCCTCGCGGCAGATGGGCACAAGTGGTTGCTGGCACCAGAAGGTGCGGCGATTTTCTATTGTGCTAATGACAAATTGGAACGACTTATTAATACCAACGTTGGGTGGGCAAGTGTTGTGAATCCTCGCGAATTTCTTGATTATGACCTCACACAGAAACCGGATGCTACACGTTTTGAAGAGGGGTCTTATAATAGCATCGGTTTATATGGACTCAAGGCTGCGATTGAACTGTTACTTGAAATTGGTATTTCGAACATTGAGAACCATATTTTGGAACTTACAGCAGGCTTAATTAAGGGATTGGACTCCAAAGGGTATCGCGTCATCACCCCTCAGTCGGATTCTGAACGGGCAGGGATCGTGGTTTTTGAAAGCGATCAACATACACCTGCTGAACTCTATGCGCTACTCAATGAAAGGAACATAATTACTGCCGAGCGTGGGAGTGGTGTCAGAGTTTCACCGCATTTTTATAATACAGAATCGGAAATTACCGATTTGCTTGAAGTTCTGCCTTAACATTAAGGGCAATTTTATCATAAGACTTTCGATTAGTAGTGAAAAATTGATGATGTATACATATAAGAAAACTCAAATTCAAAAAGCAAAATGTTGGCACTGGTTTATTGCAGCTTTTTTGGTGGTTTTTGTTGGTTGTACGTTTCCTGGTGGCAAACAAAAAACTAACCGTATTCGGTTTGCCATTCAAAATACACTTGCAATTGATCGAGAAAACGTTCCAATTGTACTCACCATAGAGCAGCTTCGAAAGGTCAGTGCAGATTTTTCCCTTAATGCGTATTCTGTTGTTACCGGCAAAGCACCACGGGAGGCAATGATCCCCGCCCAAGCGGATGACTTAGACTATGATGGTGAACGTGACCAATTAGTTTTTCTTTTAGATCTTGCCGCTGAAGAGACGAAAGAGATTTCAGTGCTTTACGATCCAAATGTTAAGGCAACATTTACGCTTGATGTGAAAAAACAGACGCGTGCAGGGATTTTCCCTGAACTGAATGCTGTGGCGGCGATGGAATCCGATTTAATTGCCTATCTGTTGAAACCGAACGGGGCTGTAGTTGCGTATGGCAAAAAACGAAAAGAACTTTTCAGCGTTGATAAGATGTATTTGGTGGAATTAGAGGGGAACAGCCCGATTTCACCAGATTTTAGACATCATTTTGAAAGGAGCAAGATTTCACTGACCCAAAATCCGCAGGCGTTAAAAATAGAAGTTGAAAAACCTGAAGAAAGGTGGGTAATGCACGACTTGGAGAATCAGGAGGATTACTTTATCCGAAAATCTGAGGAGCAGCTCAATTTTTCCAAATCAATTGGCTTGTCACTGAATGCACTTCTTGATCCAGAAAACACTACAATGGTTCAGTTAACACCTCCGGATGAATTGGTCGGATGTGGTGGATTTGCACTATGGCATAAAGAAAAAAAGGAATTGATTCCACTGCCAAATGAAGGAGATTATGTTCGGATTCTCGCCGATGGCGGTATGCGTTCGGTCGTTCAACGAATACTGCCGAGCTGGGACATTAACGGCCAGACATACCAACTTACGTCAACAACTTTTATTTATGGCGGAAATCCGTGGATTGAACACTTTATCCAATTAGATAGAGAATTGCCTGCGGATTACGCTATCGTCGTAGGTATTCCTAAACTTACTGACTCATCAGGGAGCGATGAAGAACACGGTTTGTTGTGGAGTTGGGGAACAGACCCTGATGGAACATATCCGCTTGGCGTAGCATTAATTTATCTAACAACACAAGCGAGTAGTTTGATCGACACAGACGCAGTCCATTTGTCTATTGTTCTAAATCCTGATGATGAAGGGCGGATCAGTTATCGGGCATTGGCTATATGGGAAGGCGGCATTAATGGGATAGAAACCCAATCAGAATTTTTGCAACATCTCCAAATTATGACAACAACGATGGAAAATCCACCAACAATCAAATTTTTACCTTTAGAGGAAGGGAAAAAGTAAGACTTTTTACTTGAAGATAATGCTTATCAAAGAGGAGTGTCTAAAACTTGTTGCATTGCAGCGAACAGACGAAATCGTTATCACCACGATGGGGATGAGTGTGCCGTGGGCTAAAATATCAACGCATCCATTGGACTACGCCTCTGTTGGAAGTGCTATGGGACATGCTGCGGATTTCGCACTCGGTATTGCGCTGGCAAAACCTGAAAAGAAGGTTGTCGTGCTTAACGGTGACGGAAGCATGCTGATGTGTTTAGGCACACTTGCAACGATTACAGGTTTGCAAAAACCGCCTGTGAACTATCTTCTTTTTGTCTGTGATAATGGCACTTATGAGGTTACTGGTAATCAACCTGTTCCGCGAAATGCTGACTTTAGTTGGACAACAATTGCGAAGGGGACAGGTTTTGAGCAAGTTTATGAATTTGATGATATAGAGACACTTGAAACCGCTCTCCCAAAAATTTGGAATCAAGAGGGTCCAATTTTTGTGAGTCTAAAGATAGCAAAAGCCCATGAACCACCACCTGACCGATGGGGAGGTTTTCCATATCCATATTTGCAGGAGTCACTTGCGACATCAACCCATAAATTGCGAAAAGTTTTAATTGATGACGTTGAAACTTAAATAGTAGGACAATTTTTAAAGTTAAGTAGTTTCGTAGCGTAAACTATCATTTTGTGCACTCATGGCAAAATCTGACAGATTATGGGACAAACTGTGGTTGTATTAATTTAAAAATTTATATTGACTTTTTTGACATTTTTTGTATAATTATTGAAAATGATAGACAAACCTACGCAATAAGCGAGTTTATTCTGTTTTTTTGGCCTATGTGTTCTATCTTTTCAATAGACATGCCATACACAAGCATGTCATAAATCTGTTCTAGAACTCAACTTTGTTTTAGAGTTCAAAAACTTAGTTTTATTAACTAAACCTAAGTTGCTACTTGTACCATAAATCTTGTAAGTAGCAACTTGAAAAGTAAGGAGAACGAACATGCAAGATATAAAAGTCAAGAATAACCTGATCATAGGAGGGATGTTGTTAGGAGTATTTCTCATCGGTAGCATCATGCTTAATAATGCTATCGGAAATGGAGATGAAGACTGTCACCCCGCATTTCCGGATTTTCCGCAAATAAATTCCACAATTTGCTTTACAGAATCAGGGGACGTTGCCAATGTCATAAAAGATTGGGATGATAATCTGGCCGAAGGAGAACTATCAGGGTGGGCTTACATTCAAGCTGATCTTGTGAATGATAATAATATCGCACTCGGAGCGCTTCAGTGTGCTGGAGGTTTCTATCCAGCAGATGAACTTAATCAGCAATTGTATATCTGGGCTTCCGCTCTGAGTTACGTCGTAGACAACAACGAAGGAACCGCAGAAGTAGAGGTTATACTTAACGGTAGACCTTTACTCGGTGGGGTTCCAATTGATGTAGGTGGAGATAACCTCGGCGCGGGTGTATGAATTCGATTCCGACACAGTGCCTATAGGTCTTACAACTTCGTGGACATCCGCATCTCTGACGGTCGGAGATAATTCTGGAGGAGTCGCGTTAGAGGTAAGGTAAAGCATGAGTAACAGGCATCAAACACTTTTTACAATTACCTTGGACATCTTCTCGTTAACAGGGTGTGAACAGGATGGGGGCATTTTGCCCTCATCCATACCACATCTGTTTTTTGTTCATAAGGAATAAACAAAGCGGAGTATAGGATGTATCGTTATATCTTTGCAAATAAATGGTTCATTAGTTGCGTATTTTTGCTAATTGTGTTTGGGGTAGCAGGAATCATCTGGATACGACACAATATAGCGGAAATTAACCAACTCATACGCGAGACAGCCGAATCCGATCAACTGCCCCAACAACAGGAAAAACGCCTGAATACGAAAAGCGAGGCGGAGCAGACAGTTGATGTAGTTGCGGAGGAAAGCAGCACGTTTACTACAGAGAAGCGAATAACCGAAACAACAAACGAAATGGAGAAAGGCACGGTATCAGGCGAAAACCATGCAGACATGCAAGAACAGACGCAGGAAATGGGAAAAGCTGAAGTCCGCGTTTCACCTCATGGATTTGGACCTTATCCCGAGATTCCACTGAACTTTCCAAATCCAAATATTTTTGATTATCCGATGTCTGCTAAATCTGAATTGCGCCATCGTGTGAGAGTTAAATTATGGGCAATGGGTGAACGTCCTGAAGGTACTACTTTTGGACCGAATGGATTAGTTTATCCACTGTATCGTGATACTGTTTATGTAGATTGGTCAGAAGAGCCAATCTTACTGCCAGACGGTTCTATCGGAAGAGTTCCGAAATCTACTTTGGTAGGACACCGAGATACATTATCCTCAATTTTTCGAGAACTCTTAAATAGAGTCCCACCTGTCCCAATAAGTGATACATTTTACCCTGGGGTATCAAGTCTATTTCCTATGAAAATGGAGGTATTGACCCATACCAGTTCTTAGGACTTTCGCCTCCATAAAACCGAACGCGTGGTTAACCGATACTTGTGGCGCATACCTACTATTCTGCAAGTTGAGTTTCGCTGCGCAACCTACTAATTGCAATTTTATTTGAGCTTGTGTTTCTGTATAATTATGGTAATTGACAGTAAACCAATACGATAGGAGTGTTGATCATGAAATGCGTTCTCAAATGTGTCTGTTTATGTCTGATCATCTTCTTCCCTCTGAAAACACAAGCCGAACTCACTGGCAAAGTTATTTTTAGATACCCAGGTAAAGGCAATGAGTTATGGGTTTCCGATGTGAATGATATAAGCAACGCACGTTTACTGTTTAGGTTTGAGGAATATATAATTCAATATCTATCTGTCCAAAAAGATGGTCCTTTCATCGCTGTTGTTGCTATTGATGTACCTGCTAAATCTGTTTACGACGAGGTTTTCCTTGTAAATACAAATCGACTTGATGCGGGAGCACGTAACCTAACAGACGAGCAATTCCAAAAGATATCGGATGTTGCCATCTCCCAAAATGGAGATATCCTCTTTACAAACGCTGCCCGAACAGATGATAAACACGGCCTTTACCTCATTCCAAAGAGTGAAATGTATAAACCGTCGCCGAAAATAACACATTTAAAAACAGTTGACGTTCATAATGCTGTTTGGTTACCGAGTGGAGATCAGCTTGCTTATGCTGGCACTTTCGGTGATGTTTTTCTGATTAATATTGCAACAAGAGAAGAATTCCGTGTCAGTAGAGGTGGAAAGTATCCGGCTATCTCACCGGATGGTAAAAAAATCGCTATTGCTTACAAAGGTCAGGATTTCACGAAGGAAATCCGTGTTATCTCACTTGAAACCTTACGTCCCTTGAAAATTATAAAAGATTTTGTTCCGCACACAACTTTCGGAGATCTCAAATGGTCCCCCGACGGAAAGTATCTCGTTTACACAGTATTCGGTAGCTGCCTCTTCAAAAAATGTAATACCTACCACAATATTGCCATCCCGCTTGATGGAGGTCCGCCTGAAAGAATATTGGACATGTTTGAACACGGTGTTAAAATGTTCGATTGGGTGAGCACAGAGGGATATGCTGTTGAACCTACGAATCGATTAACGACACTCTGGGGTAAACTGAAAAAGTGAGTATAGAGGAGTTATCATGAAATGTTTATTCAAATATCTCTGTTTTTGTATAGTTTTTCTCCTTCCACTTACAACGGACGCAGAGATCGCTGGTGAAGTTATCTTTAGACACCCGGATAATCCGAACGAATTGTGGATTACCTACGTAGAAAACACAAACAATGCCCGTCTATTATAGTAAAGTCGAAAAATAAGTTTACATTTTCTGATATTTATGTTAGCATTTATGATTATGGCATATTCAACAGATTTACGCAAGCGTGTTCTCGATTTTATCAATAACGGAGGTA
>PYJA01000041.1 GCA_003635185.1 Candidatus Poribacteria bacterium | reverse complement strand
TGGCTCATGAATAATTTTAATGCAAAGTTCTTTAAAATCGTTTATACTTTAAGGTATGGATTTCCCAATAATAGAACTCATAGATGAAGAACAAGCGACTGCTTGGTTGCTGAAACATTTCCACCCCGAAGGATTACATTGTCCACATTGCGGTGCAGGCGTGGAGGAGGCACGTCTTTTTGGCAAAACCCAAAATAGCCATTTGCAAATCTATCGGTGTCTTTCTTGTGATGGCACCTATAATCTTTATAGTGGTACGGTTTTCCAGCAGAAGCAGTTTACACCTCCCCAGGTGGTGTTGTTGTTGCGTGGCGTTTGCCAAGGTGTTCCGAGTGCGAAAATTGCTCGTGAAATCGGTGTAGATCGTCAAACAGTGATGTCAATGCGCCGCGTGCTTCAGGCGAATGCGGAAACGATGCAGCCACATTCAGTCTTACCGGATAAGTGCGTTGAAACCGATGAGATGTTCCAAAACGCTGGCGAGAAAGGGGATCGGCATTGAGACCCAGACGATCCGCCCCGTCGGCGCGGCAACAAACGGAGAGGGCACGGCACCTATGCCAACGACCGGCCTCCGGTGGTAGGCACTCTCGGGCGCGAGTGTGGTCAGGTTAGATTGCGTGTGGTTCATCACACGGATAAAGAGACGCTAACAACTCATGTGCATCAGTTCACGCACCAAGATACTGTCGTTTATACAGATGGGTGGCGTGGGTATAACGGTCTTGATCGTCCACACGCTGTGGTCAGGCATCAAGCGGGTGAGTGGGCACGAGATGACGATGCTGATGGTATTCGCGAGGTTCACACGAATGGCATTGAAGGTGTCTGGACGACGGTTCGGAACTTCCTTCGCCGTTTTCGGGGTGTTCATAAGAAGTTTCTCTCTGGCTATATTGCTATCTGTGAGTTCTTCATCAATCGGAAATCTGTTTCTGTCAACTTTATATCAGAACTCGTTCAAGCATAGAAATGCATTCAATCTCGACATGAGCCTCTATAGAATTGTCCGGAAACTTCCGATACATCTGCTGCATAACGTTATTGAAATTTTTCCTGTTTTTCGTAAGGTGGCGTATTTGTAAGTCTAATGAAGCTGCAACAAGACTTCCACCTTCATATAGTAGACGGCTATCCCTAAAATCATCACCGATTGCATATTCGTGAGAAACAGCAAGATAATCTTCGCAAGCTTCTTCAAGTCGCTCAAAGTACTGGATTTCAGATAGATAACCAAGCTGTTTTGAAGTAATGTCAGAATAGTAATTCGTTACACCTTCAGCGAACCATCTTTCCTTTGATGTGAATCGGTTAAGAGCGGTAAGTCCATTCCATATATGGAACACTTCGTGCGCAAGGAAAGGTCCCCACTCATGTTTTGTCATCGGATCTAAAGTATCATCCATTAAGATACTAACACTGTGCCTGCGACCATGCCCTTTCATCCGTTTTTCGCCTTCTCCTTCATACGGATTTACGATAAATACCACGCGACCGTCGGGGCCGCCTTTGAAAACTTTTGTATAAGCGTGAAGAAATCTCTCGACGGTACGCTGCATTTCATCTTTTGAGGCTTTTAGGCTGCCTCCTATGCCAATCACAACCTCAGTCTTGTCTGATTGTGCTACAACTTCAACGTGTTCTCCTATCAGTAAATAGTTCATCGTTAATTCTTCTTGATTTTCAACAGAGAACCGATGTCCCATAATACCGATTCGTTTCCAAGGTGCTAATACTTTCCAACCTTCAGGAAGCTTGAATTCTACATCAATATTGTCGTTTTTTCCACCAACAATAAATAAATCACCACTTGACCAAAGCATGCAGTCATCTCGGAAATAGGGGCGTGTCTTTGAATATGAACCATGTCCGTACCGTTCAGTTTGGAAAGCCTTGTAATCTTCAGCGTATTTTTGTGATATTTCGTAGTTTAAAGTTATCGGAAATTTTCTTTCATGTTTTGAAAATTCAATTTTCCAAGTAGGGTAGAAGCTATCATTAAAACGGGGTTGACGCGTCCAACGTCCCTCAATGTTTACACCACGAATTGCATACTGACGGGAGCGGTCTAAGTCGTAATGTTCGTCATCTTCAGGAATATACTGACCATGTTGAGGTATGTAATCACTATCACCATCAAGACGCAATTGCATTTTTTCTAAACTCGGGGTTTCTGGAGTCAATGTGAAATCAATCGCCATCTCTCCTGGTTTATTTGCATCTTCTATTGTGACGACATAGGAAGCCTCTTTAAGAGGTGTTTCAGGACGGATTTCAGGGTCACTGAGAACAACCTTCTCAATCATTGGACTGGGTTGGTAATCATTTTTCCACTTATAAGTCCACGTAATCCCTGTATTCAAAGGCAAATAGTCTGTACTTCCTCCAGGCACCTCGTAATCGATTAATTCAGCTTCGGTGATAACGCCGTTTGAATGTTCGTAGCGCATTTTCACAAGTCCAACACCTTTCGCAAACCACAGATATCGCGTCCCATTAATTAAGGGAATTCTTTCAAGTGTATACGTTGATGCATCGGATTCTGTTGTTGCACCCGTAAAAACGGATTTAAGTTTCAAACAATCCTTGAACGTGCCAAGCGATATTTCAACTGATTCGTAATTTTCAATGGTTGTCTGTACCTGTGAGTTCCATAAACCTTCTTTGTTCCACGTTTTTCCAATTGCCAATGGAAACTGGAATAATTCTGGCCAATGGCCTGCAATATTATCTGAAAATATGCTTGTGGGCCCTTCTGGCGTTTCACGACCAGTAGAAGAGTAACCTGCCCCCAGAGTTTTTAATAATGGATGTTTTTCAGGATAAAAGTAAAAATTGCCATCCATCATCTTTTTTCCGTTTTCGGTAGTAGCAATTGTATTGAATCCAAGACCGCCTGCACTTTGTTTGTTCCTAAAAACTTTGATCTTTTCAATCAAGGTTAAATTCTCAAAGTCATTTTTCCACTTATAAGTCCAAGAATTTCCTACATCTATAGGAAATAACTCGCCGTTTTTAACTGGAGTTTTACTGTCAATTAATTCTCCTTCTGTGATAACACCATTTGAGTGTTCATATCGTAACTTCACTACACCAACCCCTGGCGAAAACCAGAGATAACGTGTTCCGTTGATGAGAGATTTTTCTAATTCGGAGTAGTGTTCCCAATTAGCATCTGTGATCACAGTTTTATGCTTCAAGCATTTAAGAAACACCTTATCAGATATTTTCACATTTTCATATCCCTCAAGGGTCACCTGTTCTGTCCCACCACGATAGCCGCTTTGCTCCCATGTATTTCCAATAGTAAATGTGTCTTGAAATAGTTCTCCTTCAAAACTGTCCAATATCGTCCGCATTGTTCGGGGAGTGTCAATAGTTGAACTGAAGTAAGGTACTCTTAGGGTCAAAAATGAATCTGTTTTTTGGATATAGCCTGTTCCTTCTCCATAATCCTCACCAAATCCTGTGCCATATTCTCTTCCAGTTGTGACGGTAAGGTTTCGTTCCACCTTCCCCGAAAGTACCGCTTTATCTGCAGGATCATCGGTTAAATGACAAGATGTTAAGACTAAAATCACACAGCATACGGATAAGAAAATTCTCATTTTATCCTCCTTGTTAGAGTGTAGCAGAGGTACAGAGGCATGCCTTTTAAGTTTGCTGTCGCTATTGGAAAGAGACCCCCAATTTGACACTACGTTCAGGATGGTTGTCCATCTCAATGTAAGCCTCAACTGAATCTTCAAACGGCACAACGGGATCAACAATATCTTCACATTCAAATCGTCCTTCAACAAGCCACTTCCAACAGGTATCAACGATACGTCGGAAATCCCAACGTGGATGATCACGATTTGGGTCGCTGTTGGCACGTGCAAAGATGATGTTCGGAATGTTGACATGCGCGACAGCCCCGAGGTCAAGCCCGCCAGTACATTCTTTCGCGCGTCCAGCATAGACGATTGTTCCTTCAAAAGTGACGCTGCGAAGTGCATCATCAAGTGCTTTGTAAACTGCGCTCGTTTCTACAGCCACATCAACGCCAAGTCCGCCAGTCGCATCTTTGAGTACTTCGCCGACATTGCAGGCAGTTGGGTCAATGACAAGCTCCGCTCCAGTCTTTTCAGCAACTTTTCGCCGTTTTTGAAGTGGGTCTACGGCAGCAATAAAGTCAGCTCCCGCAATCCGTGCCATCTGCACTGTCATCAACCCAATAGCACCAAGTCCAAAGACCGCAACCCGCTCGCCAACGCGGACTTTTCCATCGCGAATTGCGGACATTGCGAAGTGCGCTGGATCATAGCAGACTGCCTCTTTCCACGTCATGTGGTTGGGCATTTTGAGGACACTCCCCGCGCGCCACGTGTGCGTCTCCTTGAGGTGTCCGTGATTAGCAACCCGTTCGCCAATCTCAAAGCCTTCCACACCATCGCCAATTTTAACGATTTTTCCGACACACATATTTCCAAGTCTCAGTGGAAAATTTGGGTTGTTGTATCCATAATATGCCGTTAGTTCGGTGCCGCGTTTGGGCGCGCCGAATTCAACTTGAACGCGAACACTATCTGCTGGGACAGGACCATCTTCATATTCTCTTAAAACAGGTTGCCGCGGGGCAATCGCTACTAATTCTTTTGGCATTTTTACTCCTTAAACTTAAAAGTAGTAGGCACACTCCGCTGAATGCCACACGCGCATTCAACGTTGATTTGGTGTGCCGTAAACCGAAGGGCAAATACAACTAATGCGGAATACCTAATTGATGCATCCGACGGTGTATCGCTTCGCGTGCTTCTTGGAACGGACGAGAGAGATACGCTATATGGTCATCTTCACCATGATGATGTGTTGTCGTTCCGGGTTCATAGTGTCGTGTCGATTGCTGAATATAGGATAATCCACCTTCAATCAAGGTCAACATATAGTTTGCCGTTTCTGGATCAAACATCCACCACTCGCCGCCGACAGCGATGTAAATCGGAGAAGTATGTGCAATGATACCGCGCCGCCATCCATCGTGATGTGGAACTGCTTGCGCATAGTTTGGTCCGCCACACCGAGCAGCAATCCACGAATGCTTATCCACCTTTAGATTCGCTTTGAGGTGTAATTGATGCGACCCGTTGTTTTCTTCTGTAGAGGTGACTACCTGTCCCGCTTGCACAATCTGCAAAGTATGAATTGGGAAAATAGAATTCGCAGATGCTTCTACTTCAACAGTGCCGCCGTTGCCCGGTAGGTTGATGGTACTGCCGATTGGTTGTCCATTTACGGTAAGTCGGATCATCGGACCGCCGCTGAGGAACGTGTTGCCAGCACTCATGTATTTGCACCAGTTGTCGTAGTTGAATTCTTCATTTTCGGGGATATGAACATACGTGCGATAAACACCTACCGGCACATCCGCTGTCATCTTATCTGTGCCACCGACAAGGGGTAGTTTATACCCACAGTTGAGATAACGGTAGTATTCAATGTGTCCATACATCGCGTTAGTGAGATACTCGACTGCGTCAACGCGCCCAGTGGCAATGAGTGTTGCCGGTTCACAATTCGGATTTGGAATGTGCGGTAAAACGACAGTGCCTCCCTGTGCATGACACGCATCTGCCCAATGTGAGAGCGTTACCTCTAAGTTTCCGCCAAGCTCCGCTTCGCCCGGTCCATCAGAACACCAGGGAGAAACCTGTTCTTTTAAACCAAGTAGTGTGAGGTGACCAAGTACATGTTGTCTGTTCTCCTGTGTTGCGTAGACGATGCTTTTGCCATCAGCAGACACGGTGGGTCTTCCGATGAATTCTTCCGTATTCGTGAAGAGATGTCCCCACTGCGAAAGAAGAAGGTTGACAACGCCAAGGTCTTCGCCTTGTGCTTCGGTATGTGCGCCTTGTGTAGATAAAAAGTGAACGTGCGTATCACCGCTGAAATAACGTTCAGCGTTCATATCGCACCACCGCTTTATCCGTAGCGTCAACTCACGTTGTCCGGGTTTTATGTTGACGGTTGTTCGCAAAGGTGTATATTCAAAGCCACGTGCAACATCAACAATAACCTCCCCGCGAGGTAGCCATCCTTGACAAGTGCCATCAATATAGGCATAACTAATCTGACCTAACCGCACATCGCCACCGATATCTACGTGCCATGTGCCCATGTTTGAATTGACATGCGCGTGGTGTCCATGCGGGGCGTACGGCACACCGTGCGGAGAACGGAAGTGAATACGACACGGCACGGGCTTATTGGTGTCTTCGTCAATCACAGTGGTATGCACCCAGTTTCTGCCTGTGTCAATAACTTCCACCTTGACGCGTTCATTCGGTTGGACATTTCCCTTTTCTTGGAGTTCACCCCAATTGACTGAGCCAAGCGTTTCACCTTGATTTTTGACCTCAACGGTTGCGGATGGTGTCGCGGATATCTCTGTGTATGCGGGACTACTTCTGTTATTTTGCGATTCTCCCCATCCTTTGAAGTCGTCATTGATAAACGCATCGGCTGGGTTTTCTGGCAACGAATACGGATAGGTAGCAGTGCCACGGTCAACATTGACCTCCATGTCAAACGGTTTGTCAGCGTCTTCTGCCTGTGGCAGTGTGATTTTAACCTCACGGTTCGGATGTCGTGGGATTGGGTCTTCGTCAAGGTAACCGAGTGTGATTGCTGCGACAATAAACTTACGTTCTTGTGGACGAATTTCTATAGAGGCAATTTCTTTATCGGGATTGGGATTATTCCATATATAAAGGTAATAATTGCGCGGAACACATTGCATCGCCTCTGTTTGACGGTTGCCCGCTGAACCCCAAGGTCCTTGATGGCGAGCATGCAAACTTTCCTTTGTATCAGGCACAGCGATGAAGGTTTGTTGTCCCCATCCTTGCGGCACACTACCGATCTCAAACCGTTCGCGAATTGGCACACTTTCCTTTTCACCATTTGCATAGTGAAAAACATAGTCGACGATCAGTTTTCCGATCGGTTCGCCTTCATGGATGCGGGACTCCAGCAGCCGATGTGCTATGATAACTCGTTTTGGATTAGAATTAATTGGTATTTGGATTGGTTCTGTCCGGACACTTTCACCGAAACCTAAGAAACATTTTTCGCCTTCGGAGATGTGGAAAGGGAGTCCGTGAAATGTTTGGTGTCCTAAGGTTGGTGTTGTGTTTGCACCGATTATTTCTGCGTTGACATTACAGAATTCGGTAAGAGAGATAGGTTGATAGTCTTGCATGATATGTTTCCTTTGTTGGTTTACTCAGCGAGTTTGTCTTCCAACTCTGCAATTCTTTGATCCTTCTTTGTAAGTTCGTTCTCTGTTATTCGTGTTTTAAATGGCTGTGTAATAGTTTGCCTTCAACAAGTCTATATTCACCACGGTTTGGCTTTTCAAGTTCTCCACGATCCACCAAAGATGCTAACATCTTATTTACTGTTTCGCCTATACTATTATTATTCGGCCACTTTTCTCTTAGCCGAGGATAATAATCTTGAATATCCTTTGGTTCAAATATCATTAAACCTGCAGGATCTCTATACTCAAGCATCTCAATGATAATCCAACCTAATTCTTGTTCCCATTCCGACCAGTCAGCCATGGACGTTGAATTTGAAGATGTGCCATATCCCGCTGTTGTTACACTCGTTGTAGCAGCAATTTTTTGTTGAGAAGATGGGAAATTATTGTTCTTCTCAATAGATATATCATCGTCGCCTTCGGGATAAATCCAGATTTTGCAAGCTTTCTCTGCAAGTTCCTTTGCTCTTGTTAGGATAGCAGATAAGTTCCATTGTTCAGTTTTACAGAGACTCTCATTCAAATATAAGTGACTCTGACAAAATCCTTTTTCCATATCTCGTTTCTCCTTGAAAGGAGAATTGCTATACTCTGAATTGTAACCAGTAAGCGTAAGATTACCAATTGTGTGGAGGTATTTCTCATGTATTTCGCCAAAGTTTACGCCCAATTCTAATCGCCATGCTTGATTGAGCTTCTGCGGCATTACATGCTCAATCGTAAATTCATCAACACTGATAGGTTCTTTATGTCCATAGTTCTCCAATTTACGTAGCATATATTTGCAGACGCGCCCAGACTGAGCAGTATAAATGTCTTTCGTCAACAATGCTTCTTTGAATTCATCATCTTTGGGGAAACGACTAATAAACGGCATAGACAATAAAGTATCATTAAAAGATTTAATATAATCCTTAATGTTCTTCTTAGACATCTCTTTCAAAATTTTAACAAACGTATGATTGAGAAATTTACCTGGCAATTCGCATATAGAACGTCGAAAGACGTAGCTTTCTACTAATTGAAGCGTTTCAATTACTTCTGATTTTTCTATCTCACCTCGTCTATAATAATCATAGACTTCAAGTAAGAATGGGTAGATGACTGTGGCACGTAGTTCCCATATATCTTCTAAACACTCCAGAATTTCTGGATCTTCTTCTTTCTGTGTAATGTCAACGTAATACCTCCCGTAGCGGCGAATTTCACTGACAATTTTCTCTGCGTTTTCTGGATTCTTGAACAAATAATCAGGAAGATATGCTTTAAATTTGACGTAAATGTCTTTGAGGGCGGGAATCCGCTCAGTTTTTAATGTAAGATAATCTCGCATGAAACTGTCAAAACGTTTGATGTATTCCTCTTTGCCAAAATACTGTTCCATAGGAAACCAATAGTCCTTATACAGTCTGTCTTGGATATGAGGTTTCTGATGCAGGAGCACATAGTTGCGAATTTTATCCGCTTCCGAGAGATCTTTTCCAGTTGAATTAAGACTCTCAAATATCTTTTGCGGATGGTTCTCATTTCCTTCCAAAACGATATCTACAATCATCAACTTTTTGAGACCGGTATACACGGTTTTAAGGCTAACATCTCTGGGGTTGTTGAAATCGTCTTTGACGTTACCTTTAATAACATCTTTGAGCGTTTTTTCAAAAAATCGGTAGTTTTTCACCAAGAAGGGTGATGGATTTTCAGGTAGAAATTCCATAGTCTTTAACAAGTAGTCAAAGGTTTCGTTATCACTCTTAGTGAGAAGTAGTTTAAGGCGTAATTCTCCTGTCTCCCCTTCGTTGAAAAGATAGTTATTTGATAATTCTTCTGGGGTTATACCGATGTCGTCTTCTTCGTCTATTGCTCGGCTGAGTGCTAATAGTAAAAGTGATAAGGTTGTTAATCGCTGTTGCCCATCAATCACTGTATATTTTGGCACACTTCCCATGTTCTGTACTTCCCGCGCCATGTAGACAATTGATCCCAGAAAATGCTGCTCTCTCATATCATCTTCACCTGCATCCAGAACGGATTTCCAGAGTTGCTCACAATCTGTTTGTTCCCAACTATACCTACGTTGAAAAATGGGAATACAAAACTGTTTAGTTCCTTTCATAAATTTAAGAATAGATTTTTCCTTAGCTTTCATAGATTCTCCTTATAAAAGTTTTCCTATTTGCTCAAAAAATTGATAAATCAGCGCTAAACGTCTTCTATCACCTACGATGATTCCATCGCGTGGAGACGTTCAGCTAACCACAAGTTAACCAAAGTTTCCGGTAAAATACCCTGTTCCAGTGCTTGTCTCTCAATTTTTTCATAGATCTCTGGGGTAAGCGTTACACGGCACTTTCGCTGCATTCGAACCTCAAAATGGACTTCATGCGTTTCATCCCAGTGGTCAGCCAAGCTATGCGTATCCCAATAGTCGACTATCTCCTCCAGAGTTCGTGCATGAGATATACTGGTAACTTGTTCGTCTTTATTTTCTTTCATACCTTCGCACATCCAAATACATAAACTTGAGTTCAATATAAAAAATTGGTTCATCACGTGGATTCAATTAAACGAAAAATAGTTCCAACGCAACCCAAAACACCATCTTTGCTCCAGCGGAGCAATATGTTTATAGCAATCATCCGAACCAGTGTTTCCGCTCCAGCGGAGCGGTATGTGAGATTATCACATAGCACTCCGCTGGAGTGCTATAACTTCAGATTGGCTTTTCTATAGACATAGCACTCCGCTGGAGTGCGGGAACATGTCTGTCATCAAATCTGCGATAAAAATGATAAATTGTGCAGGATTTTTCTAACCCTTATGTCGTACTCACGTTATATAACGTGAGTTTAATATAGCAACTTAAAGCGGGAATTCTATCGCTTTTCCCTGTTCAGAGGACATATAGAACGCCTGCATCAACTCTGTTAAATTACGTCCATCTTGGATAGTGATTGTCATCGGTTCATCGCGGAGGATAGCATTGATCCACTGCTGCATCGGTGACGGTGGTGCTGGTGGTGCGTCTTCAATGTATTTCGCTTTCTCTTCATCAGAGAGTTTGCGGGTTTGGAAATGCATCTCACCGTGTCCCGCAGCAAACGAGCCTTCCGTGCCGTATATCTCAAGCATATTCGGACCAGAGCGGTGTGTCCATGCGACATCAATCACACCGAGCGCTTTGTTCGCAAATTCCACAACAGAAACGCTATTGTCATCAATCGGGAAGTTGCCCGTGAAGTTGTTTATCTTAGCGATTGCACTTTTCGGTTCACCCATCAACCAACGGATAACGTCAACACGGTGGCAGCCTAAGTCAAAGAGGGCACCACCCCCTGCACGTACTGGGTCTGCAAACCAAGCACTTGTGCCGCTGAACCAGCTATCCAGTGCGGCGGAATGTGCTATCCTACCCCTGCCGAATGTTATGTCACCGAGCAATCCATCATCAATCACTTTTTTTGCGAACAGAATCTCAGAATTGGCTCGCGAAGGCAGGGAAATCATAAACTTTACGCCAGCTTTTTCAACGGCCTCAATAATCGGATCACACTCTGCAACGGTGATAGCCAATGCTTTTTCGGTGAAGATATGTTTGCCTGCTTCAGCAGCGGCGATCATCACACGCGGATGGTCAGATGTGACAGCGTCAACAGCAACAGCGTCAACATCATCACGGCTCAACATTTCATTAAGGTCGGTATAGAACGGCACTTCGTATTGTTCTGCTGCTGCTTTGCCGCCCCCACCATGATCGAAGCCCTCTTCGTCCCACACAGCGACGAGTTCGGTTTCGGGGTTTTCGTGAATTTGTCGTGCATATCCGCCTGCGTGGACATGCGCCATACTAATTTTTGCGATTCTTATCATTTAATTCTCCTTAAAGTAAGTTTATAAAACCTGAATCTCTGTTGACAGCGCGCCTACAAAGACGGGGTAAATAGTGCGGTTAGGAAACCGCACCTACCGTAGAGGCTAATAATTATTGGTTTGCTATAGAATTTATTTTATGCTTCCGACAGAAGAGCGGGTTGCGAAATGATTCCAACCCCGTAGCACTAATTTCACGTTGGTATGCCGATTTTCACCCTCAATCTGATCGTCACCAGCAAGCATTTGGACAAGCACGCTCTTTCGCGTTTTATTTGAACGGTTTGGCATTGACCCGTGCAGTGTGAAGTAGCTAAAGAAAAGCACATCACCCGGTTCAGCTTCTAATACAGTGGCATCCTCAATCGGGTATCGTTCTGTGATTTCTTCATTATCTCCTCTCCCCATCATACCATCCATTCGTCCCAGTTCCCTATGAGAACCAGGGTATACGCGGACACACCCCATCTCATCTGTGGCATCCGATACGTAAATGATAGCAGCAATCATCGTGTCTTTGACAGATGGAAAATACTGCCAATCTTGATGCATCGGAAAGGGAGAGCCTTTTTCTGGCGGTTTACAGAAAAGTTTTGAATGGTGGAGCATAATATCTGGTCCAAGGATGGCTTCGGTAGTATCGAGAAACTTGCCTTGCTGAAATGCTTGCATCCATACCCCAGAAAAACTCTGGATATTATGCGTATGGATAATCACAGATTCCCCGCCATCAAGCGCATCCATCAATCTACCGCCCCAACGTGCATTGACGTTTTCATCGCTTTTAAGCAACTGATCTACCACGCGATCAAAGTCATATTCCATTAATTTGATTTCTTCGGGTGAATAGACCCCTTTTGCGAAATAGTATCCGTTTTCGTGAAAAAAATTACCGATGTCTGACATTACGATTTTGTTACCTCCAAATAGTATTCAATAAGCCAATTCGAGAGAAGACGTTCTGAATTGGTAGCATCTTTAATTTCTTGTTGTAAAGCCGTAAAAGTTTTCAATACTGCAAACTGCCCATTATTGAGAATTCCTACGAGATTATTTTTTTGTGAACCACCTAAACCCATATCACACAGTTTATAGACATCCTCTGGACGATTAGTAGCAATAACAAGTGTTTTTCCCATTGCTTGAAGTTCACCGAACAACTCTATCATCTCAATTTGTCCGCGTGGATCAAGCGATGCCAAGGGTTCATCAAGTAACCACAACTCTGGTTCATGCAGAAAAGTTTTGGCAAACAAAAGACGTTGACGTTCCCCTGTTGAAAAAGTCCTAATTTTGATGTCACGAAGATGTTGAATGTCCATTAATTCAAGCACAGCATCAATTGCAGCAGTGCGTTCCTGTTTGTCTAATTTGTATGCAGCAGCGAAAAAATTGAGGTAGTCAACTGCAGATAATTCTGGGTATCCTTCAAAAGCAACAGGGACATAACCGATCTGCGGACGCACCTGTTTTAAGTTGGAAAATGCATCTATTCCTGTAATAGAGACGTTGCCTGATGTCGGTTCAACTAAAGTTGCCAAGATATTGAGTAAAAGTGTCTTTCCCGCGCCGTTCTTACCGAGCAGGATGAGAGACTCTCCAGCTGCCACCTGAAACGTGAGTTCCGAGAGAAACGGTTTCTTGTCAATGGATTTGCTGAGGTTTTGGACATCAAGCAATTACGTTCTCCAATGTTCCCATTCATCGGGTGTTAAGACGTGTTGTTTCTGCTAATTTCTGTGCCACAAGCGCGTATAGACTCATTCCTGCTTTAGCAGCTTCGTCTGATAAGCGTTGATAAAGCTGCGGATCAACAGGGACATTGAATTCCAGATCATTTAATTCTCGCGCGGATGCTTTTGGAATAGGAACGTTATCCTCTTGATAACACTCTTTCATCAACTCCCATGCCGTTTTCAATTCAATTAATGCCTGTGCAGGCGTAGGTCCGAAAGCAGAGACATTTGGAAGTTCAATGAAATGGGCAAGATAGTCACCGCCTTCGTCAAGAAATATCTTAATGGTAAAGCCATCAAAATCGTCATGATTATTTTTCATCGGCATTCCTCTGAGGCAGAAACCGTTCATCTCTCTGCTCATATCCTAACAACCATCAACTTAGATCTACCTTGACAGGTTTTCCAAGTTCGGCAGACTGCCATGCTGCTTCAGTCAATTGAATCACACGCAACCCGTTTTCAACACCGATAGGATTTTCTGTGCGTTCGCCACGAATCAGTTCAATGAAGGCAGCGTCTTTATTGCCACCTTTCGGCAGATCAGCATTGTCAACGGGAGTCGGTTTGCCACCCTGACCTTGGCGATAGAGTTGTCCCGCGCGTAAAAAGAGCGCGCCATCTTCCAACCAGATAGAAAAATCTTCTTGCACGCCGCCATGGGCATGCCCTACGATACTGATATTACACAGCGCTCCCGTATCAAATTTGATTGACATAGCGGTGAGGATATCTACCTCAATATCCAAATTATCTATCATTGCAAATACTGTGTCTGGACTTGCCTCCAATACCCATAAAAGGATGTCAATGAGGTGGCTACCAGAATCGTTCAGTTGACCACCGCCGCCGAGAAACGGGTCTTGCCGCCATTTCCCCTGTTGATTCCGATACCAATTCTGTGATTGATGGGCTGCAACAAAGTTTACTTTCCCAAGTTCACCACTTTGGACAGCTTGTCGGCAGTATTGATAAGTAGGGCTCAAGTGTCGCTGGTAGCCGATCATCAGATGCAAGCCAGTTTCTTCAACTTTTGCCATTACTTGTTTGGCGTGGTCTACTGTGCAGACCATCGGTTTTTCGGTATGTACGTGGCAGCCTGCATCAAGTGCAGCCATAATATGGTCAAAATGTAGCCCGTGTGGCGAACTGATGACCACTGCATCGGGTTTCGCATCAGCTAACATTTCATTGTGGTCAGCGTAGGTAGGTACTGAATCGTCTAAACCGACATTCTCTTTAAACGCTTTGAGCGCATTTTCGCTTGGGTCAGCAAGGGCGACGATCTCCACGTTTTCTACGCCAGAAACACTACGTCCATGCCCCCGTGAGTTACCACCACATCCGATGAATCCAAATTTTAATTTCTGTTTTGCCATGTATCCCTCATTCAATTCTTTTTGCTTTAAGTTACCACGACCTATCACAAAAAGCAAGAGATAAATTCTGTTGGGCATCATATAGAAATTTGTTCTTACAATTTGCCAACTGTTCAAAAAATGAACACTATAGTCCAAATTCTGTCAAAAATTGATTGAAATTCTCGGTTTTTGATAGGATAATAAATGGCATAAAATTTGCATATAGTTTAAAATACTGTGATCTTCGGACACAATATCATAAGAACAAAAATATTGAAGGAGACTAATAACATGCAAAAGCCCTTTTATCTTTTTCTGATTTTTAGCTTAGCACTATTTGTGATTTGGAAACCTCATGCAGGCGCAAAAGTGAAACTTAAAGAATATAATGACAAAAACGTTGTGGAAATGCAGGAAATAACGGTGACAGCTACACGTGCTGAGAAAGAACCATTTAAAACACCAAATGCTATCACTGTCCACAATTTAAGACAGTTGGAACGCACCAATGCAGACATAGCGTCCAATCTACTTCGGGATTCTGTTGGTGTCATCGCGCAGCAAACAACTGTCGGGCAAGGTTCTCCGATGCTCCGAAGTTTGACAGGTTATCAAACGGTAATTCAAGTCGATTGGGTTAGGCTCAATAACTCAACATTTCGCTCCGGACCAAATCAATATACTGCAACCATCGCTCCTGAAAACTTGGACCGTGCAGAAGTTTTACTCGGTTCAAGTTCCACACTGTATGGAAGTGGCGCGATGGGTGGTGTTATCAACCTATTTACGAAAGCGGTCCCGCTTAACCCATCACAGGAAAACTGGGAGATACACCCACGCCTCCTTGCTCGTTATACCACCGCTACACAGGAACGTCTTGGGCGATTAGAGGTAACTGGGAGTCAAGGACGATTTGGATTCAATGTTGGCAGTGGTATTCGATACTACGGAGACTTAAATCCTGGCGGTGGATACGACCTTCACTACAAAAATCGGAAGTTTGAAATCGTGAGTGAAATGCCGAGTGGTGTAAAACTTTATGACTATGATGAGGTTGCAGAACTTTCAAAAAATAGCATTCCTGACAAGTGGCTCATTGACAATGAAGGTCCATTGGGTTGGCGTGCTTACGATGCCGATGCCAAAGTTGCTTACCAAATTGACGAAAGACGAACAATCAATGTTGCGTATCAGATGTGGCGACAACCGCAAACGCCACGTTATGATAAAATCGCACCGCAAGAGTTTGATGAATTCTTTTTTGAACCCCAAAATCGCGATCTTGTGTACGTTAATTATGTGGCGAATCCTGAAATTTCCAGCATTGACCTATACAGATTCACAGGTTCTTTCCATCGCCAAAAAGAGGGACGAAATGAGGTGAAACGTGGTGAAACTTCCCGCAGACAACGATATGATACAGTTAATACTATTGGTATAAGCACGCAGGTGGTCAGTAGTGTTCTTCCGCGGCAACGTTTGGTGGGTGGTGGAGAATTTTACTTAGACATGCTGCAAAGTAGTACTGTCAAAACTGATGCGGTAGGGAAAGAGACTGTTGACGAAAACTTGGGACGATTTATTAGCGGTTCTCAATTTTGGGATGCGAGTCTGTTTTTACAAGATGAAATAACGATACATGAACGGGTAGAACTTATCCTCGGTGGACGTGCAACACTTTATCAAACCAATGCGGACCTTTCCCTACGGGACAAAGCTTTTGATGTATTCAATAAATCTGACAGTAGTCTGACAGGGAGCGCAGGGATAGTTGTCGGTTTAACAGATTACCTGAATTTTGTGAGCAGTTTTGCCACAGCGTTTCGCGCGCCATCGTTGAATGATACAACTGCAGTGGAAGTTACGAATGAAGGCGTAACGGCACCAAGCCCTGATCTTGAGGCGGAAACATCGTGGACAGTTGAGGGAGGTCTCAAGGCGAAACATGCCTATTTTCGTGGTGCGCTAACGCTGTTCCACAGCAGGGTCAACGGTTTAGTTACACGTAGACCTGTCCAAGAGACATACAAAGAAGGCGAAATACCTAAACTCCATCAAGACCTAATCAAGGAATACGAAGGTATTGACGTACTCGTGTTTGATAACGTTGATGAAGCACAGTTTCAGGGGATTGAGTTAGCAGGTGTGGTACCGATTGGTTCTGCCTTGTCAATCTACGGGAATGCAGCATTGATGCGCGGAGAAGTGCTTTTGATTAACGGTGTAGAACCTGATCCCGGCAAGCCTTGGGAAGCACGAACTCGTAGGGAGCCGCCTTTGAACGGTGTGGCTGGAGTCCAATGGGAACCTATAAATACGCAGTATTGGGGAACACTGTTTGTGCGGGGTGCTGCAGAACAGAGGCGGTTGAATCGGAGCGATATCCGAGACCCGCGGATACAGGGAAAAACACGCAACCCTGAGGAAGTTGAATTTGACGACAATGGTAATGCAGTTGATGCTGGAACACCGGGATGGTGGACACTCAACGTCCGGGGTGGCGTTAAACTCTTTGACTATACGCGTTTGACGTTATCGCTTGAAAACTTGCTTGATAAACGTTATCGTCCGCACGGGTCAGGTGTGAACGCGCCTGGTTTCAATGTAGGTGTGAGTTTAGATAATCGATTTTAGAGGATTTATTTGCAGGTGCGATTCAATCGCGCCTGCAAATTATTGGACATCAAATTTCCGCTTGATAAATTCTACAACGACCGGCGGTACCATTTCCAACAACTTCGCTTCACTTAATTTTCCTTGCCCCATCTCCACAACCTCCATCACAAGCGTTGAGCTGATATGGGCGTATTGTTTATTTGCAACCATAAAGAAGGTATCAATTTCAGGGGCAATCTGCTGATTCATCCGTGCCATTTTGAATTCCCATTCAAAATCAGAGATTTCGCGGAACCCGCGAATGATTGCGCATGCACCACGTGCTTGCGCGTAAATTGCCATCAATCCGGTATCTCCATCAATAGTAACTTTTGGATAGGGTCTGATGACTTCCTCAAGCATCTGAATACGTTCATCAATTGTGAACCGCTCCTGTTTTGCCGGGTTCACACCAATAACGAGGATGAGTTCATCAAAAATGTCAAGTTTGCAGACACGATCAATCAAGTCCACATGACCGAGTGTGATCGGGTCAAAACTTGCTGGAAAGATTGCGATTCTTTTAGACATCTGTTCTCCTTTCATGTATATTTTACGGTTCTTTATCTGGTTCTGATGTTTTCTCTATTATTCTGAATTCTCGCGATGCGATATTTCCATGCATATCAATCATCCGAATTTCACCTTCCTCTATATTGGCATCGGCTATTTCAAATTCAACGGTCGCCTTCTTTTTACCGTTTAGTGCTTGACACCCTTGAAGTTTGTGTAATCTATAATGTTTTTCTGATTTCTCAGTGACAAACAGTTGAAGTTGGTGTATACCATCTTCATCAGCAGCGGTAAATTGGAAAAGTCGCGAGTCTGTATCAGTTTTTAGTACGTCCATCTCAATTTCTGGTCGTTTGTCAAAGAAGGATTGGTTCGGGTTAAAGAAACGACTCCTATCTAACCATTCTGCTTCACACTTAGACAATTTCACCCAACTCTTGCTCCATGGCATAATACTGTTAATACCCTTGAAAACCCTTTTAACCGCGTTAGGTTCATACTTAGGTAAATGATGTTTCCGATGTAATACGTCAAACTTATGCTTAAGTGAGTATACTATTAATCTCCAATCAAAGCCCTTTTTTGTAGCATAGGCAAAACGTCCATCTCCAGTGAATCCCTTAATATCATACATCCCAATTTTGCCTTTGATAATTCCTATTCTCCTTATAGGGAACGTAAATGTTTTATCAAAATAAAGATAACTACGCTCAGCTGGAGCTGATTTGAGTCGTTTAAACAGGTTATCAATAAAAACAGACTGGAGATCGTTATCGTGATCAACAAAAACAAGCCAGATATCGTTCAACTGTAAATCATGTGCTCTGGTCGGTATTTCTTTCTTGCGATATATCTTGGCTTTTCCGTTCTCATCTGTTTCAAACGTAAATGTTTTTCTACCGAATCCGTGGCGTTCCATCTCATCAGCGTAATGCTTTTGAACCTCTCTTATTGTTTCATCTATTTTTTGTGTAATGTTTGGGGAGGGTTCTTTATCTTTCGGTAGGTAGTAAATTAATCGGACAACATCGTTACGGACTTTGTCTAAATCTAATTGCGATTGCGTAAGTTTCCACACTCGAACAATACCATCCTTTCCTCCAGTAACGAGAAGATTTCCATCTTGTGAAAACGAAGCATCTGTTGCCTCCGTTGGTAATGAAGAAATTGGTGCCCCATTTGCAGTTGACCAGAGTTCTACACCCCTTCCATAATGATACCAATCATTTGTCCCCACGCACATCTTTCCATCTGGGGAGAACACCAAATTTTCAACATTTCCTCGAAGCACCTCACCCTTCCGTTGCCAACTTGGCAATTCCCACATGATGTACCCCTTTACAGAATAATTGCTATACCCCTCCTGATCA
This sequence comes from Candidatus Poribacteria bacterium, assembly GCA_003635185.1. GTDB lineage: Bacteria > Poribacteria > WGA-4E > WGA-4E > WGA-3G > MSPOR6. The sequence continues at coordinate 43,515 of PYJA01000041.1, read as the reverse complement.
CGTCCACCAGCGACCATATATTTGTTGTTAGGGGAAAACTTTAGGTAATCCATCAAATAGAGAGGTGTTTCTATAGACTTTACCAGTTGCTGAGTCTGTAGGTCCCATACGTGTATAGTTCCGTTAGAATATCCGGCAGCGATCCATTTACCATCGGATGAAATGTCAACCGCGCATGTTGAACCTTTGGTTGCATGTGGTATATTGATGGTAGCAATTTCCGTTATTTTCTTAGGATTCCGAATATCCCAGATTTTCACTCCTGCTTCATGTATTCCTTTTCTGCCATCCCGAATTGTCGCGAGTTTTTGCCCATCTGATGAAAAAGCGAATTGCCGGTGAGAAGTCTCAGGTGAATTGATTTTTGTTCCTGAAGCGACATCCCATATTGTAAGTGTTCCATAGCCAGCACACGTCAGCAATTTACCTGTGGGTGAGAAACTAATAACAGGAAATATTCCGGGTTGGCGAAGAATTCTTATAGGTTCTTTGGTGTTGTTTATGTTCCACAACTTTACAGTGCCATTTCCATTAACACTTGCAATGAGAGAAGGATCTATAGGTGAAAAGGTGACAGAATAAATTGTTTTGGCGGATTCCAGAGAAAGACCTTCAAAGGAAAGTGCATCTTTTATAATCGTCGCACTGTGATTGAATTCAGCAATGACCTTAGGTCTCCCAGGCAGCTCCGCGAATGTCTGTGGGAGCAATTCCTGCGGCGGCGGTGGACGGGAGATGAAATACACGACAATCCCAACAACTGCTATAACCAAAATTACTAATAAAAGTCCGATTTTTTTATTTTTCATCTGTTTTCTCTTTAATGATGAATTCACGTGATGCAATGTTACCATGCATATCAATCATCCGAAGTACAACAGTCTCTATTTCAGGATCAGATATTTCAAATTCAACGCTTGCCTTTTCTTTGCCTTTTAGTGCTCGGCAATCATAAAACTTCTTTCTCCACCGTTGATTTTTCATATCTATCGGTATAAACAGTTGTACTTGATGCATGCCGTCCTCATCTGCAATTTCAAATTGGAACCGTCTGGAATTAGTAGCATCCATTAACGATACATTCATAATCATCTGCGGAGGTTTATTAAAGAAAGGTTGATTCGGATTAAAGAAACGACTTTTGTACAACCATTCAGCTTGACATTTAGACAATTTTGCCCACTTTTTCCCCCATGGCATCTTGTCGTTAATACGGGAGAAAAAACGTTTTAAAGCATTTGGCTCAAGTTGAATGGGATCATAAGGTAGTCCAAAGGCATCTCTAAGAACATACGCAAGAGGCTCTCGCTTGAGGTCTTTAACTGAAGTAAATACAATCCTACCAGGAGTGATTCCTTCAATTTCGTTGTGCCAAATATTGTCTTTGACAGTATGCCCACCATGGGTGGGGTACCAAAATGTCTCATTAAGACCGGTTATGTCTAATTTCCAAATCATTGAAAAATACTCATATCTGTCATCTAAAACTCCGAGCCAGGTGTTGTTTGTCAAATCATAGTTCTTTGTGTTATCTTCCTTGATAAGATAGACCTTTGCTTTTCCATTTTCATCGGTTTCAAAAGAAAATGTTTTCCTACCGAAACCATGTCGTTCCATTTCATCCGCGTAGAAATCTTGCGCCTCTCTTACAGATTTATCAAGTTTTACGGTTAAGTTTGGTGGGATCTCTTTGCCTTCGGGCAACAAAAAAATTAGTTTCACGACATCGTTTTGGTTAGTAGACAATTCCAATTGCTGTGGCGTAAGCTCCCACAGTTGAATAATACCTTCCCGTCCCCCGGTGACAAGTATTCTGCCATCGTTCGAAAATGAAACATCCCGTGCCTGCGTCGGTAAAAAGGTAATTGGTTCGCCATTCTCAACTGACCAAAATTCAACCCCTCTTCCTGAAAAAGATTGATCATTTGCACTGACACATATCTTTTCATCTGGTGAGAACACCAAATTGTCTATATTTCCACGTAGCACCTCCCCGTGGCGCTGCCAGTTTGATAAATCCCACATAATGTAACCTTGAGAACCGTGATGTTTCCATTCTTTACCTCCTACAGACACGAATCTGGTGTTTGGTGAAAACTTCAGGAAATCCATTTCTAACAGACCTGTCTCCAGAGTCTTAACAAGTTCTTTGGTTTTTAAATTCCAAACGTTTACATTTCCATTGGCATATCCAGCGGCAATCAATTGTCCATCTGATGAAATGTCAACTGCACATGCCCACCCTGTAGCTTTAAGTGCTTCATTGAAAGGTAGTGTAGCAATTTTCGTGATTTTCTTTGGATTCCGAATGTCCCAAACTTTTACTGCATTGCTAACTGTCGCGAGTTGATGTCCATTTGGCGTAAAAGCGAATTGACGTTTTGATGTCTCAAGAGAATCGAGTTTCATACCTGAAGCGACATCCCATAATATGAGCGTTCCAAAACCAGCACTTGCGAGCAACTCTCCTGTGGGTGAGAAACCGATGGATGGATAAACTCCGGGATGCCTAAGAATTTTTATTGGTTCTTTGGTATTGTTAATGTTCCATAACTTTATGGAGCCGTTTGCATTAACACTTGCTATCAGAGAAGCATCTATCGGAGAAAATGCGACAGAATAAATCGGTCTCGTGTCCGTGAGAGAAAAACCTTCTGGCGCATTTGGGGCAATTTCATCAGAATCAGCTGTTGTCCCATGATGAAATTCCGCGATGAGTTTAGGTTTTTCAGGTAGCTCTGCGAATGTCTGTGGAAGCAATTCCTGCGGCGGTGGGCGTGAGATAAAGTAAATTACAACGCCAACAACTGCTATTGCCAAAATCACTAATAAAAACCCGATTTTTTTATTTTTCATCTGTTTTCTCTTTAATGATGAATTTTCGTGATGCAATGTTTCCATGCATATCAATCATCCGAAGTTTAACACCCATTATTTTGGGATCAGAAATTTCAAATACAACAGTCGCTTGTTTGCTACCGTTTAAAGTACGGCATCCCTCAAACTTGTTCACCAGAATTTGATACTTAGGAATTGCAGGCGTAAACATCTGCACTTGGTGTATCCCATCTTCATCTGCAACCTCAAATTGAAAGTGTCGCGTATCTGTGGTATCCGATTTTGATACGTTCATCTCAATCTCAGGTCGTTTATCAAAGAAAGGCTGGTTCGGATTAAAGAAACGACTCTTATCCAACCATTCTGCTTCACACTTGGACAATTTCGCCCACTTTTTCCCCCATGGCATCTTGTCGTTAACATGGGAGAAAAGACGTGTCAAAAAGTTAGAACCACTTTTTTGGTAAACGTATGGTAGATTAAAGGTAGGTCGAAGTAAATGAGCGAATGTATGGCGCTTAAAAGTTTTGGCAGAAGCGACTATTTGCCGTCCATGATTGAACCCTTCTATATGCTCCCTGACGATATCGTTTGAAATAATTTGACCCTTCTTAGGATTGTAAACAAATATATCATTGTGTCCAGCAAGGTAAATCCTTCTCGGGAATTTGAAACGGGATGGCAAATCATCTAATACAACAAGCCAAATATCGTTTGACAAATCAAAATTTTTGGTTTGGTCTTCTTTGATAAGATATACCTTTGCTTTTCCATTTTCATCGGTTTCAAACGTAAAAGTTTTTCTGCCGAATCCGTGGCGTTCCATTTCTTCTGCGTAGAACTGTTGAACCTCTCTAATCAATCCGTTCAGTTTTGACGTAATCCCAGGTTGTAGATCACTACCGGAACTAATAACATAAACAATCTTCACAACATCTGAAGGTATTGTCTCAAACTTTAAATGAGGAGATTTCAACTTCCATAAACGAAGTAAACCATCCTCACCTCCAGTGGCAAGCATTTTTCCATCATTTGAAAACGCTACATCCCATGCTTCTGTCGGTAGTGAGGTAATTAGTGCGCCACTTGCAGCAAACCTGAGTTGTACACCTCTCCCAAAAACAGACCACGGATTAGCAAAGGCACACATCTTGCCATCTGGCGAAAAAGTCAGTCCTTCAATAGGACCACGGTGTATATCACCGTGGTGTTCCCACTCTGGTACAGTCCATAGAATACAACTTCCTTCGTAAACACCAATTGCCAAAAACTGGTTGTCTGGTGAAAACTTGATAACCTCGATTCGGTCCAAAGATGTTTTCCATGTTTTTACAAGTTGCTTACTTTGGAAATTCCATACGTTTACAGTTCCGTTATTATGTGTGGCGGCAATCCATTTTCCATCTGGCGAAAAGTCTACTGCCCGCGCACCCCAATTATGTATGCCTTCTGGCGGCTCGTACGATAAAATTCCTATCTCTTTTATATTATCAGGATCACGGATATCCCAAAGTCTTACATGTGCTTCAGGAATCGCAAGTATATTTCCATCAGGTGAAAATGCAATTTGACCACTTGAACCATCCAGAGAATTCAATTTCTTACCCGTAGCAACATCCCATAATATTACTTTAGAAAAATCTGAACTTACAAGCAATTTTCCAGATGGTGAGAAAGTTATCAGGGCACTTAATGCAGGATGGCCAAGTATTCTGACATGATTATTTAAGTCGTTTGTATTCCACAATTTAACAGTGCCATATTGATCAGCAGTCGCTATTATAGACGAGTCGACAGGTGAAAAAGCAACTGATTTTATAGATGGTCCGTTATGAAATTCCGCGATGAGTTTAGGTTTTTCAGGCAGTTGTGCGAATGTCTGTGGGCGCAATTCCTGCGGCGGTGGGCGTGAGATAAAATAAATTACAACGCCAACAACTGCTATTGCCAAAACTACTGATAAAAGTCCCATTTTTTTAGTGTTCATTTAGTTTCCTCACATCCCAGAGCCGAAGAACACCGTCAAAGCCACCCCCCGCAAGCATGCTGCCATCTTGAGAAAAAGTAATATTTTTAGCACCGACTAAAAAGTCTTTATCCTTCTGTAAGTCAATAGGAGTTTGACCTTCTTCTAACCAGATTTTAATTCTTCTATAACTTGCAGTGGCGAACATCTTACCATCGGGCGAGAAGGCTATATCAACGATGCCTGGTTCGTCTACTTCACGATGAATTTTCCATTCTGGCAGTGACCAAATAATCAATCTTTTTTTGCCTACAACAACGAAAAAACGGTTGTCCGGTGAAAATTTGATAGTATTAATGTCTGCATAATAGTAGCCAGGTTTAAAGTCGTCCGGTAGATCGCCCTCAATAATCTTAAATAGTTGTTTGCTATGTAGATCCCAAATTTTTATCCTGTCAAATCCTATTCTGCGGTTTTCGTCATTCATTTGTCCGCCCGCGGCAATCCACTTCCCATCATGTGAGAAATCAATAAACTGATAATGCTGGTTTATCGTTTCATTGTGGTGTTTAATTGCACGATCAGTGTAGTGATCTTTAGTCCAAATTATATCTTCGTGCGACAATGCCTGTTCCCCTATTTTTGTTGGTAATACAAACGTTCCTTTTATCTCATTTAGATTACTGATATCCCACAGTTTCACGTCATTCAGACCCGTAGCAAGAATGGGGTTGACTGGTGAAATTGCTGCCGAGAATGAACGCATCTCACAAGAAATTGGATTTAATACCGTCCCGGAAGGCATATCCCAAAAATCAAGCGTTTTAAATGTTTTCCTTGCAAGCCATTTCCCTATCGGTGAAAACGCTAGGCAATCAACAGCGGGAAAGACATCTTTGTCAGTATGACCAAGCAGTATTACTTCTGGTGTATCTGTATTGTTTACGTTCCAAATCTTTACTTCGTGCCCCCATTCCGCAACTGCAATAAGGTCTGAATTCGTCGGCGAAAATGCAATAGCCTGGATCAAAGCACCTTGGTTAAACTCAGCAATCGGACTGCGTGCTTTTGCTCGTGCTGGAATCAATATTGAATTAGTGTACCAGTGATGCAAAGATAAAAACACTAATGTCCACGCAGCAACTATCACAAATATTAACAATAGATACATCTTTTTATTTTTCATTTAGTTTCCTCAAATCCCAGAGCTGAAGAACACCACCGAAACCACCACCAGCAAGTATGCTACCGTCAGGAGAAAACTCAATCACGCTACTGCCGATAAGACCTACTTTCTGAAGCAGGACAATAGGTGTGAGGGTTTCTACAGACCAGAGGGTTATCCCTTTAATATCAGTGATCGCAAACATCGTGCCATCTGGTGAAAACGCTATATCACTTATGCGTTGATCTTGCACTTCATGGTAGATTTTCCATTCAGGCAAAGTCCATATAGTTAACCCGTTGTCAGCCGCAAGTCCAAAAAAACGGTTATCTGGTGAAAACTTGATTGATCGAATATCGTTAGACGGCGGCAATGTGAATGATGGAACTTTCTTACCTTTCCTTTTGGGTTCCAGATTTTTTGGATCATCTCTTTCAATAATTCTGAACAGTTGTTGGTTTTGCAGATCCCAAATTTTTAACTTACTACTCCATTTTTCAAGGGACTTGTCATATATCTCTCCACCCGCTGCAATCCATTTTCCATCATGTGAAAAGTCAATAGTTTTAAAAGACTGATTCACTGTTGCGTTGTGATGTTTGACCCAACTATTATGATTAGAACTTTTTATATTCACTTCTTCGTGTGATATGGACTGTTCACCCATTTTTGCTGGTAAGATAAATAACTCTGAAATCTTGTTAGGGTTGCTGATATCCCACAGTTTCACATCTCTCGTTCCAGCTGCGAGATAATCATTCATAGGTGAAACAACTCCAGTGCTTGAGGGAGTTTCTAATGTATTTATTCTTTCTCCTGAAGATGCATCCCATATTGCAACCATCCAAAAATCTTTACTGACAAGCCATTCGCCTGTCTGAGTAAAAGTGATATAACTAATTCCAGAAGTGCCACTCTCATTAGTGGGATGATTCGTTAACGTAAGTTCTGGTGAATCTGTGTTGTTTCTATTCCATACCTTTATGATGCTATGCTCACCAACACTTGCAACAAGGTCAGGATGCTTAGGAGAAAAGGCAATATCTCTTATCCAAGTGCCATGGCTAAACTCCGCAATCGGAGGAATCGGTCTCATGCGTTCCAAAATCGTTCCTTGATTAGCGTTCCACTGGTGCCACGTTGAAAACGCCAAAAGAACCCCAGCAACTACAATTCCTAAAAACAGGATCAATATTCTGTGAGTCTTCATCTTGTCTTCCTTAAAAACAGCTAATGTCTTTTGAAAATGCGTCTGATAAGCTTAAAACCCATCAGTCGGCCAAAAGATGTGATGTGACTGGATGTCTTGTTTTAACGTTTCCGATTGACTATGGAGGAGGTCTGGGAGCGTATCAGAAAGTTCTTGCCTCATATTTGGTGGGAACATATCAGGTTGAATAACACGATACATTGTGCTTCCGTACGTCTCAACCTTCGGAGCATTGAATCCATCAGCAATCGGCGCGGGATACTCCACTTCAAGTTTCTCCGCATCCATCTGCGCGATTATATCAGATAACAAAACTTCAAAAAAGTCTGTAGCACCGTTTTGTGCAAATAATTCCTCTGACGCTGCAAACTCTTTGACACCTAATTGTCCGTTTCGCCCTCTAACGGAAATATAACCTTCAATCACACCATCGCGTTCAGCAACCCATGCTTGCGGCGATTCGGTCTTCACCCAGTCTCTCCAGTATGCCATATCATCTCTAACGAAAGTACCATTAAATTTGCGTGAATAGGTGTGGTAGAGAGAGGCAAGCTGTGCAATTTCATCTGTATCCTGAAAATTGACTGGGCGGATATTCCATTCCTGCTGTTTTTTACCGAGAAAGGTTTTCTTTGCATAGTAACGTGGAACACTTTCCCATCCTTCAACCGAATAGATACGTTGACCACCGTGGAGCATGGAGATCGCTATATCATGGTTTTCCATGAACTGAATAGAATCTTTGAGGAGTTGCGTAGCAAGTCCACGCTTGCGATATTCCGGGCGGGTGCTAACTTCTCCGATCCCGCCAACAGAGATAGGTTCACCGTGAAAGAACATCTTACGAATAAAGACACGCACCGTGCTGACAATTGTACTATCATCCACAGCAACGCGGATACCTTGGGCATCTTTCCACGGATCGTTATGCCAATGGTTGGAAAAATATTGACGACTTGCTGAAAAAACGTGTGTAACATGATCAAGCCATGCCTCTAATTCTTCAGGATAAAGTGCACGAAACTCCATATTTACACGTCCCATCAAAACTTTATTGTAAACTCACCAAGAAACTGCCGTGCCTGATTGCGGCTTCCGAAAACTTCATACAGATCACCCGAAACATCGTAGAACCTACGGACAAAGTTGCGGCTCGTTTCTGCAGGATTGAGATCGGCGTAGCGCAGCCAAAGGTTTGTCCGTGACCAAATATCCCAATTAAGTTCTATAACCGTTGAATTTGCATCCCCCGTGTCAATCCTCTGTTGTTTATTTAGATCAGGAAAAAGCGCGTCCTGTGTCAGATCAGAGGTGCCATCAACACGTCCAACGGATAAATTCAACTCCTTATATTGATACGGATTCGGGTTGGTGATATACTTCAGATTCACAGCGAATGCGTTCTCTAACGCTTGTGTCTCAAAATCGAAACTATCCTCTAATTTAGCAGGAGTGGTATACCGCTCATCCTGTTCGCTGTATGTTAGTTCATCAAGGAATGTTAAATGCCACCGTTCAGAGAGGCTATATGTCCATCCGAATAGATTTTTGAGTTCCAATTGGTTGAGTTTATCTTCAACATCAGTTGAAAAGTCAATATCCTCATAATCTTCCAGATAGTTGTTGCTGAAATTGGCGACGCGGGTACTATAAAACCCGTTCATGTGAGAAGGTTTCACGGTAAAACCGGTGACAGAATACTGAGCAATGGTGAAATCGCTGGTATCTCGCAGATAGAGATAGCCTGATGGGTCAAAATCAAGAAAAGTTAAGTCATGTTTTTTCTCACTCAACTGGTCTGTTTCATAAATTATCCGTCCAATATACCTACCGTTGTTATCAAATTTCTGAATGCGTGAGATGACGTTATGGAACAACGTCAAACGAATGTCTGCGCGTTTAAGTTCTTCAGCAAGTTCCTCATCATTTTCATTGTCATAATCTTTGTCGTCAAAATACCGGCGATACTCTGCCTCTTCAAGCAACCGCAAACGACGGTTCAGAGACGCTGTATCAACTGCTGTAAATGGGTTTTGTGCAAACGGACCATATTGTGGACGGGTTGCATTTGTAATCGTATTTGCAAGATCGGCTTGACCGGGCGTGCTTTCTGTCAACTGCGTTAATGTTGGTGAAAGGGCGATAACTTCGGGCAATCCGCCGACTTTCCTACGGAATCGGCTTGCGTCTTTGACTAAAATCTCGCCTGTCGGCAGTGTGACAAGTGCCATCGGTTTTACAAACTCACCGTTGTCTCGTCCTTTTTTACCGAAATTACGGACAAATTTGCCATCACTATTAAATTTTACAATGCGATGATTGCCTGTGTCTGCAACAAAAACATTTCCGCGAAGATCAATCGCAATATCAGCGGCATCTTTGTCAAATTCACCATCGCCTGCGCCATACCGACCAAAAGTTAACAATTTTTTGCCATCTGCAGCAAATTGATGAATACGTCCGCGTTTTGCGTCCAAGATGTAAAGTTGGTTTTGCGCATTAACAGCAACGCGGAGGGCACGGTCATGTCCAGTCGGTTGGATGCCGAATGCCGTTTTTCCATTTTCATCAATAATAAGTTTCGCAGGTAAAACCACACCTGGACGTTCGTCTACAGGGTCCACAAAATAGGTGTCTAATAACTCACCTATTAGACTGAATTTGTGGACACAGGGCGCAAAAATATATATTTTCGGGTCGGCAGTTTCAGCGATGTGGTGTGCTGTTACATCGGTGACATAGATATTGCCAATTTCATCTACAGTGAGGTGTCCCGGTTTTCGCAAGATATTATCGGGAGCTTCTGGGTTTGCGGGAATTTGTCCGAGAAATTCTCCTGTCGGTGAAAGTTTCTGGATTAGTCGGTTTTCTGTATCGCTAACATAGATATTCTGTTTGAAGGCAAGGTGAATATCTTTGCTAAAAGCTCCTTGAGACGAACCTTTGCCTGAAAATTCACGTTCGAATTTGATAAAGTCTACTGCGAGAGCGGATTTTAAATATACGATTTGCAAAAGGAGTGTGATTGTGAATAAAAATAGGGGGAGAACTCGGAAAAATTGGGTGATGGTAATTTTTTTCATCTTTAGCCTTTACTGTTTTTGATATATAATATCAGTAATCTGTTTTGATGTCAAGGGTTAAATGGAAATGGAGTAGGGTTATTTAGTTTTAAGAGTTTTTAGTTAATGTGTATTACTCATAGTTATAGTTTAGAAGATAACGTTTATGCGATAATTTATGTAAAAATATTGGTTTAAAATGAATATGAGCAAACGCTTTAGTCCCGTAAGGACTAAGACACTGCCACAACGGATTTATCCCTTAAATTGACGCTTATGGGTGCGGTTAGGAAATCGCACTACCGGCCTGGGGTATATAGCAAGTGTTAAAAATTCGTCCAAAAAACCGAAAACTAAATAACCTTATCCGCGTATTCCGCGATTCAGACGACACACAACTGGCAAGGACTGCAGCATAAACTTCCAGTTTGTGCTATCCTCCAAAGCGCAATCTGGAAGATTACGCTACAGATTTGTGCTATCCTCCAAAGCGCAATCTAAATGAAGTGAAGTTAGGAAACTTCGCCAGCGAGAACGTGTGGGGATTGTTGTTCACTAAAATGTCCACATATTTTCGGATTTTACTATATAAACCTAAGTTGCCACTTATGTAGCATAATCTGCCAGATTGTGCTTATGTGTGTGCAAACTGGCAGTTTACACTACAAATATTCGCTAATTATCAGCATTTTTTCATTAAAGACGGTGTTCCATGGCTAAAATCTTATAGGTAGCAACTTAGGTTATATAATGTAAACACACGTCAATGCCGTGCATGCTGCGACTCCACCGGTGCGCGGTATTCAACATTCAGATGTGGCGTTTCTAAACGGACATGCCCTTGATGACGCGATGTCAAACAACTTTCCAGAGTTCCACTCACCAGCAAGGTGCGCTTCGCCGGATACGGTGCAATACCTGTTTCAAAAAGTTCCTCAATCTTGGTGATAAGGCATGCCGAATAGGTGACATTCGGTGTAGGCGTTAAGAAAAACTGCGTTGATACTGGGACAAGTTCGTTCTTAAGTTTTGCAGCAAAGCAGTAATCCCGCACTGCACCGTTGAGCATCAAAAGTGTTGCTTTCAATCCACTGTTATATTCAATGAAATAAGCGGAAGGGTTTTGAACAAGTTTTTGGAGTTCACCATTCCTAATCATATCTTGCGTTCTACCGTCTTCATCTGTCAAACCGCACGGTGTATCACTTCGGGAAAGTGCAGCCTCTAATAATTCCAGAGACCAACGCCCATCTTCACCTGCTTGCCAGACTTCCTCTCCATCAATCAGTTGGACAGCAGCAACCCCTGTTTCACCACCCTTTCGGCGTTCAACCATACATTGCATCGCCTCTAATGCGTGATAATCCATCGGGTCTGAACCGCCAACACCTACCATGAGTGCCGCTTCTATCTCACTCTCTAATGGTAATTCAACATCGGGCAAGCGCCACGTGACAGGCAACGATGACCCCGCAAGCACGCCAAAACCGAGGCGATGCCCATCATCTACCATCTCCTTTGCTTTCTCAAAACTATAGGAGAGGTGTTTGTCATTGAAGATAGGCACTGCACGTCCATCTTCTTCAAAGACTTTGACGCATTCCTTGAAAAATTCATAACGTGGATACAACACTTGGCTTTTTTCATTGATAGAATAGTCGCCGTGTTCACCGATCAAAAGCACCGCATCCACAGCGAGTTTATCGCCTCCACATCGGAGCGCTTCGGCGATGGTAGGATAAACAGAAAACCCGAATTCTCTGGCGCGGTCTTCGCTCTGCTCACCTTCTGGTTTCTGATCAACATAGAGAGACACAACTTCCATATTTGGACGGTGCCATCTGCCCTTTTTGGGATAACCGACTAAAAATCGATCCGCAAAGTGTTGTGCATGTGATAGATAACGGTAAATAGTTGTAATAACGGCAATTCGTTTCATATCTTTATGTCCTCCAGAAGGTTGATTCTTCAGCGGCTTGATAGGCGATATCTAAATGCGGTGTCTCCTGTTTAGTGCTATCGGCGAACAAGCTATCAACACCTGCCGCAACAAGTCCTGTTGTTAATAATGTGCGTTCAACTGGATAGGTAGCCAGACCTGTCAAAAACATTTCCTCGATATTGTTCACTAGTGGTGAGAAGAAGTTTGCCAAAGTTGTCCGTGCAGGTGGCATCGGCAGATACATTTGCGTTGAAAGGATTTCGTTCTCTGAGCCAATATAAGCAGCGAAATTGAAATCCTGCACCAATCCGTTCATCAGAATCATCGTAGACTTAAGCCCGTCGTGATGTTCATACTGATATGCAATAGGGTCTTTGACAATCTCTTTCATTTCGTCTAACGTTGGAAACGGATTGTTAAATCCTGGTCGTGACGGTGTAAGCGTATGACTCCGACAAAGTGCAGATTCAAAAAGTTCTCTTGACCATAGTTCCGAATGATGTGCATTCCAAAACGCATCACCACGGTATGCCTGCAGCCATTTCACACCACTTTCACCGCCTTTGCGCCGTTCTACCATACACTGCAATGTTTCTAACGCGTGGAAATCGTAACTATCCACACCACCGTAAGCCACACACACTGCCTCTGATACAGGAACACCGAGCGGCATATCAATTGAAGGTGTACGCCACGTAACAGGCAGTGAAGACCCCGCCATAAATGCAAAGTCCATCTCTTGAGAGATGTCATACATTTCACGCGCCCATTCCCAATTCCATGAGAGGTGTTTATCATTGAAAATTGGCACACCACGTCCGCTCCGTTTAAACACCTCAATCATCTGCATGAAGTGTTCATAGCGCGGATAGAGACGTTGTCCCTTCTCGTTAGATGGATATTCGCCGTGCTCCCCGATGAGTAGCACACCATCAACAGCCAATTCCTCACTGCCAAGAGTCAATGCTTCGGCAATTGTTGGATATCCTTTCATCATGGGAAAACGTTCTAATCTATCTTTACTCAGGTCGTTGTCCTTGACCTGTTCAACGTATAACGATACAAGGTCCATTGGAGGATAGTGGTATCTACTATTCCATCCGTATCCTTCCAAGAACCGATCAACGATATGCTGTGCATGTGAGTATTTGTGGTATATTGTGGCAATTGCGGCAATTTTTGGGCATTTTTGCATGCTTCCTCCTTTAAAATTGCGTATCATTTTACTCCTTCTTTGCCCATCGATTTGGACCTGGACCGGGCTGATGTTCATCGCGAATCCGCTTGAATTCCTCTGGTGTTTTGACAACATTATCAGGATTAAGTTTGCTTCTTGCAAGAAAACCTGCCTCTGGTTGATAGCCGGTGGGTTTCGCAGCGTCCTGATAACGTGAATCAACGCTCCATCGCACCTGATGGCTAACATTTGGAATGGATCGGTGCGGTGTCAGATTGGTAAACAACAAAACACTACCAAACTTCATAGGAACGACTATAGGTTCCACTTCGGGTAATGCATCATCCGGGATTTCAAGATAGAAACGTTCAGAGGGACGATGCGGGAAAACACCATCACGATGTGCATGCGGAATAACTTCAAGGCATCCGTTTTCAACGGTGGCATCTATCAACGGAATCCAGATTGTGAGTTGTAAAACGGAATCACATTTTGGCTCCATATATCCTGCGTCTTGATGCCACGGGACTAAAGTTTGGTCATGTTCTGGCAGTTTTGGGCGAACACGGTATGCGGGATGACACATAATCTCCGGTCCGACGAGTGCCTCCGCAATGTCAAGCAGTTTTGGGTTAACCAAAAGATCAAAGAGAGCAGGACCCGTGTGCGCACCACTAAATACCTTTTGAAACACTGTCGGGGACTGTTCTGTGATTTTTGCTAAACGTGTGTCAAAACCTTCTGTTTTGAATTCGGAGTTAATCTCACCTTCTGCATAGAGTTGTGAAGCACCCGCGTGGACAATTTCTTCAAACTCTGCAATGAGCGGATTTAAATCTTCAGGGGCAAGTGCGTCTTCAATAAGTAAATAGCCGTTTTCGTTAAAGTCACGAATTTGAGAATCAGTTAATGTCTTCATAATCCCTCTTATATCTGTACAAGTTCAATTAGAATGCCATCAGGGTCTTTTGCGCACACAACACCTGCTGCGTCAGGTGCGCTTATCGGTTCAGACAGAAATTCAACACCTTTTTGTTTCAAGTTTTCCACAGTTTTCTGAATATCCGCAACAAAAAAGGTGAGCCAACGGACACCCGCGGAAAATTCGTCTGTTGGTGTTGGCGGTGGCGATTCAATGTCCATCAACTTAATAAGGGTGTTCCCTGCTTTAAGGCGAACTTGGCGAAAACCTGTTGGCGCAAGACCTACGTTTTGCGCAAGAGTCTCCGGAATCTCTAAATCCAGCACAATTTCAAACCCCAATTTGTTGTGATAAAAGTCTAATGATTCCTCGAAATTGCTGCATGTTATTGCGATGTCAACTGTTGGTTGTGATAAGTTTAGCACTCTTTTTAACCTCCCGTGAGAACAAAGATCGCTTCACGAAATTGCCCTAATGGCCAGTCGTTGTAGGTGATTTCAATAGGAATTACAATCTGTCCTATCGGGGTTGGAAACCCCTCCAACTCTGAACGTTGTGGAATCGGAACAGAAAATTGGATATGTCCATCTGCTTTCGGTGAAATAGTTGTTTCCACTGGATCCACTTCAATACCCCATGCTTCTGGAAGAATTGGTTGAGCGATTGCCGTGCAAGATTCCAATGAATGATTTGTAATCTCCACATTCAACTGCACTGTTTCACCGGGGGCAACTTCTTGCTCATACGGATAGCATCGCACCCATTGATCGTCCATGCCGTAATTTGCATGATCCCAAGGAAAGAGATCCGTATAGCATTTTTCACGTTCAGTGAGGGTGTCCAACATAAAGTCGATCTCTTTGTTGCTGAAATCAAATGCTGGATCAACATGACAATTGAAAATATGCGTAGGCTTAAGTTGCTGAATGCGTCTCAAACAATTTTCATAACCAACATTTTTGCCGAGCAGATTCCGATTACCAGAGCAGTAGTCGTCAATCCCTGCCATTGTAAATGAATCACCAGCAAAGAACATCCGTACACCGCGACCCTCAACGAGTAGACCTCCGTGATAATATGTCTGTCCTGGAAAGTGGTAAGCAGTCATTTTGAATTCATTCCACTGCCATGAGGCTCCGTCACAGGTGGCGCGATCTACGCGAGTCACAGCGGGGGAAATACATGGTAGTCGGAAAGCTTTTGGATTAGCAATGACTTTCGCCACAATTGCATCGGTTATCGTTTCACAGGGAAAAGTATCCTGAAATTCGGGGATAGCATTCACATGATCATCGTGATAGTGTGTTACCCAAAACTGCGTAACCTCAGAAATTTCACCATCTGCCTGCAACTGCTGAATTTGTTTTACTATGTTTGGTGAACCGCAGTCCATTACGAACGCCTCACGATTTTCAGAGATAATCAACCATGTAGTGCCGAAGTGACGCAAAAAATCGGGGGGAGGTTTACCTTCTCGGATAGGCATGTGGTCAGTGCGTCCCTCAAATTCGGTAAACAATTGCGGAAAATAGTGGCGAAGTGCAGAGATCGACACATATTTATCATAACAATAATCCAACTGCTCAAAAAGTTTGTCAATCGCAGCATCTGGATTTTTCATGACAACACCGTGCGTAGGGATAAGTGCTGTCGGCAATGACTGACGAACCTTTTCAAGACTATCCCTCAGTTCGTCGCGCGCACCCAAAAATCCGTGATAGTCAGTGGTCTGTTGTCCCTTTTGCAGGCTATAAAGTTCCCATATTTTACCTTCATCGTAGATGAGATCACCCGAAAAAGCGAAACGTTGTTCGTCAACATCAACAAGGTAGGTAGCACTACCATCGGTGTGTCCGGGTGTTTCAAGCACTTCTATGGATACGGGGCCCCACGCAATCTTTGCCCCTCCAGTATAGGTATCTGTTATATGGATAGAATTGGTAAGCATGAGATTATGTGGATGGCAGTTGTAGAGATGCCATCTGTATTTTGGGTCGTTCCAAAAGGTTTCTACTTCAGAAAACCACTGCGCCTCAGCCGCTGGAACGCCGATACGGGTATTCTCTGGGATAGGGAATCCTGCTGTGTTGTCGCGATGGTGATGGGTATATAGAATCTGATCTATATCCGTGATTCCGAGTTCTGTGAACGTTGTTTGGAGAGATACGCCGCTCGGATCAATGAGAAGCGCGCGGTTTGCATCGCGGATTATGCCTATGTTAACATGTCCGTGGTGGATATACAAGTGTTCGCTGAGTTGAGAATAATGAATTTCCATCGGAATCCTTGCCAGATTATTTGTTAGATACAACAATAAACATAGAATAGCTTGGTGAGATAAGGTAGAAAACTCAGCCAGGAGTAAAATTATTCTATCGTTCAGGTTTCTTTGTACGTAAACTTTCCTTCTCAATGATCGCCATCCGCGGCTTGCCACCAAGGAACAAACCTTGTTCATCTGCAGGCAGCCATTCCCCGATTTCATGTCCCCAATTTCCGCCAGACATGATGACGTAGTCTCGTACCTCTTCTTCATGGCGTTCTCTATCATCCTTAAAGCCAAAGAACTTTAGAAAAGCAGGTGTGTCGCTGCGAATACCAAGTGGATCATCTTCTTGGTCTCCCCAGTTAGTGTATGTGACAGGTTCCCCGGTATCCCACCTCCACTTACCTTCTTTAAGTATATCGGTCAATCCAATCCAATATGGACCAGTGCCAAAAACGGCTTCAAGCCAAATCTGTTCTGCCTCACTTGTAATCGTAACGAGATGCGCACCTTCTTTCTCTGCTTGAATTTGTGCCTCAAACCTGTCATCACATTTAATCCTTTTATATGAATGGCCATTTGCTGGATTAATTATCCACATTCCCAGAACATCTGAGGCATTTGGTGGACGATGCCGCTGTTTTTCAGGTTCTTCAGGTGATGGTGCGGCAAGGTCTTCAAAATTACCATTGAGTGTCAAAACCTGTGTTTCCGGTTGTTTTCCTTCTTCAAAGAGAAAAGGGACTAATTCAGCAGAAAGTCCGCGATAGTTAACAGATAGGGCGTATACGCCAGGTGAGTATACAGAATGCACAAAGTTTCCTTTTGCATCTGTAGTAAATGATCGGTTGGAGGAAAAGCCTCTTTCCATATCCAGAGGCAATCCATCAAGGTTAATCTTGAGCAATGTATTTGCAAGCGGTTGACCGTCCTTAAAAACGATCCTGCCAGGAATTTCGAGTCGATATTCTGTGATGATTTCTACGTTCTTTATGTTCGTCCCGGGTTTGATTGAAATTACAACTGCGTCTTGCGGATCTGGATCATGATAGTATATTGACATTTTTCCAAACTTGATAGCCCGAATTTTGTAAGAAGGATCGTATTTATTGTATTGCAATAAAATTAGTTGAACCTGCCTTGAAGGAATTTTGTTGAGAACAAACCGCCCTTCTGAATCAGTTGTTGATCTTGACATAGCAATTTCTATAGGAACATCTGCAATTGGTTCACCTTTTGGATTGATAACACGACCAGATATTGATGACAGAGGTTCCTGTGCTACGATGTCGCTGATTACAAAGAAAACCATGACAACAAATATTGTGAGAAATATAAAACTTGGATTTGTAAAATGGAAACGAGTCATAGCGAATATCTCCTTAATATAACGACTTGTGCCAGTTAACATTTGGTATATTTATATTTCACATGTTCCTCTTGTTTGGGTTTGCATTCCGCAACTTTTCCGATACCTGCTGTCCTCAAGGTAGGAGGGAACTCCGATTCCCGACTGCAAACGGTCGCGATTCGGAGATCGCTCCTACAAATATGAACAGTTGTGAAAAACAACAAAACTTTCACTTAACTGGCACAAGTCGTTAATATAGTACGCGTTTGAAACTTTCTCATAAAGATTGGCGTATTTTCAACCCATCAACTGAGGGAAATTGTGAATACGTTTTAAAAATTATTCTTTTCGATAATCGCTTTTTTAACCATTGATGAAAGTGGATTCTTAGAATCTATTGCCATCCATTTTTTTGTAGAAAAAATCAATGCGATTGGAACTGTGCCTTCGCTTGTGGATATGTTATCAGGTTTGCCAGAGGGGCCCCAATTCGCATAAGTAAAGGGTTCACCACTGTTCCATCGCCATGCTTTCCCTTTTTTTGGCACTTGCAGCCCTATCCAAAAAAACACGCTTTCTGAATATAATGACTCTAACCACTTCTGCTCCGCTTCGTCGTTAATCGCCACAAGATAGGCGTTTTCAGCTTGGGCTTTTGCTTTGGCATCTTCCCAACTATCACACTCAATTCTTCTATAAGCATGCTGATTTTCAGGATTCACCGTCCACACGGCTTGCCGTGCTTTTTCTCTATTTAATTTGTGTTTTTCAAAGCCTCTGAGTGTCAACTTGAGATTATCTTTACGTTGTCCCTTTTTCATACGGAACCATCTTGTCTTTGCGGTTATCCCTTCATACTTTACCGACACCATATATTCTTCCTCATCGTCAGGAGAATATGTTACAAAGTATCCTTCGGAATCAGTTTTAACAGATCTTCCTGAGGACCCACCACCGCCACCACTGCTGAAGAAAAAGAGGAAGGTATTTCGATGTCTATGACGGACTGTCAGATAAACCTCCTTATTGGCAAGGGGCGTGCCATCAGGTAAAACTACGCGTCCACTAATTCGCATCCGTGGCTTCTGCACGTTGACAACCACGTTTTCAAGATGTTCACCGGGTTCAATAGCAATAGTAGGTTTACCAAACCAAACAGGAAAGTTCGGACGAAATGCCGTTGAATAGACAGTGATGTTTCCGAGTTCAAGGGACATTATTTCATAGTCGGAACCGTGTTCAGGAAACATCACTACCCTTGATGAAACTGGATTGATGTTCGTTATGGAGAAATGTCCTTCTTTGTCAGTTACAGCACGTGGCCAAGAGGCAATAGGCGCGAGCGGTCCTTCTTCATATCCTCTGTTAATTTTTACCGGTTTTATAGCAAGTTTAATACCGGCAACCGGTTTCCCTTTTTCATCTATTACTTTACCAGAAAGGCTTGACAAGGTTTTCTGTGCAGTGGCATTCCCAGAAATCGTGAAGGTAAGCGCAAGGATACCGATAAACATTGTAATTGAAGATTGTCTGGAATGTAGATGTTTCATAACTTAATCTCCTTACATTTGTATGTTTCTTAAACGAATTTTAAATGATTATACAAACACTGCGGGGGCAACCTGAAACCGTGCTGCTAAAGCGTGAATGTGTTTGACTGTTAAATCACGTTCACCTTCAAGAATTTCCAAAACGGTATCTGAGGTACCGAGCTCAGGCAAATCTGAAGGTTCAAGTTGATGTTCCTCCATTAAGAATTTTAATGCTTCAATACCACTACAGTCAGGAATTGGATGATGTTTCTCTTCATAAGCATGGACGACGGTGCCCAGCGTATCAAGGAGTTCATAGAGTGGGTGTTTTTCATTGGTACCCACTTCGTCAATCAACTCGTTTAATGTTGCAACGGCTTTATCATATTCTTTCTCATTACGAATTGAAAAGAGCGGTTGCACAACGCTCCAATGAAACTGAATTTCTTTTGTAATGATGTTCATGTTTCCATTCTGTGCAAACCGCTCTATCCAAAATTATTATTCTTCAGCGAACTGCGGCCTGCCAAGTGCGTCCGTTCTACCTTGACGTTTGTAGTGTGGCAGATGTCCACCTGCATCGGCTAAAATGCGTTCATGTGCAAGTGCAATCCGATCAGCACCTTGAGCCGCAATGTCTTGCTGACATGTTGGATCTCCCTCAAGGTCAAAGAGACGGGTGCCACTATTGAGATCAACGCTTGAAAAATACCAACTCTTCGCGTCTTTATACCAAACAGAATTGACATAACGACAGGTCAGATATTCACGTGAGGTAAATCCGCTTTTACCTTCAACGAGAGGAAGTAGACTCTGTCCTTGAATTTCGCCAGCGGGTTCAACTTGGCTTGCTGCCATAACCGTAGCGGGTACATCAAGCGTATAAACGAATTCATCACACGTTGTACCAGCATTAACACCAGAAGGATGTCGAACTAAAAGCGGGATATCCATCGTGCCGGGATACATGAAATTAGCTGGTTTTCCTGTGGCTTTATCAGGGTTCTCAGCGAAATTGGTACCATGGTCACTGAGGAAAATAATCAGTGTGTTGTCGCGCAATCCGAGTCTATCAATGGTATCCACTAACCTGCCAAACCACGTATCCACAAGGGTCACCAATCCAGCATAGTTTGCCTTAACACTCGGCAGGCGATTTTCAAGCTCTTCATCCTTGAGCGAACCGTAGGGAAGGTTGAGACAGATCGGTTCCCGATCTTCTCTGCTACCGTAAAGGTCGTAGTAGTGGATAGGTGCTTCCCATGTTTCGTGTGGTGTGAATCCGTCAACATATAGATAAAAAGGCGTGTTTTTATGATTATGTTCAACAAATTCGATTGCAGCACGAAACAATCTCGCGGTGGGCCACGTTTCCTCCGGGCGTTCGGGCTGAACATTCATAATATGAGAACGTATTCTACCTTCATTCCCACGATATCGTTTGACCTGTTTTGGATCAACATGTGCGCCGCCACGGTATCTGTCTTCTGCCTGTCCGCGGACAAACTGCCACTGTCTAAATCCGCGTGTAAAGTTCATCCCCGGCACAAAATAGTGTGGCACATCCGCGAAAAAACCTGTGTGATACCCATTTCGGACGAGGGACTCTGCGATTGCAGGTTCATCCGAAGACATCGGTTGCCAACCGGGCGTATAGACGTTATCCCACGGGACGGGATTATAAGAACTAAATGGATAAATCCGTCTACCTGTATGTAAGGTGCGCCGTGTCGGGATTGTTGGCAAGCATTCTGGGTGTGCATTGGTAAATCGGACACCCTCTTCGGCAAAACGCTGCAAATTTGGTGTCTGAACCCAATCGTTACCGTAAGGGCTTAAATATGCTGTCCGAAGTGTATCTGAAACAACTACTACAATGTTCCAACTCATATATTACCTCCAAAAAATTTATGAAATCTTTTTAGTTTAGTTGCAATTTATACAACACTGAATCATTAAAATTAAACCGAATAATCAAAAACTAAAACATCCTCAACAAGTGGTCGAATGTGTTCGCCTGCCACCTTACGGTGAAAAGGATGCGGCAGATACGCGTCTCGCGCCGCCTCGTCTGCAAATCGCACGATAAAACCGTAGGTATATCCCTGACTTTTACCTTCCGGGCTGTTGTTCGTGCCAGCAGTTATGGATTCAATGCCAGGTATTTCATCAGCCATTTGCAATAAGGCATCAGGCAAAGCGTCTAATTGCGCTGAGGTGACCTCCGACTTCAACTTGAGTAGGACAATATGTTCAACCATATATACTCTCCTTATTCAGGACGGGCGTAAATCGCGTCCATCAACAATATATTTCATCAAAAAAGTCATTATTTGAGTTTTTACTCCTAAATCCCTTATCAGTGGGACTTTAAGAAAAATACGTAAATCCTGACTATATTAACCTAAGTTGCCACATAGTAGGATAATCTGTTAGATTGTGCCTGTGAAGACGCAAACTAAATTGCTACGGAATTTTGCGAAAATAGATCCTTCTATAAAAAACGGTGTTTGCAGGTCTAAAATCTTATAGATAGCAATTTGAGTAATATTAAAAGTTATTCATGTGGTAGGGAAACTGTATTTGGTACAACAATTTCACCAGCAATAACTTTTGCTTTCAACCCCTCAACAGTTGCTATGTCCTCATCTGAAAGCAGCGGTTGATTGTGTTCATCAACAGCATAGCTGACACCGCCATCTGCTATACCAAAGTAACGGATACCTGCCATAAAATTATCCTCAACGGTTTCTTGGATGATACGCAACACAGAAGCCGAAATCTCTTTTGTCATACTTGTCAAAACAAGTCCTGGGGCGAGATGGTTGCCGTTGGAATCAACCCAAATGATAAATTTTTGTCGTTCCTGTGCTGCTTCAAGTACCCCTTGACCGGATCCGCCAGCAGCGACGTAAATAACATCTACTCCACTTTCATATTGTGCTAACGCCAGTTCTTTCGCTTTTTCAGGTTGGCCAAAACCCGTCGCATCTTTACTGATGTATTCAACGGTAACTTCCGCATCTGGATTGATAGCATAAATCCCAGCAACGTAGCCTGCTTCAAATTCTTGTAATAGCGGAACATCCGCACCGCCGATATAGCCGATTTTGCCACTCTCCGATTTTAAAGCTGCAATTGCACCGACCAGAAACGAACCTTCGTTAGATTGATAGTTCACAGAAGCCACATTTGGAATATCAAGCACAACATCAAAAATTGCAAACTTAACATCCGGATATTCTGGTGCTACACGAGCAAGCAGGTCTCCCATCTGATAACCGGCTATTAAAACGAGTTCTGAGTTCTGTGCGGCATCTCTGATGAGCATCTCTGTCGCAATGGGATCGTTTTCCATACCGTTGACTTCAGTTAGCGTAATTCCAAGTTCTTTTTCAGAAGTCTTTACTCCGTCATGGAAAGTATCACAGTACGCAGCACTACCAACACAATCACTTGGATATATCATTGTTACACGAAGTGGAGTGATTTCCATTTCGCTTGGTGGTTCAGTAGGTATTACGTCCTGAATTCTTTCACACCCACAAATTAATAACAATCCTATTCCCATTAGAATCAAATTTCTTAAGACACGGGTTCTTTTCATATTCCCTCCTGATATTTAATTTTAGAACATTTTCAATAACTGCCACATTTAATTTCACAGAAAACATTGCTTACATACCTGATACGGGTCTGAGGTGTATACGCGATAAATAACCTGCCCCGAAAAATCAAACATATCTTTCATTCTATCATAAACAATCGGGTTTGATACACGTTGTAGAGCAGAGTGGCGTGTCACCCATTCGGTTTGCAGACTCTCGTCGCTCGTTGTCAATTCACCACAGACGTAATCTGCTAAGAAGCCAAATGCTAATTTTGTAGGCGTTTTGATATTTGAGTAAACACCAACCAATGATCCAATTGATGCAGTAACTCCCGACTCTTCTTTAATTTCACGTTGCAATGCTTCAATCAGGTTTTCACCTTCTTCGACTTGACCACCCGGAAACTCCCAGCCACGGCGTGGACCGCGTATGAGCAGGACCTTTCCATCTGGATGACTTATCATTCCAGAGACAGCAACAATATGTTTCGGATGATTCATTTTACACCCCTATCGCGTATCCATCACGCCGCGGGTCGGCACCGCCCATAAAACTTCCTTCTTCGGGATCAAAAGCGATACCGTGTCCACCTCCGACGGTTGCTGTCCAGTCGGGCAACACCTCTACATCATGCCCGCGTGCTTCTAACGCAGCACGTACCACAACAGGAATACGCCCCTCCACACTGACATGCGTACCGGGTTTTACCAACCGGATACGTGGTGCCTCAATCGCCGCCTGTACGTTCATTCCGTGTTCAATCAGATTTAAAACCATTTGGAGCGTTGTCTGAAGGATACCGTGGCTTCCGGGAGTACCAATTGCTGCGAAGGGGTTACCATTCTTCCAAACTTGGCACGGTGACATACACATCTCTATCCGTTTATGCGGTCCTACGACATTCGGACTCTCTGGAATCCTATCAAACCAATTCATGAAATTGTTGAGAAACATTCCTGTTGAGCCGAGGATTACACCTGAGCCGAAGGGTTGACCAAGACTCTGAGTCACAGCGACGATATTGCCCTCCGCATCAGCGGTGTCAAAGTGTGTTGTGCATTCGGTTGTCCAGTCGTTAGCAAGAATTTCACCGGGGAGTTTATCCTTTGACCAGCGTTCACCACCGCTGACTGCGGCTTGTTCACTAATTCGTTCGCGTTGTGCATGCGCATAGTCTTTAGACAATAAGCGTTCAATCGGTGGGTTCGGACGCGGGGCGTATTCAGCTCTATCTGCACTCGCTAATTTAATCGCTTCAATGAGTAGATGCAGGTATTCTGGAGTATTGTGTCCAAGTTCACTGAGGGCATCGTTCTCTAAAATATTCAGTGTTTCCAGATATTGAAAACCAGAACACGGCGGCGGTGGACAGTAGACCTCATAATTTTTGTAATTAACAGAGATAGGTTCCTGCCATTCCACTTCAAAGTCAGCCAAATCCTTTTCGGTAATCAGCCCATCAGTCTCTTCAGAAAAACGGACAATTTCTTTGGCAATCTCACCGCGGTAGAATGCTTCTGCCCCGCCTTCTACAACCGTTCGGAACGTTTGGGCGAGATCCTTTTGTACCAAAAGCTCACCGGGATGCGGTGTTCTTCCTCGTGAGGCAATAACTTCCTCAGCTCTTTCGGAGAGATAGGGGCGTGCACCTGCGATGAATTCCGCATTTTTGACAGTGACGGCGTATCCGTTCTCTGCGGATTCAA
Source organism: Candidatus Poribacteria bacterium (assembly GCA_003635185.1). Classification (GTDB taxonomy): domain Bacteria; phylum Poribacteria; class WGA-4E; order WGA-4E; family WGA-3G; genus MSPOR6. The sequence goes on along the minus strand of PYJA01000041.1, from coordinate 18,767 downwards.
TCGCCGGGGCAAAGATGTCGGCACGATCCATACTGCCATAGCGGTCTAAGAGAGCAAGCCACCCACCACATCCACCCGGCACCATCCCTGCACGAATGCCAACCTGTTGACTCTCAAGTGTCGGGTAAACATCAAGCGTCGCTGCATAAGGGGCAGTGCCAAGATAATCTATTACGCGGTGTGCTTTTTCCTTCGCACTATAGAGCAACATATATCCGTTGCCTGCAATACCCGACATATAAGGTTCAACAACATTAAGAGTAGAAGCGACAGCAACGGCAGCATCAAACGCATTACCTCCAGCAAGCAACATACGTGCACCAGCCAGACTTGCAAGCGGATGTGCACTTGTTACCATGCCGCGTGTCCCTGTTACAGTGGATCGGTGTGTTGTCCCGTGTGATGGAAAAGCCATGCTTATCTCCTTGTTTTCTATAGCAGGTTTTAGTTTGTAAGCCTCGCTAAAAATCTCCGAATCCAGTACCACCGCAGTCTCCATATTAACTTCCAATAGGTGATACGATGCACAAAAAGTTGTTGTCCATCCAACTCAAGCACAGGAATCTGATGTTTATATTTTGTGAATAATCCCAGATTTTTCGTGATGTCAATTTCCTCTATTGTAACAAACGATGTTTTCGCACTGATGCTTTGCAGCACGATTTTTGCCTCGTCACAGAGTGGGCAATCAGGTTTCGTGTAGAACTGGAGTTGCATTAGTTCAGTTTTCAACAGAATCTTCTAAAATTTGACTACGGGCGTAAAATTGAAATGCTACCAACATCATAAAGGATATGTCCATGAATTACAAGCAATCTACCTTTGTTGACCGCCATTAACAGAGTTTAGCACAAATAGCCAAAATTTGCACTCATTTTTTGCACCAACCAATGTGGACTATATGGTAAAATCATGTCAAAACCTACCCGATGTTTAAGGAGAAAAACGTGAAAATAAGACTTGCACAATACGGTATTTCCCACGACCATGCTGGGGGAAAAGCCCGCGTGATGAAGGAAAGTGACGAAATTGAGTTCGCTGGTGTCTTTGAGCCATCACCAGAAGTCAGAGGAACCCTTGGTCAAAGTGCTATCTATGACGGTGTTCACTGGTTTACCTCCAAAGAAGAAATACTTGAAGACGAAACAATCGTTGGGGTTGCGGCACAGGGACGTGTGTCACAGAACCTCACCTTTGCAAAGGAGATTCTTGAACACGGCAAGCATGTCTGGTTTGACAAACCAGCTGGTGATGACCTTGACGCGTTTCGAGAAGTTTTAGATATTGCACGTGACAAAAAGTTGCTCGTTCAACTCGGTTATATGTTCAGATACAATGCTGGTTTTCAGTTTATTCTTGATTGGGCGAATTCCGGTAAACTCGGTGAAATTTTTTCTGTTCGCGGACGCATCTCATCAGGGCGTTCCAACGATGCGCATTGGCAACGTTGGGATTCGCTCGGTGAACACTCTGGCGGTATTATGTTTATCCTCGCCTGTCATCTCACCGATATTATCGTGGCATTGTTAGGACGACCTACACGGGTGACACCATTTTCGCGGCACGATGGTCATGATGTGCCGTGGTATCGGAACAATACAGCGGCTGTCCTTGAATATCCGAGAGCATTGGCGATTCTTGAGTCAACAGCATTAGAAATTGATTCGGGCAAATCAAGGCGGTTGGAAGTCTACGGGACACGCGGTAGTGCTATTCTTGAACCGCTTGAACCGCCAGCGTTACGGTTGTGTCTTGACGAGGAACGGCACGGATTTGCGAAAGGTTGGCAAACAGTGTCTATAGAGCCACGCCCGCGTTATGTTGAAAGCCTTCAAGCGTTTGCCGCTGATATTCGAAGTGAGAAGTCTCCTGATCGCTCACTTGATCACGAGTTCACAGTGCAAGAAACGGTGCTGCGAGCAGCAGGATTACGATAAAGTGTCCTTGCTTATGTGCTTTCATCTGCTGTTACAACACTGCAATCTTTTGTTTCACAAGGCACTACTACTGCCGTTAATTTTCATCTTCAATAGCGATGATAGGAACAACTGTAACAGGGAATGCCGATGGTTTGTAGTTTCCATCTGGTGCTTTGGTCGGGAATTTGTACTGAGGGTCTGTCAGAAGTTCATAGACTGCAGCATCTCCAGTTTTTACCCGTTCTCTGGTATTCAGTTCCCATTCGACCTTGAGTGCCTCGTGTCGCCCTGGAAAGTCCTGTGTTCCCAATATTGATGTCAAAGCCCAGTAGATATACTCTGTAACCATACAACCGTAGTCACAGGTTTCATCCGTATAGTGATACCAAGCTTCAGCCGGATACCCGCTCTTGGGACCACCTTTCGGCACTTGCTCGAAATATCCGCCACGGGCGGCATCCATGCACTTCGCTAAGACGGTTCCCTGTTCCTCCCCGAACACCTCGGGATAAGCGTTAGCATAACCATGTTGTGTAATGGGATGCAGGATTTCTTCCAATGCGCCATCGTAGTAATGACCATCAGGTGCGTTGATTTTGCCATCAACAAGGAAATCCGGTTTGGTTTCTTCGCCATACAAGTCTTGACCATATCGATAGCCCGCCTCTGCTATCAGGTCCATTTCCAACTGCTCCATCTCCGCCTCTGTTCCGGGCATAATGATGAAGACATTTCGGCTTACCAATTGACTAAGAACCAACGTGTTGTCAGGAACACCATTTTCATCATTATCCAGATATTGTGCCAAAACGCTTGCTGCGTGAGTGAGTTTATCTTCAGGGGTCGTTTGGCTTGCGAAGATGTGGATGCCGAAAACTTTGACATATTTGTCACAGTCCACTTGTCTGAAAACAGAAAATTCGCTCGGTATTCCTACGATTTCGATTTTCGGTGTTACCTCAACGCTTTCCATTACGTTGTCGCTAACAATTTGGGATGATGTAAGCCCCATTAAAACCAGCATAATTCCAGCAGTCATGGCTTCCCTTCCTCCAGGGTGAGTGGGAAATAACTTGGTAAACCTAATATCTAAGGTGCGAAACTCCTAAAATCGCTGTTAGGCAAATCGGACACCTAACTTTACATTCTCGCCCGGATGCGTTGCGATCTTCGGATACTCATCCAACAGTTCATCAAAAGCGACAATAGGATAAACAACCGGTTCAGATTTTAGACTACCATCGCTAAGTAGCCGCCAACTGATTTCAAAGAGTCTGCCTTCATTCCAATTCGGATATTCAGGGTTTGGTTCACTACACGCGCGCGAGAAAACAATAGTCGGACGATTGAAATGCGCCTCTGCACCGAGATCCAATCCTGCTGGGTAGATACCGGGCCATGCTCCAGCAACAACTGTTCCTAAATACGCCGCGCCCCGGATAGCATGTTGAAGTGCCATGTGATGACCACTATATTCAATGCAAACATCAGCCCCACGTTTGTTCGTAGCCTTTTTAATTTCTAAACCTGCGTCATCTGCTGTAGGGTCAATGACCATATCAGCACCACATTCAAGGGCTACATTGCGGCGCAACTCAAGTGGATCGATGCCAATTACCGGGTATGCACCCGCCAACTTCGCAAGCTGCAGTGCCATCAGCCCAATTCCACCGAGTCCGAAAACTGCCACTGCATCACCAAGTCGGACATGACCGTCGCGCACCGCGCCCAAAGCAAAATCTGTCGGATCGAGGCAGACAGCCGCCTGCCAATGCACACCATCCGGCAGTTTTCGGGTACCTGCTGCACCCCAAACATGCTCCTCGCGAAAGGAACTGTGCCGAAAGACTCGCTCTCCGACCTCAATATCGGTAACGTCCGATCCAATCTCTATTACTTCGCCAACACACATGTTCCCAAGTCCTGAAGGATAGTGAACCATCCCAGAACCGTTTGCCCGGAAAATCTTATATTCTCCATCGTAGCCACCGCGTGGGCCTGCATAGCCCTTATACGATGCCATTTCTGAACCGTGTTTGGCAGCACCAAACTGGCTTTTGACTCGAATTTGATTTGCTTGTAAGGGTGGACTTTCATATTCTCGGAAAGTGACCTGTTCTTGAGCAGGTGCGATGAGTTCTCTTGGCATATTCGTTAATTTCCTTTCTGTTTGTTGCGGTTCAAAGTTAGATGAACGCGCAGTAGTTCTGCTGTTTGTCGCGCTTATTATTTCAGTCGAAAATAAGTTTGTGCATATTCTTTATCTATCAGATATAGTGTGAGAAGTCACACTATATCTGATAGACTTTACCTCAAAGTTTATATTATCTATTATTCTTTGGAGACAAAATGAATCTCGCCACTTAATTGATATGTTAGCAGAAGTTCATGATAAACGCAACCCACGTCAGAGGCATGGGTTTGTAAAATTTTTGGCATCTGTGTCTGAATCGCGGATTGTCACAGATTTCGCGGATTATTATGTTTGGAACTCCTAAACGCCTATTCAAAGTTTACCTAAATCTCTTGAAAAGCAACTTATCTTGCCAACCTTCCATCCGCGCCTTCCGCGTAATCCGGGGAATGCCTAAATGGCATTGGTCCCGTTGATTTGGTGTCCTCCGTGTCCTCTGCGATTCAGACAAAAAAGGGGAACAAAATATTTACACACCCGTTATAAGTTCTAACGAAACGCTTGACATCCCCATCGAATTATGTTATCCTATACGATAAAGATAGGATGGCAAGAAACAGATTGCAAACAGGGACTAAAATAGCAGATATAGTAAAGCATATAATTACTTGGACATTTCATTTTCGAGCATCAACGTGTCCGAAGTTTAAATAAATATTTCGGTAAGGGGCGAGGTTAGGAAACCTCGCCAGCAGTGGGGTATACGTGCCTTGTGCGGATGGAAAATTACCGAATTAATAAATTAATCTTCATATGGGACTAAAGAGGATTTCATATATTCCGGAAATTCCTTAACTTTACACCTATAGGTTTCGCTTCGCTCTACCCGACGGACAATGCTGTTATAAAATATTAACATTTGTGATAAAATATAGCAAAAAAACCGAAAACAAAATAATCCTGATCTCAAACTCATGATAAGGAGAAAATACTATAGATGTCACTTATAGCACAAAAGATTAGTGGTTGTTACCGACGTGTACTTATCTTTTTGTTTTTGATTCTCATCGTAAGTATAGGTATCGGATTATTTGTTTACAACCGAGTCGGAGGTGCCGAAGGCATGCGGTACTGGGTGGCAATACGCGCCTTAAACGGCACTGAAAAACTCCTCATCACAAACCGTCCGGATGGTGTCCCGCAAGAAACTGTGACGGAACAATTCCAAAGTGTTCGCGATGCCATTCACAATCGACAGATTGACCTAAAACTGCTCTATGATTTACTCAACTCATATCAAACGAAATTTCATAACGCAGGATTATCAACAGAAAAAATTGAGCCGTCAACACCAGAAGTAGAGGAATTCCTGATAAATCTTAGGGCGACAATTATCAGTGATGAGTAGGTTTTCATTCTACAAAATATTGGTGTGAAATTCTCTAATCATTTTACGGATTTGGGTAATGGACACATCATCACTCAAATCAGCGTTAATTATCAGCGAAATCGTCCGTTGGAATCTCAAGCGTGCATCTCCCCATGCTTCCAACAAAATCTGGTTTTCAGACGTTTCGGGTCTTGCGACAGCATGCAATATCCTATTCACAATTGAGAGATAAAAAAGTAGATGATGTCCATCAACACGCGCTGCAATGTTGATGGAGGCACGTCTTTCGCGATTTTGGGTTACCCACGCTGTATAAACATCTGCTAATTCACGGTTCAGTAAAGAAACGAAGTTGGCACCTTCCTCAGATGCACCAATACTATTAAAATATTGGACTAACCTTCTTTCCTGCCAATCCCACCCAACACTTCCAAAATCAATAAAATACGGAAGCTCACCGTCAATCACGATATTACGTGCTTGGTAGTCAAGCCCTCCCAAAGTTGGTTGTGCCGTTAAAAGTCGATCAGAAAGAGATGCCCATGCTGCGTTAAGCCGCTCTATTTGCGATGAGTTAAGTGATGTCTTACTCAAATGTTCTAAATAACCGACTGTTTTCCTACCCTGTTCAAGTAGACGTTGCAAGGTTTGCTTGCGTTCAAAATGGAATACATAAGGTTTGAATTGCGCCTCGTTTTTCCGAAAGACGTTTTCAATATGACAAAATACATTTAAAATTGTGCGTAAATCAGGCATGAGATTTGACACTGATTCGTTTTGTGCTAAGGAATCGAGTGTCTGGTCTCCACGCCATTCTAACAATAACGCATGCCGTTGTTCAGATTCCCAAATAATTCGTGGTACAAGACACCTACCCTTGTAAAGTGTGGATAACGTAAACTTCTCAATTTGGAATGGTGTGAAACCTGATTTGGTAACTGGCTCAGTAATATCGTGTTGTTTGAGTAGATAGCTTTTCCTTCCGATTCTCAGTCGGGAGACGTTCTGCTTTTGTTGTTTACCGTGGTAAATCGGTTCTACTCTAATTTCAGAGGAGTTTATTCGGAAATGTTTTGCAATCTGCGCAAGTATATTTTGCATTACGGTGTCTGCATGTCTAAAAACTTATAGGTAGCAACTCGGGTTATGTTAATGATTTACCTATGTGTCTCCATATACGCTCGGAGCACCGTATTTATCCGCATGTGATAATCTTGCCCCCGCTCTTTGAACCATTCTAAAATTTCAGGTTCAATTTGGAGGTAATTTTCGGGGACAATCCGATTGGCATTTTCCCAAAAGGCATCATCAAGTTCGGGAATCTCTGATGTGTCAATCGCGTCCTCAGGGAGACTCTCGATTTCAGATAGCCGTGTCTTTGAAAGCTTCATAATATCTTCTCCTTTCCTTGAAGGTTGCTTTTCTGGCAGAGATAATTCGCTTCTTCCTATTCCGATGTGTGTGACAAACAACTAATACTGTTCCGCCTTCAAGTGTCCCAATGGTAATCTCTCGAATCTCTGCTTGACTGTGTTTGTCATAATAATCTCTGGGATCAACCTTTGTGAAGTGGACACTTTGAAAAATAAGTCTCGCTTCTTCAAAGCGAATTCCATGTTTCTTGAAGTTTGTTCGGTTTTTGCGCTCGTCCCAGTCGAATTCCATAATACCACTTCGGTTCATTCATACAACGTAAGTTCGATGAAGAAAGAGGACTTTCTGACAAAAAGAGAACCTTCGATATAATGAAGGACGCAAATCACTGTAAAAAACAATTCTCTATGGATATTATATCACATTTTGATAAAAATGACGAATCATTCAATTCTATATTTTTGATGCTCTGAAATATTGTTCTTATACCGTTGACATTTCTGTAAAAAAGTGATACTCTGCACATCAAGGAGGATGCATCATGGCAACTTTAACACAGACCGAAAACCGTATTAGACCACTTTATATTGATGGTTATACCCACCAACTGAGTTACGCACCCGGTGAGGAAATTGCATTCAATGTCTCAACGAGTACGGGGAATTATTCTTTGGAAATTGCGCGCATAGGTGCGGAACGCGAGGTTGTATTCAACGAATCAGGGATCCCGGGGGAAGCACAACCGATCCCCGTAAACGCTTCATCACACGGATGTGGTTGGGAGGCTACCTATACGTTTGAAGTGCCAGATACATGGCAAAGCGGATATTATGAAGGCACACTCCGAGCGGCAGATGGTGGTGGTGATCCCATTTATAGAAACCATCGCACCGCTGAAAGTTCTTTGTTCTTTATTGTTCGTCCAGCGAAGCCTGGAGAAAAAACCCCGATTTTGCTACAACTTTCTACCAACACATATAACGCCTATACCAACTGGGGTGGATTTAGTCTTTACGGGTATCACGGACAGAATGGAATGCAAGGGCGTCGTGTTTCATTTGACCGACCTATTGGGAGCCAATTCAGGACTTGGGAGTTGCCCTTTGTTGTCTGGGCAGAGCAGAACGGATATACGCTTGATTATGCAGCGAATAGTGACCTTGAGTTCCGTCCTGAAATGCTGGAACATTACAAACTTGTGTTGAGCCTTGGGCATGACGAATACTGGTCTGCTCCGATGCGCGATAATCTTGAGGAATTCATTGCAAAGGGGGGAAACGCAGCGTTCTTCAGTGGGAATGCAGTATGTTGGCAGGTGCGTTCTGAAGACGAAGGTCGCGCACTCGTATGCTGGAAGCAAAGCTACAACCAAGACCCCGTTTATAAAACCGATGATCATAGTACGTTGAGTACTTTGTGGAGCCACTATTTGGTGGGCCGTCCTGAAAACCATTTGACGGGTGTCGGTTTCCTTCAAGGTGGTTATCACTTGAGTCATGGGCAATTTATGGATGGAGATGGTGCATACACGGCACACCGTCCGGAACATTGGGTATTTGAAGGCACAGACTTAGCAAGGGATGACAAGTTCGGTGGACAAAATACTATTGTCGGCTACGAATGCGATGGATGTGAATTCACGCTTGAAGATGGCTTACCTGTGCCAACCTATCAAGATGGCACGCCTGAAGGATTTACAATCCTCGCGACTGCGCCTGTTCGTTGGCATCCAGATGATTGCGAATGGTATGAACGTTGGGAGCAAGGACATACGGGTGCCGCAACTATGGGTATTTATACAAAAGGTGGCACTGTCTTTACTGCTGCTACTACGGATTGGTCTCACGGATTGTCAGGTGGTGATGCTGTTGTTGAGCAAATTACGCATAATGTTTTGAAACGACTTTCAGTATAAATATGCATGTAGGTGTCGAATTATTTTTATCACCAATGAATTTTAAACCTAATTCCATTTCTAATATAGAATGTGTCATTTGCTGGGATTTCCGTAGGAGCGACCTCCTGGTCGCGACCAGGAGGTCGCTCCTACAGAAGAAAGGTCCCTTCAGCAAACAAGAAATGTTGAATCTCTTAATGAAATAATATTTATTAGAATTGGTATAATAAAACGTTGAACCGATTTGACATTATCGAGAATGGAGTTTGAGATGCCTAATGAACGTCCGAATATCGTATTAATCACAACCGACCAACAACGCGGCGACTGTTTAGGTATTGACCCTGACGGTCCCAACTGCCTGCAGACACCGAACCTGGACTGGATAGGTCGCTCTGGTACGCATTTCCGCCGCGGATACGCTGAATGTCCGAGTTGTATTCCTGCCCGACGTGGTATCATGACTGGGACCGCACCCGCCGCCAACGGAATGGTTGGATATACAGGAGCACAATGGAATCCGCCCCATACCCTTGCTGGGGAATTATCTACTGCCGGTTATCAAACTGAGATGATTGGCAAACTACATCTGAGTCCACCGCGCAAGCGGTACGGTTTCGACCATCTCCAGCTGTCCGATGCTACGCATGGAACTGCTAACAACGATTATGTTGAATGGTTGCAGCAATACCATCGCCGCAACGATTATGACCCGGGAATGGCACACGGTGTCGCTGCCAACGGTTGGGTTGGACGCCCACATCACCTACCCGAAGAGCAGATGCACACCTTCTGGTGTGTTGACCGCGCTCTCAAATTCGTACGAAAACGGGACCCTTCAGTGCCGTATTTTCTCAATATCTCCTTTATAGACCCGCACCCGCCATTGACACCACCGCTCCACTATTACCAACGCTACATTCAGCGTGACCTTCCACCACCCATGGTCGGTGATTGGGCGCCGGAATTTGAAGGTGCAGAGAAAGGGTTGAATCCGAATGCTTGGGAGATATGCCTTGACGAACACGATATGCGCTGCGCCCGTGCAGCCTATTATGGGATGATCAATTTTATTGACGATCAGGTTGGCAGACTGCTCCAAAATGTCAGTGGATTAAATGATTGTCTCGTTATTTTTACATCTGACCACGGTGAAATGTTAGGTGACCATAATATGTTCCGTAAAACCTTCCCTTACGAAGCTTCTGCACGCGTGCCTTTTCTCATGCGGGCACCCGCGAAATGGAGGTATCCGAAAAAGGCTGTTTGCCAAAGCCCTGTTGGTCTGCAGGACATCATGCCTACTATTCTTGACGCAGCAAAGATAGAGATTCCGAATACCTGTACCGGTAAAAGCCTACTGCCCATCATGCGAGGTGAGACTGACCGGGTGCGAGACTATCTACACGGTGAACACTCTGGTTGCTATAATTATAAGCACGGTAACCACTATTTAACTGACGGGCACCACAAGTACATCTGGTATTCCCAAACAGGGCGAGAACATCTTTTCAATCTGCAGGATGATCCGCACGAGACAATTGATTTGGCAAGTGAGAGTGATGCTGAAACGCGTTTAACGCCTTGGCGGAATCGTCTGATTGAGTTTCTCCGTGATCGTCCTGAAGGCTTTACCGATGGCACAAACCTTATAGCAGGGCAACCCCATAACGCTTTGTTACCGGACTATCAACCCGATGCTACTTATCCTTATTTGTAAAGCATCTGTTTACGAAAAACCTTAAATTCTGTTGCGTATTCGGTGATGGCGTGCTATCCTATTTAGCATGGACAAGGAAACACAAACCTTCTCAGCGATGCACGCCCCTGGTGCAGTCCTTTTAATTTCCTGTTACGAACTCGGGCACCGACCAATAGGATTGACGCGTCCACTCGGAGCATTTGGAGCTGCCGGATTTTCTCCTGCAGCAATTGACATCGCAGTTGAAACCCTGGACGCTGAAAAGATCAAACGCGCTCGGTTTATCGGTATATCTGTCCCGATGCATACTGCTTTACGGCTCGGTGTTCACCTTCTCCAACGAATTCGCGATCTCAATCCAGAAGTTTTAATATGCATGTACGGACTTTACGCTGAACTTAATGCGGACTATCTACTCTCACATGGGGTTGATTTTTGCATCGGCGGTGAAGCGTCTACGCAACTTGTTACGTTAGTGCAATCCCTTGTAGAGAAAGAACAGACAAAGAAACAAAGACCTCGTGCTACAAAAAATAATGGTAAACTTCCCACTTTAGAAAAGTATGCACGATTTGAAGATAACGGTGAAGTGCGCACCGTTGGATATACAGAGACAACGCATGGATGTAAGCATCTTTGCACCCATTGCCCTATTCCACCCGTCTATAATGGCAAGTTTTATCCTGTGCAGCGGGAAACTGTGTTAGACGAAATTCAGAAACAGGTTGCTGAAGGGGCAACACATATCACATTTGGCGATCCAGATTTCCTCAACGGACCGATGCACGGACTTCGTATCCTGCGCGCAATGCATGATGCCTTTCCTAACCTCACTTTTGACTTTACAACGAAAATTGAGCATATACTTAAAAACAGAAAACACTTTCCAGAATTTGCGGAACTCGGATGCCGATTCCTTATCTCTGCTGTGGAATCGTTGAGTGATAGGGTGTTAACGATTTTGGAGAAGCACCACACCCGCGCTGATGTTGAAACAGCAATTGACATCGTTCATAGTGATGGTATTGCACTACGTCCAACATGGGTGCCGTTCACACCGTGGACAACATTAGACGACTACCTTGAGATCCTTGAATTCGTTGATACACATTGTCTCGTCTATCATGTTGACCCAGTGCAATATGCCGTTCGGTTGCTAATTCCGCCCGGTTCCTATCTGCTCAACCGTCCTGAAACGAAAGCACTTTCGCATACACTGGACCAAACTGCCTTTAGTTATATTTGGGCGCATCCGGACGCTCGTATGGATGAACTTCATAAAACAGTCAATGCGCTTGTCCAAAACGACGCGCGAACTGGTGTTGATACGTTGGAAACCTTTTATCGGATATGGGAACTTGCCGCTGATATGCATGGTAGTAGGCATACTTCGCTGGGCCGTAACAGGAAACAAACGCACCTGCCCGCCCCACGAATTACAGAAGCATGGTTCTGCTGAGCAGAGCCTACTGAGGGGCAGTTTGCTCCGATTCAGGTTTAGCTTTTCATGATTAATCTTCTGAAGCGCAAGAATTGGATGCTGAAAACACTTACAAAAGGAGGTTGAAATGATGAAGAAGTTGTTTCTGACATTCGCTCTATTTTTCTTTGTAACATTGTGTTTATCAACCGTTTTTGCGCAATACGAACCTTCTATGCAAATCGGTTTACCCGAAGGTGCTATTGCTCGTTTCGGCAGAGGTGGCATACGCGAGATAACATATTCTCCAGACGGCACGCGGTTTGCTGTTGCGACTACCATCGGCGTTTGGATTTACGATGCGCAGACAGGAGAAGAACTTGACCCCATAACAGGAGGGCATACAGATAGGGTCTATTCTGCTGCGTATTCGCCGGATAACAAAACAATCGCAACAACCAGTCGAGATGGGACGGTGAGATTATGGGATGCGCGTACAGGAAAACTGCAAAAAACGCTCACTGGACATAAGTCCTGGGTACTGTCTGTCGCTTATTCTCCTGATGGTAATACACTCGCAACTGGAGGTGTAGACGATACAATACGACTTTGGAATGCACACACAGGGGAAAATATAAAAACATTCAAAGGGCATACAGATAATGTTTCTTCAGTAAAATATTCTCCTAATGGTGATACAATCATAAGTGTCAGTGGGAATGGAACGGTGCGATTTTGGGATGCAAACAAAGGACAACTCATCAATACAATTGCTGGATATCATACCCCAATTGCGTATTCTCCAGATGGTAGGACGCTCCTGGTAACAAGCAATCCAAATAACAATGAACACTTAGTTATAAAGGATACTATATATGCAGTACACATGTTGAATCTGATTACTGGGGAACCTGTAAAAAGAATCTCATCGCTGTATTACGTTAATTGTGTCGCTTATTCTCCAGATGGAAAAATTATCGCTATTAGCGAAGGTGAAAGGTTTGGACTATGGAACGCTACCACTGGAAAACATCTGAAAACCTTTATTGAGAATACACATGAAGTCAAATCTATTGCGTATTCTCCAGATGGAAAAACTATCGCAACTGCCAGCTGGGATGGTACGATTCGATGGTGGAATGTGCAAACTGGAGAAAATATAAAAACACTCAAAGGGTATATATATATAAATGTTGGGCAGACTATAAAGTACTCGCCCGATGGTAAAATAATCGCAATTACTGAATCAAACGAAATAAGTCTGTGGAATGCTACCACTGGAAAGCACCTAAGAACACTTAAAGGACATGAAAGTTTTATTTCTGGTTTTACGTTTTCTCCGGATGGACACACAATTGCAACTGGGAGTACAGACGGGACAGCGCGGCTGTGGGACACACATACAGGAGAAAGCAAAAAAATACTCGTTAGACATACGAATCATATCAATGAACCTATTCGTATTGATACGCCTGTGTTTTCTCCAGATGGTAAAACAATTGCAGCTCGTAGTAAGCACAATTGGGTGTGGTTGTGGGATGCACACACAGGAAAAACCATAATTACAATTCAAGGGAAGTTTAGTCATGTTAGACGTTACATGTTCTCCCCAGATGGACAGATACTTGCAACTAATAGTAGGGGCAAGCCAGTGCAATTGTGGGACACAACAACGGGAAAGAATATTAATACGCTCATGGGGCAAGCATGGCACATTATGTTTTCTCCAGATGGTAAGACAATTGCAACAACCTTTTCTAACAACCTGGTGCAATTGTGGGATACAATTACAGGAGAAAACATCAATACACTTTTTGCACCGAATGCGTACGTCACCGTAGTTTTATATTTACAGGGCAAACCATTCGCAATTACTATCTACGAAGATGAAACGGTGTCGCTTTGGGATGTTGCCTTGGGGCATCCGATAAAAACGTTCGAAAGACATGGAGATGGGATACAAAACTTATCGAAATAAGTAGTTTTATACTTTACCTTCTATACTGTGTATAGTTTTACTTGCTATTGTTATACCTTGTTTTTATGTGTTTTATGATACTTTTTGTTGACAAGTATTTTTAGATATGCTATACTATATAACATATAGAAGCAGTGTGGAGATATTGGGACTTGAACCCAAAAGACGTTGCTTATGAGGCTTGCCTTGCGAACCTGCTATCCCCACTGCTTTATTTTACCATGTAAAACAAAGCACGTGCAACAGTTTAAAACTGCTGCACGTGCTTTGTGTATTACAATAAAAATCAACTCATTTTCTTTTTGCACGTTTTACTTTTTGGTAAGGTTTTGTTTTTACAAAACCTACGTTAACCTTTTTATTAGGTTTTTTATCTTGCTTTATACGTTTGGCAAGAGTTTCCATTTGAAATTACCTCCTTTAATTAGGTTGACAGGGCGTGTTGTTGCACGCTCTTTTTTATGATTGCATGTAGTATACCACGTAAAACAAAGCACGTGCAACAGTTTAAAACTGCTGCACGTGCTTTGTTTGTTACACTAATTAATCGTTGTTATTTGCTCCAGGTGGACAGTTTTAATTGTAGTGTGTATAAAACCACAAAATATATGTTTATTTATTAACATCAAAGATAACAATTTCTTCAGGTGGAACATCTGAAACACAACGAAACCCTACGTTTGGAAACCAATAATCATCGTTTGTATTATTATTAGTGCCTTCGCGTGTGCGTTGTGAGTGTATTTCTAATTTATGTTTTCTACCTGTAGTTAATTGATTGTGAAAAACAACTTTTTTTGGATTAGCGTCGCGTGGTATTTTTTCCCAACCCCATTTACGATAATAAGCAGCACCACGAACAATTACCGCTTTGCCTTCTCTGTGAATATAACGTATAGTTTCGCCGGGTTTTAAATAATCACTTAAAGGTTTCAACGTAACTAACTGATCGCTTTCAATCACCCATTCAGACACATTACCACCCATATCGTGTATACCATATTCGTTTTTTCTATGGTAAAAAACCGAATTATGACGTGGTTTTATACGTGGTCTTTTATGAGAAAAATTATCGTATGATATTGGAAACCTATCTGGAGTTAATCCATATAGTTGAAAATTACCAAAGGCATGTATTGTTTGTAAACCATCTATTGGATTGGTTTCTATACGCCCCGGAAACTTGCCTGTTTCATACATATAAGCTGCTTGGTGTATACCACCGCGTGCAGCTTTTTCCCACTCGGCAGAAGTAGGCAATCTTTTACCAACCCATTTTGCATACGCTTTTGCTTCTTCTAATGTAATACATACAATTGGGTAGCAATAAGTATCTTCTACTGCACATTTTTCATAATCAAAATCTATATCATAAGTTGCCAAAGAGGTTATTATCTCATCAACATCACGACCTGTTGCATTGGCAAAAGCAATATATTCACCGACAGTAACTTCGTTTTTATCAATCCAAAACTCATCTGTGTATTCGTTTTGCCAATGTTCTGGTATAACTTCTTCAATAAAACGAATACGTTTTACACCATATTTATCGGTGTAGTGAATTACTATAGGATCTACAACTTTTACGTCGCCCATAGAAAACGAACCCGCAGGTATTTTTACCATATCGTTAGCAGGACGCTTAGCTAATGTAATTTTACCTTCGTCAATTAAAGGTGTAAGAATATCCACATTGTCAAAACAACCGCTTGCAAACACAAAGAAAAATAAAACAAGCATTAAACTAAACCAACGCTCGCTTTTACATTGTTGTAAAGACATTAGTTAATCCTCCTTTGTGGGTGTTATACCGTGTAGTTGTAGTTCATTATGTAAATAACTACCTTTAACTACACGGTGTAAGCCGTCAAACTTATCAGGATTAACTTTTTCAATCCAATGCTTTTTACGTAAAGCCTTAAAAAAAGGGTTTATACGTGTTCCTTTTATTGAATACCTATAGCTATCAACAAAATCTCTGCGTTTGAAACTATTTAAGGCAACGTTTTTCAAACCAGTTAAGTATTCAACCAAATGTTCAAAATATAGGTTATATTGTGGTGAACGAAAAGGTAGGTTGTCTGCATTGTTTGATGAACGACTCATTACTGCTACTCCTTACTTGGGTAAGTAGGAATAGCAGCTACCCCATAACAATGCAAGTGATAGGTATATTTAGCTTAATTTTAAATGTTAAAATCTATTCTGTTAGTCATTTTTGTATGTGCTAAAGGTATAACTTAAACAGGTAAATTTTTAATTTCAAAATATTAGCGAAATATGGTATACTTAAATTGACTAAGGGATAGCACTGCTATTCCAATGTTAAACTTTACAAAAGGCAGGAGTTGGTATTGACACTACCAGCTCCTGCCGGTTTTAATTAACACATCTTGTATATAATATCATATTTCGTATTTAAAGTCAAGTGTTTTTTATATAGTATATAACATTCAAAAAAAAGACTTGACATATACGCATACGTCAAGTATAATTAAAATATATAAAGCGTTCAGGAAAAGCGAAACCGCTTACTGCTTTATGGAGACAGTGGGGATCGAACCCATAAGACCTGGTTTTAAAGACCGGTTGTAGCATCCAACTACTTTAATCCTGTCCCTTTAAGTATGCAGTAAGCGGTTTCATTTTAATTATACTTTGTAATAAATACAATTACCAATTAAAATTGCATCGCTTGTTTCAGAAACTTATCAAACATATTTTCGTTGCGGTAATTGTATTTGTAGCATGCTTCTGCTACATATAAAGGCGTATACTCTCTGCTATAGTGATGATGCGATCCTTTCCACGCACGCTTCAACAATGCCCAAAACCCTTCAATAGTGTTTGTGTGTATATCACCGTTAACATATTCCTCTTGGTGATTAATTACAGAGTGTTTCATGTGCTTACCTACTACATTGTAAGCCTTATACTCATCTGTTATTAGTTCCGAGTTTTCAATATCAACGTAACCGCGTATAAACTCTAATAAAGTTTCACCCTTTAAATCCGTTGCAACTTGTGCAGCAACTTTACCGCCTCTTTGAACAACACCCATAATAGGCGTTTTAACAGTGCCTCTACCGCGTTTATTTTGCTCTTTTAATTCTTGCGTTATTGTGCCTATATATGTTTCATCAGCTTCAACAACACCTTGCAACAAAACTTTATCTCGTGCCATTTCAACTCGTATACACGACATTATATACCACGCAGTTTTCTGGTTTAACGACAAATCACGTGCTAACTGATAACTTGACATGCTTTTTTTAGCATTAACAATTAGTGCAATTGCCATAAACCACTTTTTTAATTCAATATGTGTGCCGTGAAATATAGTGTCTTGTATTGCTTTAAAAGACGCTTCGCAATTACGACAAGTCCATAATCCAATACGATTATGCTTTGTTTCATTACGCTTCTTTACACGTTCACTGTCGCAATATGGACATAAAGGATTACCATTCCAACGCAGTTCTTCCAAATGTGTTATGCACGCTTGCTGGTCTGGAAACTTTTCAACAACTTCAAGTAAATTCATTACAGATACTCCTTTAACGAAAAAGTGTCGCATCTTTCAACAAATTGCGATATAATAGAAATGTAGCGTAAAAAGATGCAACTTCAAGCGTTACGTAAATTCATTGAAAAATTCAATTCATTGAAAGATGAATTAAGGAACGGAGTAGTTGTAGCTGCTCCGTTTTTCTTTAGTGTTAATTATAGCATACCTTATTGACAAAATACAATACAATTTTACTGCAAACAAAGATTAAAGGTATAACAAAAGCAGCATAATAAAGATGGCAGGTAGAATCCTTATTACACTGCTTAATAGTTATACAGTTTTTTGAGTTTAATAAGGCAGCTTTTGCAAAAAAGTTAAAATATTTCATAACAAACAAAGCCAGTGCAACAAAATTAATCTGTTGCACTGGCTTTGTTTACGTGATATGATATAAACGTGGGGCGGTAGCTTAATTAGTAAAGCAATTGCCTGCCACGCAATAAGTTATCGGTGCAATTCCGATTCGCTCCACGTTTATATGTTATATAGTATAGCAACTTTAGAAATAAATTGCAACAAAAAATAAGGAGAGTTAAAGTGCTAAAACGAATTTCACCGAACTGGGTAATAAATACCGATAAACTATTATTTGCAAATATAACCGAAGTTAATAATAGGTGTGCTATACATTTAACGTTTGAATTAGAAGATGGCAAAACAAAATCCGATTTGGTTCATTTTGAAACGTTAGAAGATGCCCGAGCAGCACTTAATAAATTGTTGGAACAAACCGATTAATTTCAAGGTATAACGTAAGCAGCAGTTAAATGCAAAGCTGAGTGGACGAAAACGTTTAAAAGATTTGCATTTAATTGCTGCCACTATATATATTTGCAAACTTTACTGAAAAATGTTTACAAAAAATGCCAAAGGTAAAGTATAAAACTACTTATTGAAGTGCCATCGATTTTTTAGACCATAATTTCGTAAAGTTAAGACAAGTATTCTTTCTCAAATTCAATAGGTGTCAAATACCCTAAAGCCGAGTGAGGTCGTTTTTGGTTATATACTTGTTCAATAAAATGTCCAATGCAGGCATTAGCATCTGCTATATCCTCATAGTCATTCAGGTAGATTTCTTCCTCTTTGAGAGTTCGGATAAATCGTTCCGCGTATCCATTCTCCCAAGGTCGTCCTCTATGAGCTAACGAAATCTCAATCCCATGTTCAGTGAGAGTAGAAATATAGGCATCTGATAGATACTGAACTCCCTGATCACTATGATGTATCTCTGGCACGTTTTCTTGTAATGCTTGCTGCAAGGGTCTCAATGTTAGAGGTTGTGTCATAAGTCGGCTCAGTTGCCACCCTCTTATTATTCGCGTAAACACATCAAGGAGAAATGAAACATAGACAAAGTGTCCTTTGAGCCGAACATAGGT
>PYJA01000040.1 GCA_003635185.1 Candidatus Poribacteria bacterium | reverse complement strand
ATAATTCTCCTAACGTGTACTTAACTATAGTTTGGACAATTTTTTAAGTTTTTAGTGACAAAAAGCAGAAAAACAGGTATCCTTTCAGATAAACAATATATTTTTGAAAGGACAATAAAATGGACCTTCTTCTCTGCTTAGATAAAAGTTTATCAGATTTTTGTTCTTTATTCAACCGGCAAAACTTTGCGCTTTTTCAATCGTTTATCATCGGAATTGTCCAAACTTAAGTAATTGTAACAGATCGTGTTCGTTTTGTTCAACCCAATTCTTAATCCACATTTTATTTGTATCTTGTACGACTATGTGCTATAATATCTATAACGTGAGTTTGAAAAAGTTTTCACCCGCAGCGTTCTCTGTTATTTTTCGCAAAAAATGGCACAACCTAACAGGTTATGCTACAAAAACACTGCTTTTTTTATCCAAAAAGTGTTTAGAGCAAACTCACATTTTTATTATCAAACTCACGTTATCTATAGATGTTGTGGCAACGGCGCACCTTTCAGTTTTTGTTCGTTTCTAATACATCCCAAGTTTATTTAGAAGAAGGACACAGATTATGTCAGGACACTCAAAATGGTCAACGATTAAACATAAAAAAGCAGCAAACGATTCTAAACGCGGTAAACTTTTTTCAAGACTAATTAAGGAAATTACGGCTGCAGCGCGGCTTGGTGGGGGAGATGTTGACATGAATCCCCGTCTTCGTACCGCAATTTCAACAGCAAAGTCAAGTAACCTTCCTAACGATAACATTGAAAAGGCGATTCTTCGTGGCACTGGCGAGCTTGAAGGAGAATCTTTAGAAGAAGCCGTCTATGAAGGATACGGTCCCGGCGGTGTCGCGCTCATAATAGAGGTGATTACCGATAACCGTAATCGTACCATTGCCGCTGTGCGACACGCGCTTGGCAAGTTTGACAGCAGGATAGGTGAACGTGGATGTGTTGCATGGGGATTTGACAAATGCGGACTCATTGTTGTTGACGCAAATAGTATTGATGAGGAAGAGTTGTTTATGGTTGCAGCAGATGCTGGTGCTGAAGATTTAACACCATTAGAAGAGACTATTGAAATCATAACGCCTTTTGAACAGTTTGATAACGTCATCACTGCTATCCAATCGACTGAGGCAGTAGTCCAATTAGCAGAAATTAGCATGATCCCCCAAAATACCGTTAAGCTTGAAGGAAAAGAGGCGGAACGCATGCTACGCCTCATGGAAGCTCTTGATGAATTGGATGACGTGCAAAAGGTCTACGCTAACTTTGATATTCCTGACGACATACTTGAAGCAGCAGCATAATTGAGAGGACCAATTGTTAATGATTATTCTTGGGATTGACCCTGGCATTGCGAATACAGGTTATGGTATCGTCCACTCTAACGCAGCGCGTGTTCAATCGCTTCACTTCGGAAATATCAAAACCAGTCCCAAAACTGTATCAGAAGAACGTTTGAAAATAATATATGACACCATAACTGAACTGATTGCACAATTTGACGTTGAATCTGTAGTGCTTGAAGATATATTTTTTACCAAAAACGTGAACAACGCTTATATTGTCGGTGAAGTAAAAGGTATAGTTAAATTGGCAGCAGCAAACAACAGTAAGCCCGTGACAACCTATTCACCGATGCAAGTTAAACAAGCTGTCGCTGGATACGGAAAAGCGACAAAGCTTCAGGTGCAAAAAATGGTACAGGCATTACTAAAACTAAAAGAATTGCCCCGACCTGACCACGCTGCTGATGCATTAGCTTTGGCAATTTGTCACGCTCGTTCGCATAAGCTACTCAAGATTCGGGAAAAATTCAGTCAAAAACCCACTTAAATTGTTTTTATCTCAATTGTTCGTTAAAAGGAAACCGCATCTGCATGATTGCTCATTTAATTGGAACACTTTCCCATATTGATACTAAAGAGGTTGTAGTTGATGTAAACGGTGTCGGTTACTTAGTTGAAGTGGCGGAGCGCACAATCAACGAATTACCTCCTATCGGAGAACCTATCACGTTTTATACCTATTACACCCAAAATCGGGATAATGATATTAAACTTTACGGATTCACTTCACGGGACGCGCTCAAAATGTTTGAAATGGCAATGACTGTCAAAGGCGTTGGGCCTTCACTTGCACAAAATATTGTCACAAGACTATCACCTTCACAATTTCAGCAAGCTGTCCTAAAAGAGAATATGGCAACTTTAATGCGGGTCCCTCGCTTAGGTAAAGAGCTCGCGCAGCTTATTATTCTAAAATTAAAAAGAAACATCGCCAAAGTAAAATTGGAAGAAAAAACGGAGCTTGTCGGAGATGGCTCAACCTACCAAGCTGTCATTAATGTCCTGGTTAACCTCGGTGCTTCAGAACTTGATGCAGAACAAGCGGTAGAACAGGCACAACAAACGCTCGGTGATGCTGCTGAACGGGATGAGCTCGTGAAGGAAGCACTCCGATATATCCGAAATTAATCTTTTTATTATCATAACCTAAGTTGCCACATAGTAGCACAATCTGTTAGATTGTGCCTGTGCGGACGCAAACTAACAGTTTGCTCTACGGAAGCTTCCGAAAATGGATTATTCTCTATAAAAACGGTGTTTGCAGGTCTAAAATCTTATAGGTAGCAATTTGAGTTATCATAAGCAACGTGAATTTTGCTAAAATGCAGAACACACATTAAAACGAAACTGATATGAGCATCCTTGTGTTAGGATAACAATATGGATAATTACGATATTCATGATAATACTGATGACGATTTTGGATATAGCCTCCGTCCCGAAACATTAAATGAATTCATTGGACAGGAGAAAGCCAAAGAACAACTGCGTATCCACATTGATGCCGTAAAAAGTAGGCGGGCTGCAAAAAGTAAACGGGCTGCAAAAAGTCGGGATGATGTTTTAGAACATGTCCTCCTTGTCGGACCTCCTGGACTTGGCAAAACCACACTTGCCAAAATCATCGCCAATGAATTTGATACTAATTTTAAACAAGCAATCGGGCCGGTGATGGAACAGATTCACCTCTCCTCTACATTGGCCAGTCTTGAAGAAGGCGATATCCTATTTATTGACGAAATCCACCGAATGAAACCGACAATCCAGGAGTCGCTTTACCCTGTTCTGGAAGACTTTGTACTCGATCTACCTTTAGGTCAAGGCCCCGGTTCTGAAGTTGTACAGCTTCCCATCGCCCCTTTTACCTTGGTCGGAGCCACTACACGAGAAGGCTTGCTCACCGGTCCTTTTCGATCAAGACTCGGAATCCACATACATCTTGATTACTACACACCTGAAGATATTCAGCAAGCCATCCGGATCAACAGCGCAAAGCTTAGCATTAAAATAGAAGAGGAGGCTGAATTTGCGTTAGCATTGCGTGCCCGTGGTACGATGCGAATTGCCAATAAACTTCTTGCTAACATCAGAGACTATGCACAAGTAAAAAGTGGTGGTGTTTTGACGCTTGAGGTCGTAGAGGAAGCACTGAAGTTTTTCGATATTGATGAAAAAGGTTTAAACGCGCAAGACTACGCGTATTTCCGAGCATTGATCAAGAATTTCAATGGTCGCGCTGGGAAAAAAGCACTTGCTGTTGCACTCAGCGAAGATGAGCGAACTATCTCTGAAGTTTATGAACCGCACTATATTAAAGAGGGATTTTTGTCTCTAACACCAAGTGGCCGTGTCGCTACCGAAGCCGCTTATGAATACTTCGGATATCCCACATCAAATCAGCCGTCACTTTTTGATGTATGACCTGTCTCAAATTTCAAAATTCTACCGGTTGCCCTATGTTATAAAATATGAAGCTAACAGATTTTGATTACGATCTGCCTCCTGATCGGATTGCACAAGTGCCATTGAAGAATCGTGACGCTTCACGACTTATGGTTATTGATCGACAAACAAGGGAGTTCCACCATACACAATTTTCAGAAATAGGTGAACATTTACCGGATCCAGCACTGTTAGTTTTGAACGACACAAAGGTAATTCCAGCAAGGTTAATCGGAAATAAAAGTGAAACTGGCGGTAAAATTGAACTGCTTCTTGTTCAAGAGAAGGAAATCGACACATGGGAGGTCCTCGCGAAACCGCTTCGGATGCTAAGAATAGGCACACAACTTATATTCGGCGATGGTGTTTTAAAAGCAGAAGTCTTGGAAAAACCTGACAGTGGAAATTGCATTGTTCGTTTCACTTATGCGGGTGTTTTTTTCGAAATCCTGGCAGAGATAGGGATGATGCCATTGCCACCTTACATTCGGCGTCTGCCAGACGAAGAAGATAAGGTGCGTTATCAATCGGTTTACGCTACTACCGAAGGCGCAATCGCTGCACCAACAGCAGGATTGCACTTTACACCAGAATTGTTAGAGAAATTGCAGAGAAATGGTATAGAGACAGCAATGCTTACGCTGCATGTAGGAATTGGGACGTTTCAACCAGTCAAGGTAGAGAGCGTGCAAACTCACAAAATGCATGCTGAATATATACACCTTGCTGAGACAACAGCAAATAGAATTCAGCAAGCGCGCGAAGCAGGTTCAAAAATTGTCGCTATCGGAACAACGGTCGTGCGGTCTTTAGAAACAGCCGGTGCAACAGGCACCGTTAAACCTTATAATGGGGACAGTGAACTTTTTATCTATCCCGGTTATCAATTTAAAATTGTAGATGTGTTGCTTACCAACTTCCATCTACCTAAATCTACATTGCTTATGCTTGTAAGCGCCTTCGCTGATAGAGCTTTGATACAGAAGGCTTATCAGGAAGCACTACTACATGAATATCGGTTTTACAGCTACGGCGATGCAATGCTAATTCTATAAAACTGAAGGAGGTCCTTTATGGAATCAATTGCAAGTATGCTTATTCCCTTTATACTAATAGGGGGTATCTTTTATTTTCTTTTGTTGCGACCCGAACAAGCAAAACGGAAAAGACACCAAAATATGCTTGAGAATCTAACAAAAGGTGATGAGATCGTAACAAATGGCGGATTGCACGGCAAAATTCTTGGCGTTGACAATGATAAGAAGATTCTTTTGCTCTCTGTCGGGGAAATGAACAATCAGGAAGTGAAGGTGCATATATCGTTGAGTGCTGTCGCTTTTCTCAAAAAAGGCGGTGAGCTCATTGAAGGGGAGTAGAATGTGTTATCAATAGCTGATAACACACACCTTCACAGGTTATCAAACGCGCGCGGGTTTTTTCTGGTATCACAAGCAGATCATTGTTGTGCAGAACAATGCGCGCTTTTTTCTTTTCAGGATCAATAAATTGTAGTGTTACAGATCCATTTTCATCTTGAAATCGATAGAAACAAATTGCTTCCCCGATCCATTCACTTGAAACATCGTTTTCTATAATACAAAGTTGATAATCGGTTTCAACTTCTATCTCGCCTGCTTCTAAAATGACAGCTGCTTTATCCTTGTGAGATGGCGTTTTACAAATTGCTATCTCAATCCCATTTCTGTTTGTAATAACTTCATAGGTGGTATGGTGCGGAATATAGGCAATGCATGCATCTCCATCAAAAACATTTGCACGTTCACCTAAAGTTCCATTCGCTTTGTTGCCGTTATGACCAACCAACAACGTGCAGTGTCCACCTAACGCAACCAAGACAACTTCACAATCATCAGAGTGGTCAAAAAATGTTGATTCGGGAGCAAGATTGAGGATGCCGAAATGCAGGTTTGTGATACCCAATTCCCCGGGGCCAATAAGGGGTGTGTATCCTTCAGTAGTTGTGTAATGCTTAGGTCCCAGCATCAGGTTCAAATTCCATTAATTCTTGGACAAGGCTCGCCAAAGGAAGACCAACAACGTTGAAATAACACCCTTCAATCCGTTTTACAAAAGCTGCGCCACGCCCCTGAATTCCATACGCGCCGGCTTTATCTGTGGCTTCTCCAGTTTCAATGTAAGCAGCAATCTCTGCGGGGCAAAGTTCTCTGAAATACACTTGTGTTGTTTCTGCCCACGTTTTTTCTGTCTTTCGTTTGGCATCTATGAGGGCAACGCCAGTTACTACGTTGTGGCATGTACCACTAAGGTAGGCCAACATCTCTTGTGCATGTGTCGTGTTCTTTGGTTTGCCAAGAAGTTCATCTTCCAATGAAACTAACGTGTCCGCTCCAATCACAAACCCTTCTGTATGACGTTCAGCAACGGATCGTGCTTTCTGTAGGGCAAGTTCTTTGGTTACGAACTCAGGAGACGCACTGTTTTTAGGTGGATTTTCTGGGATATTGCTGGGATATATTTCAAACTTCAATCCAATTTGAGATAATAAATTGGCACGGCGCGGGGAAGCAGAAGCTAAGATAAGACGCGGAATTTTCAAGAAAGGCATAGTTCTATTATTTCAAACAATACCACTGATCACTGTTTCTATCCTGAATCTGCAATAATTCAGCGTCTATTAATTCTGTGATGCCTTTATCAATCTCTGTTTTTGAAAACCCGACCTTTGTGAGAAGTTCATCCCGATTCGGAGTTTGGAACCATTCCGGTTTTTCAAGGGATTCTGATTTACCCCGAAAAACTTCCAAAGCACTATATAAACGTAAAGTCTTTGCAGAAAGTCCAACAAGCGGGTTTATATTTGAATAGAATTCAGCGGATTGTGTCTGCATTTTTTTATCCTCTATGACTGCAAATTTCCTTATACTTTCTATGACTGCAAATTACCTTATACTTGTAATAACGCCTTTATTAAAAGAATGGTTACAAAAATATACAGGACTTACGCATTCCCCCTTGATAAGGGGGCAGGGAGGTTAAATAGTCCAGTATTTCAGTGTTTTCAGTCTTTTTAACCCCTAAGTCCCCTTATATGAAGTTTAAATAAATATTTCGGTAATTTGGTGAGGTTAGGAAACCTCACCAGCAGCAGGTGTACATCTCTGCTGGCGAGGTTTCCTAACCTCGCCAATGTCCAAGTAATTATGTATTTCACTATAACATTTGGCTGCGAAAGTGCCTTACCTTTGTTATCACAAAATAGAATCTCAACCTTCTCAAACTGAGTTTACTCCTATTTTGCAGAATTATGAGACTTTTTCACTTCAAATAGCGTCTATATGTTGATGTAAAATTATGAATTTCCCTTCTTTCAGAGGTATCCGATGAAAAATGTTGATGTTGAACTCATCCAACGTGTCCTTGAGGGTGATGATACTGCGTTTTCCACACTTGTGAGAAAATATCAAAAGCAGGTTCACGCGCTTGCGTGGCGGAAGGTTGAAGATTTCCACATCGCCGAGGATATCACACAGGAAACTTTCCTAAAGGCATATCAGAAACTGCCAGAACTGAAGGAACCACATTCGTTTGCAAGTTGGCTTTATGTGATAGCAACAAATCGCTGTAACTCCTGGCTGCGTAAGAAGCGTTTGGGGACGCAACCGTTGGAAGATACAAATAGTGCAGAGTTAGAAAAAGCGACCTATTCCAGCTATGTGATTGCGGAAAAAGAACGAACAGTGGCTGAAGCACAGCGCGAAGTTGTCAAGAAGTTGCTTGCAAAGTTGCAAGAGAGTGATCGTACGGTCATCACGCTTTACTACCTCGGGGGAATGACGTATGAAGAGATAAGCCGGTTTTTAGGTGTATCGGTCAGCGCGATTAAGAATCGGCTCTACCGTGCCAGACAACGTCTACAAAAGGAGGAAACAATGATTAGAGAAGCTCTCGAACACTTTCAAATTTCACCCAGCCTAACCGACAACATCATGCAAGAAGTGGCACGACTTAAACCCGCAACACCTTCGGGTGGTAAACCGCTTATGCCGTGGATAGCTGCTGCATCAAGTGTCGTTTTGATTGTTTTTATGTTTGGGTTAGGCAGCCAATACTTAGCGCGTTTCCAAAAACCTTATAGTTTGGATGCACAAGCTGAAACGACGGTTGAACTTGTTGATGCCCCTATTGTGCAAAATGTTGACGCGAAACCAGACGTTCAGCGTGAACTTGGGAGTTCAGATGTGCTTGGTAAAAGTGATAACAATGGTCAGAAACCCGATGAAATATTATTAGCCGCCGCGCAGGCGGAAGGAGAAGATGTTTCAACGCCTAAACAGCAGTGGATCCTGTCTGAACCTATCTATGGAAGCTTAGTACAAGGTATATGTGCCACCGAAGAGAAAGAACTTTACGCTGTTAATTTTGCACGCATATACAAATGGCAAGACGATAAAACCGGATGGCAACAAGTGAGTGCTGACATCACAAAAGCCCATGATAAACAGATTGAGATCAATAGTGCAAGTAAAGTTCCGATAGCAAAGTGGGACAACACCTTATATATTGTCTTACAAAACTTATTCTTAGCTTCAGAAGATGATGGGAAGAACTGGAAGATTGTTCATTCATGGACAGATGATTATCGTTTGCCTTACAAATTAGTGCTTACAGATCAAGCATTTTGGGTCCAATTTAACAATGCCGTTTTCCGTTCAGTGGATAAAGGTCAAACATGGAAGGATGTAGATGTTGAATTGTTTCAAGGTTCCAACGCTTTTATAGCAATACAGAACACAGTATATGTTGGATCAAACACTGGGTTGTATCGTTGGAACACAGATAGATGGGAACGTGTAAAATTACCCGTACCTGAAGCAATATTGGTCACCAGTGCCGCTGCCACCAAAGATCGACTGTACGTAATGGCATCATTAGGTAGTGACTCTCTTGATGACAAAGCAGCACAGGAGGGACAACAGCGGACCTGGTGGATATTCAGATCAACAGACCTCGGAAATTCATGGGAAGATATTACGCCGACAAATGCCTGGCCCGTAAAGGGGTTGCCACCCGATATCAATCTGGTTGCTGCTGGTGAAACTCTTCTGTTGATGGGACAAGGGCTGGTGCGCTCTACCGATGGAGGTGATACTTGGATGCCACCACAAGCCTCTACCACTTTCCCTATGAAAGTATCCTCTGATATAGCTCCTGTAGCAGTAAATGAAAGCACATTTTTTGTTACAAGAGGCGGTTTACACCGATCCACTGACGCTGGTCAATCATGGGAAAAAGTAAGAATCACTCAGAATAAGATGAGGTATATCATAGAAAACCTAATCAAATTCAATGAAAACAGAAAAATGCCAAACAGGCATCCTACTCTCTACGGGATTGATGTGGTAAGGATTGTAAAAACAACTGACCAAGGTAAGTCTTGGAACACCGTTCAGGTTGAAATGCCTATGACGATGCCTGTAAGAGAAGACCAGCCAAGGATTTATCAGCTAACTACAACAGGTGATGTAATCTATGCACGAGGTCAAAGTGATTATCCCATCGGAGAATTGCGTTTCTATCGCGTATCCGAAGATGGTGATACATTAGTCCCTATTCAAGGAATTCCTACCTTCGACTCAAGGAGATTAAGAGACCATCTGCGTAAACATCAAAATCTCTCTATAGAGACGCTACAGGGAGAGTTTTCTGGAGCAACTCAATTCTTCAATGAGTTGCTTATATCAACTCCTCAACAACAGGAAAGACTCATCCGAAGAGGACTTAACGGAACCTTTGCAGTAAGTGATGATACGTTCTATATGGAGTACAACTTTAAACTCTTTCGATGGGAACCAGGTGATACAGAATGGCAAGACATCAGGCAAGAAAAAACTTCTTCCAAAACACGGGGAAATCTCAAACTTGCCGTATCAGGAGACACAGTCTACGTCGGAAAACGTGATGGCCACCTTGTCGTATCTTTTAATAGAGGAGATAATTGGATTGATCTCACGCCAGCAATGCCATTTCCTGTTACAACTTTCAAAGAGATTATGGTTGCTGGATCCACCGTGTATGTTGCAACAGACGCAGGTATGATTACATCTGATGATGGCAAAAATTGGCATACCCTTACTGATGCAAAGGGAACAAATCTCATCATGGAACAATTAGCAGTTGATGGCACAACACTATATGGTATCACCAAAAAAACGGATCTGTATATTTTAGAAAGTGATACTGGTACTTGGAAACAGATCATCACAGAGATACCGGAAGGTGAAATTATGGATGTAACGGCTAACGGAACATCTCTTATTGTTGCTGGCAGCAATTTATACTTAGGTACAGTATTCGAAGGTATACTGCATTTAACTCTCGAACAATAACTATAGTGACATTTAGAATTAAAGGGGCATTTTGTAGCACAACCTGCATGAGGATTAAAAAATAAATTACCCAATTAATAACTTAAACTTCATTTAGGTTGTGTTCCGTTTCTGCACAAACTAATAGGTTGTGCTACAGTGTCTGCGGTAGTTTCGGTTTTCTGACCGAACCGATCCTGATGTCCAATTAATTCTAAAGTTCACTGTAATCACATCAGGACAGCACAGCATGTCGTCCTTTTTTCTATCTTCCTCCAAAATCTCACTTTTTGCAGAATTATGCAACCGTTTTGCATCTAACTTGCGTCATTATAGGTTGATATGTTAATAATCAAACTATCGCTTTTTGGAGACACCTGATGAAAAACGATGATGTTGCACTTATCAGACAAATTCTCGCTGGTGATGAAACTGCTTTCGCGGAACTTGTGAAAAAGTACCAAAAACAGGTTCACGTACTGGCGTGGCGAAAAATTGGGGATTTCCACATCGCTGAGGACATCACCCAAGATGCCTTTCTGAAAGTGTATCAGAGACTTCACACACTGAAAAATCCAAACCAATTTTCTGGGTGGCTCTATGTGATTACGACAAACCTATGCGCCACATGGCTCCGCAAAAATCGGATTCAAACGCAACCGTTGGAGGACACAGAGATAACGATGGGACAGAGGGATGCTTATTCACAACATGTCGTAGAAGAACGGGCAAATACGGCCGTTGAAACACAACGCGAAGTGGTCAAGAGACTCCTCGCAAAGCTGAAAGAGAGCGAACGTACGGTGATGGCACTCCACTACCTCGGTGAGATGACGGTTGAAGAGATTAGCAAATTTTTAGGGGTTTCTACAGGGACTATAAAAAGTCGACTGCAACGTGCGCGGAACCGTTTACAAAAGGAGGAAACAATGATTAGAGAAGCTCTCGACCATTTCCAAATTTCACCGAACTTGACCGATAACATCATGCAAGAAGTGGCACGACTTAAACCCGCTGCACCTTCTGGCAGTAAACCACTTATGCCGTGGATAGCTGCTGCATCAAGTGTCGTTTTGATTGTTTTTATGCTCGGGTTAGGCAGCCAGTACTTAGCGCGTTTTCAGAAACCGTATAGTTTGGATGCACAAGCTGAAACGACGGTCGAACTTGTTGATGCACCTATTGTCCTAAATGTTGACGCGAAACCAGACGTTCAGCGTCAACTTGGAAATTCAGAGGCACTTGGTAATGACGATAGTAACCGACAGAAACCAGATGAGATTTTATTAGCATCCGCGCAGACGGAAGGGAAAGATACTGTTGCTCAAAAACAGGAATGGATTAAGGGAAACATACCCGAAATGGGAATCTATATGGGTGATCTATTTCTTACACCCGATGAGGAAATCTACTTAGTTCACCCCAGTAAATATATCTATAAACTACTTGTTGATATATCTGAATTACAGCTTGTAAAAGACGTAAGTAAACTTGCAACAGGATGGGACGATGAAATCCCTCTGGCGAAATTGAACGACAAGCTATATGTTGTAATTAATGATGAACTATTGAGTTCTACGGATGGTGGTAAAACGTTACAATCAGTCGGCAAATGTCCAGAAGGCAACGTGCGTGATTTGGTAATAACAGACGGAGCGTTTTACCTTGTCCATGATGATAGTATTTTCTCCTCTACAAACTCTGGAAAGACGTGGACTCCAGTGAGATTGTCAGGCAGATTTCATTCGTTGGATGTAGTTCAAGACACACTCTTTGCTTCTACAGACACAGGGCTTTATCGTTTTAATGCAGGCAATTTGGAACGTTTGCAATTTCCGGTGGATGAAGCCGAATTTTTTACTTCGTTTGCAGGAACTGAAGACAATCTCTATGTGAAAGCAGAATTACATTTTGAAAAGAATGATTGGAAGAAACAATCCTGGTGGATTTTTCGCTCAACCGATAACGGAGATTCGTGGACAGATATAACGCCTACAAATGCCTGGCATTTTATGGGGGATCCTCCCGCAGTAGAACTTGCCGCAGCAGGAAAAACAGTTTTAGTGATTGGCAAAAACGATGGTTTTGTAGCACGTTCAATTGACAATGGAAACACATGGACACTTGTGGAAAACACCGGCATTCCCATTTCAAGTAGTGGTATTTCACAGATAGTGGCTATTAATGAAAGTACATATTTTTCATCTGGCAATTCCGGAATACTGTATTCGATTGATGGGGGGCTATCGTGGGAGCGGTTTAATGTTGGCATGGAGAGCAGAATAGACAACCTAATATCCATTCGAAATAATAATGGGCAAAATCCTTCAGGAACCTTCTACGCTCTGATTCTCAGCGACATATATAAATCCAGGGACAATGGAAAATCTTGGCGAGTAATCAATCCAAAGAGACAAATCACGAAATTTAATCCTAATCAGGAAGCTCCTCCGCAATTTACTCAGATCGGCGAATCCGATGGAATTCTCTATGCCAAATTTGGTGGAAGATCTCTTAGGGATGAAGAAGCTGGCATATATCGGATATCTACAGATGGTGCAAACTTTATTCCGATTCAAGGTATGCCTCACCTTAGCTCGCAAAAAATAAAAATCTTAGTATCACAGAGATTCCAAGGTCATCTGAATATGTCAGACAAGTCCTTCTTTGAGAAACTGAAAAAGAATGGCTTGGGTTCGGATCAGTTTTTCAAACAGTTAGCAGAAGGGGAAATTCAGAAGCAAGATGCAGAAATTCAGAGGCAACTGTATACTGAACAAACTCAACTTATAAATAGTGGTTTGGGCGGTCAGTTTGCAGTCAGTGGCAACACATTCTACATGGTATACAATTTCAAACTCTTCAGATGGAAGCCCGGTGATACAGAGTGGTACGACACGGGTGTGGAAGAGACAGCGGAACTCACATATAAAAAAGTTATAGAGGCATTAGAACAAGAAGGTTTGCCTAAGGAAAAGATTGGCGAAATCCTTACGTCTTGGCTTCGCGGGTTCAAACTTGCGGTTTTAGGTGACACAGTCTACGTCGGAAAACGGGACGGACAACTCGTCGTATCTTTTGATAGAGGCGACAATTGGATTGATATCACCTACAATTTACCGTTTAAAGTTAAAGCCTTAAAAGATATTGTATTTGCGGGTTCCACGGTGTATGTAGCAACTGATGAAGGAGTTGTTAAATCAAGTGATGGAAAACGGTGGCAAGCCGTCACCAATTCAGATGGAACGCCTATCAATATGAACAAACTGGCGGTTGATGGAACGACGCTTTATGGTGTTTCCAAAAGAACAGGTGTCTATCGATTGGAAAACGGCACTTGGAAACAGATCGTCTCTGATGTGCCGATTCGTGTAAATTCCCTCGTTGTTGATGGAAATACGCTATACGTCGGCACAAAATACGAAGGTATGTTTCATTTTAATCTTGAAGAATAATCTACCTTATCCAGTAGGTATCCAATGCCACCAATCCCTTCCTATATCCTAAATGTTGAAGACGCTAACAACGTAGTATATAGTGAAGCATATTGTAGCACAAACTAATAGTTTGTGCTACAACACCCCTGGTAGGTTCGATTTCCTAACCGAACCATAGGCATCAATTTAAGAATATGAGCGTTTGTAGTCGCGCAATTCATTGCGCCTCTTGCATTCTGTAGGAGCGACCTCCAGGTCGCGACCTGGAGGTCGCTCCTACAAGAAAAAATCGGGCGGACAAAGCCCTCCCACAAGAGAGAATCTGGTAATTATGTGCTTAAATTGACACCTATGGTTCGGTTTCCTAACCGAACATAATGTCCAATTAATTCTAAAGCCTACCATATTTATACAAATATGAAAAAAGAGAGGATAATGATATAATAATTGAACATTATCCTCTCTTTCCTCTTTTTTGAAAAACTTGAGACTTTTTCACTTCATCTTGAGTCATTATATATTGATGTGAAATGATAAATTCCCTTTTTCAGAGGTTTTCAATGAAAAATGCTGATGTTGAACTCATACAACGTGTCCTTGATGGTGATGATACTGCGTTTTCCGAATTGGTTAACAAATACCATAAGTCTGTTCACGCGCTTGCATGGCGGAAGGTTCAAGACTTCCACATTGCAGAAGATATTACACAGGAAACATTCCTAAAGGCATATCAAAGATTGTCATCGCTGAAAGAACCACATTCGTTTGCAAGTTGGCTTTATGTGATAGCAACGAACCATTGCAAGACATGGCTTAGTAAGAAACGTTTGCAGACTCAGTCTTTGGAAAATACCGATAGTGCTGAGTTAGAAAAAGCGGCCTATTCCAGCTATGTCAGTGCAGAAAACGAGCGTGCATCAGTAGAAGCGCAGCGCGAAGTTGTCAAGAAGTTGCTTGCGAAGTTGCAAGAGAGTGATCGCACGGTTATCACGCTTTACTACCTCGGGGGAATGACGTATGAAGAGATAAGCAGGTTTTTAGGTGTATCGGTTAGTGCGATTAAGAATCGGCTCTACCGTGCACGCCAGCATTTAAAAAAGGAGGAACCCATGATAAGAGAAGCTTTAGAGAATTACCAAATCACACCCCATCTCACTGAGAACGTTATGCAAGGAATTTCTCGTCTTAAACCTACGCCTTCCGCCAGCAAACCGCTTGTGCCTTGGGCAGTTGCTGCTTCAAGTGCTATCTTAATTATGTGGATGCTTGGTATAGGTGGTAAACACTTAGTGCATTTTCAGCAACCTTATAGTTTGGATGCAAAAGCTGAAACAACGGTTGAGCTCGTTGATGCACCGACCGTACTAAATCTTGATACAGAACCAGATGTTAGAAATCAACTTAGCAATTCAAATGCGTTAGGTATAAATGAGAACGACGGTCAGAAACCAGATGAAGTTTTATTGGCTGCCGCAGAAACCGAAGAAGAGGACAAGGTATCCGTTCTCAAACAGGAGTGGATTCAGTCTGAACCTATCAGAGGGAGTAGGGTTACGAATTTCCACGCGACACCTGAAGATGATCTCTACGTTTACAATTTTGATAGTGGTATCTACAAATTGCCAGCCAATGGAACGATCTGGCAATCTATCTCAGAAGACATGCAATTGGATACCAGTTGGAGGATCAGTCCCACAATTTCAAAGTGGAACAACACTCTTTACCTTTTACCGTCTAACAAACTCTTCGCTTCAAAAGATAAAGGTAAAACATGGGATTTACTTTACTCTTGGCCTAATGATTATAACGTGATCGATTTTCTGCAAATGGATCACGTATTTTTCGTTGCATTTGATAAAGGTATCTTTAGATCTAAAGATATAGGGAAGACATGGAAAGCAATACACGATAAGAAAATAAAGTATCTCAAATCATTGGTCAAAGTCGAAAACACGTTGTTTGCTGAAACATACAGAAGACTTTACCGTTTGGAGGACGATAGCTGGAAACCTCTGGAATTTCCAGTTCCTGTCAGGAACATTTACACAGTTGCTTCTGCTGAAAATAAGCTATATGTTGCGGGACTGTTTAATTGGGAAGAGGGAAATGTTGACCATGAAAAAATAGATCAAGGGCAAGAACGTGGTTGGTGGATATTCCGTTCAACTGACCTTGGGGATTCGTGGACAGATATAACACCGACAAACGCTTGGTCTATAAAGGGATGGCCACCCCATGCAAAGATGATTGCAATTGGTGATACACTTCTGGTAATGGAACGGGGTATGGTACGTTCTACCAATGGTGGGGACACATGGATGCCACCACAATCACAAGACACGTCACCGTTAATGCGGAGTGGAAACCATGCTGTAGCGTTAAATGAAAACACCTTCTATGTCGGCAGCGATGACGGTCTCTATCGTTCTACTGATGGTGGTAAGTCATGGGACATGGTAAGAATCACTCAGGATACGGACAGGCGGGTATTGTACAATCTTATCGCTTCTAAGAGAAACGAAAAAGAGCAAGAAAAGACGCTGACTCTCCACGCGATTGTTGAAGTGGGTGAGATAGCAAAGACTACTGATAACGGCAAGTCTTGGAAGACTGTTCGTGTTGATACACCTATGTCAACCCCAAACAGAGGAAACGTACCCACAATAACCCAGATTGTTAAATCAGGCGATGATATCTATGTTAAAGGAGGATCTCTTGGTGAGGGAAAGGTAGGTCATTACATAATATCTGACAACGGGAACACTTTAGTCCCTATGCAAGACATGCCAACTTTCGACTCATTTAAATTGAGAATGCATCTGCATTCGGCTCAAAATCTCTCGATTGAAGGGCTGCAAGAAGATTTTTCTGGTGCGACCCAATTCTTCCAACAGATGCTCCAGTTCCCCCCTCAACAGCGAATTAAACTTGAAGAACTTGGATTACTTGGCCCCTTTGCAGTTAGTGCTGACACATTCTATACGGAATATAACTTTAAACTTTTTAGATGGGAACCTGGTAATACTGAATGGCACGAGATAGGTCAGGAAGAAACCGCTGAATTGTCTGTGGACATATTTAAGCCACACTTCATAATTTCCAAACTTGCAGCTTTAGGTGACACTGTCTATTACGGAAAACGCGATGGACACCTTGTTGTATCGTTTGATAGAGGTAATAATTGGGTTGATCTCACACCGGGTTTACCGTTTAAAGTTAAAGTTTTTGAAGATATCGTGTTTGTGGGTTCCACAGTTTATGTAGCAACGGATGCAGGTATTATTACATCAGATAATGGGAGAAATTGGCAGGTCGTCACTGATTCTGATGGAACAAATCTTATCATGGAGCATTTAGCTACCGATGGCACGACACTTTACGGAATTACCAAAATGACACATGTATTTCAAAGGAATGCTATATTTCGTTTGGAAAACGGCACTTGGAATCAAATTGTTACCAGTATACCAAGCACATTCGAAATGAGGGATATCATAACATCTCTCGCTGTTGCTGGAAACACATTATATGTAAGCACTGAAAGAAACGGTATGCTTCATTTCACCCTTGAAGAATAATGTATAAAACGCATAATCACTGCAAACCCGCCTGTAGGCGCGCTTGGCAAGCGCGCCTACAAGTAAATTTACAGAAGTTTTGTTTGCCAACAAACCTCACCTCTTGACAAACCCACCCGATTTGGTAAAATAGTATTTCACTGTTTCCAACCATCCAATTTGTAAATATGCAGAATTATGCACCAGTTTCCTCCTGACGTGCGTCACTATAGAGCGATCGGAGGTAATTCCATGAAAACCATTGATGTTGAGCTTATTAATCGCATTCTCAATGGCGATGATACTGCCTTCACTGAACTTGTGAAAAAGTACCAAAAGCCGGTTCACGCGCTTGTATGGCGTAAAATTGGAGATTTCCATATTGCTGAGGAAATTACACAGGATACATTCCTAAAGGCATATCAAGGATTAGCGACACTGAAGAAGCCGCAGCGTTTTGCGAGTTGGCTTTACGTGATTGCCACTAACAATAGTAATACGTGGCTTCGTAAAAAGCGTTTGCGGACGCAGTCGCTGGAAGATATAAGAAACTCACAGTTTGGAAAAGTGACATATTCGCAATACGTCGTTGAAGAGAAGGAACGGACAGCAGTAGAAGCGCAACGCGAAGTCGTCAAGAAGCTGCTTGCCAAATTACCAGAGAGTGAGCGCACGATTATCACACTACACTATTTCAGTGAGATGTCCAGTGCAGAGATCGGCGCGTTTTTGGGTGTATCGGCAAATACGATCCGGAGTCGTCTCCGCCGCGCACAGCAACGTTTACAAAAGGAGGAAACAATGATTAGAGAAGCCCTTGAACATTTTCAAATTTCACCGAACTTAACCGATAACATTATGCGAGAAATCGCACGACTAAAACCCGCTGCACCTACTGGCAGTAAACCCTTGGTGCCGTGGATAGCTGCTGCATCAAGTGTCGTTTTGATTGTTTTAATGCTTGGGTTAGGCAGTCAATACTTACCACGTTTTCAGCAACCCTATAGTTTGGATGCACAAACTGAAGCAACAGTTGAACTTGTTGATACTCCTATTGTGCTAAATCTGGAGGTAGAACCAGATATTCAAAATCAACTTGGGAGTACAAATGCACTTGGCAAAAACAGTAATGACGGTCAGCAACCAGATGAAGTATTGTTTGCTGCTGCACAGTCTGAAGGAGAAGACCTTTCTATTCCCAAACAGCAGTGGATTCAATCAGCACCTACTGCAGGAAGTATGGTAGAAGGTCTACTTGCAACCTCTGAGGGAGTGCTTTACACTTTTTCTGGTGGACATATCTATAGATTGCAAGACGATAGTGCTGAATGGCAACACGTTAGCGACATTAGCACACTAACTAACGATTGGCTACTTGACTTTCCTATGGCAGAATGGGACAATACCCTTTATATTGTTCCATCTAATAAACTCTTAGCTTCAAAGGACGATGGTAAGACATGGAATATAGTTTACCAATGGCCGAAAGAATATGATACGCCAAATGAACTGTTGCTAACACAACAAGCGTTTTATGTCATATTTGAACAAAACGGTGTTTTCCGTTCTGAGGATAAAGGCAAGACATGGAAAAATATAAACGATGAATTTCCCAGCGAACCTAATTATATTGTAACGGTTCAAGACACGGTATTTGCTTTAGCAGGTCATGTCTATCGCTGGAACTCCGGTAGTTGGCAACGTTTAGCAGAATTCCCAGTCCCTCAAGCAAAGTCATGTTTTTCCATTACAGCAACCAAAGATAAGTTGTATGCATTCGCCGTTAATGCCCATTTTGATCCTAACAAAGCAGCGGAAGGTGAACGAGGTTGGTGGATATTTCGCTCAACTGACTTGGGAAATTCGTGGAAAGATATTACGCCAACACACGTCTGGAAATCAAGAATGGGATGGTTAATCGATATCAGACTCGTTGCTGCAGGTGATACGCTTCTGGCAATAGAGCAGGGAATTGTTCGTTCTATTGATGGCGGAGATACATGGATGCCACTACAAGCACAAGGTATTTCGCCTACAATGTTTTCTAATTCTCCTGCCTTGGCATTAAACGAGCGTGTTTTTTATCTCGGCAGCCCTGATGAAGGACTTCAACGTTCTACTGATAGCGGTAAATCATGGGACGTGGTAAATGTTACGCCGGAAATGAGTGGGATAAGTAGTCTAATTGTGTTTAAAGAAGATAATAAAAAGCGGAACATACCTCCGATAATTTATGGAAGTATTGGAGATATGCTAAAGACTGCTGACCATGGTAAGTCTTGGAAAACGATTCCGACCAATATGCCGATGACAACATGGGACAGAGAATACCCACCGGAGATTACTCAGATAGTTAAATCTGGAGGTGTTATTTATGCAAAAGGTTGCAGTTCATTTAGTCTTAGTGCTTATGGCAACAAAGATACACGTATATATCGCTTGTCTACAGATGGCAATAGGTTAGTGCCGATTCAAGACATGCCTGTCTTTGACCCATGGATAGCGAGCCAACTATCTCAAAGAGAACCTACCATGTCAGATGAGGCGTTCGTTGAACAATTGCAAGAAAGATTCTCTGGTGCAACAGTGTTCTTCAGACAATTAGTTGAAAAAAATGAGCAACAGCAAAGGATACTTCGCAGATCTGGGTTGCGTGGTGCGTTTGCCGTAAGTGGTAACACGTTCTACATAGAATACAACTTTAAGCTTTTCCGATGGGAACCCGGGGATACAGAATGGCAGGCTATGGGTG
The DNA here is from genome assembly GCA_003635185.1 of Candidatus Poribacteria bacterium. Classification (GTDB taxonomy): domain Bacteria; phylum Poribacteria; class WGA-4E; order WGA-4E; family WGA-3G; genus MSPOR6. Next base: position 8,005 of record PYJA01000040.1, on the reverse strand, counting down.
TTGAAGAAACGGATGCATTATCTTTGGACATTGCAGATAACTATCTCAAACTTGCCGCTTCAGGGGACACCGTCTACGTCGGAAAACGGGATGGACACCTTGTTGTATCGTATGATAGGGGAACTAATTGGATTGATCTCACGCCAGCGCTACCATTTGTTGTTACGGTTTTCAAAGAGATTATGGTTGCTGGGGCCACCGTTTATGTAGCAACGGATGCAGGTATCATTACATCGGATGGTGGAAGAAATTGGCGCGTCGTTACTGACTCTGAGGGGACGAATCTTATTATGGAGCATTTGACAGCTGATGGCACAACGCTTTTTGGCATCACTAAAGGGACAGGTATCTATCGCTTGAAAAGTGGTACTTGGGAACAGGTCGTCTCAGAAATCCCTGATAGTGTAACCTCTTTTGCTGTTGATGGGAACACGTTATACGTAGGCACGCAAAACAAAGGTATGCTTTACTTCAATCTTGAAGAATAACGTGCTTTGCCTGGAAGGGCTACAGTGATCGCTCAGATGATCTCTATTCTACTCTCCTAAAGTATACTTCAAAGTTTACCTAAAATTCAACTTGATAAAGAATCCATATTCTGTTAAAATTACCCAAGTTGCTACGGTAAGGTAGCAACTTGGGTAAAAATTTTAAGAAATATGTTAGAGTTAAAAGTTTACTTTTAAAACGGTTGGGGAATACTTTACCCTCTCACACAGAGAAAGATATTCCTATTCTGATATGCAACGGAGAAAATCATGGATACCGTCCACGAATTTGAATTTAAACGAAAAAAGTATATGCCCATCTTTCCAAAAGCGAGTGGGAAACCGACCGTTTACATTGAAGGCTACCCGTTTGAGGACGACGAACCTATGGCAGCGACAGGATTTCACGCCGATCAAATTACTATTCTTTCTGATCAACTTTCGCGATATTTCGCAATCAATGAACATATATACATCGGTGTTGACAATTTCATCTATTATCGTGAAGGGGATGTCACAAAGTTCGTTGCACCTGATATTTACGTTGTTTTTGGTGTTGAAAAATATCCGCAGCGTCGCAGTTTTTATACGTGGTCAGAAGGTGCAATTCCTGTTGCAGTATTTGAGTTTCTTTCTGATGCTACAGCAAACCAGGACCGGCATAAAAAAGTTCAGTTGTATCTGATTGATATGGGTGTTCAAGAATACTTCATCCATCAACCTGAAATCGATAAACCTGCGGAGTTTTGTGGATGGCAGCGAAGTCGCTCAGGTAACATCCTTGAGATCAAACCCGATGCACAAGGTGGAATATTCAGCGAAGTCTTAAATCTTTGGTTTCGATGGGAAGTACAACATGATAGTCACGTAAGGCTTTTACGCCCGTTCCTACCTGATGGGACCCTGATAACAACATCCAGGGAAGAAGCACACCTCCGCATACAAGAACAGAACCTCCGCATACAAGAACAGAACCTCCGCATACAAGAACAGAACCTCCGCATACAAGAACAAAACCTCCGAGAAGAGGCGGAAATGATGGCAGCAAAAGAAGCTGCACGGCGGCAGGAGCTTGAAGCTGAATTAGAAACACTGCGGGCGCAACTCGCTAACCGACAAGACGGAAACATGTAGAACTAAATTAACGGGATTTATCCTATTTCCATAATTTTTATTTCTCCATTTTCGGTAGGTGGTTAAATTTATATTTCACCATAAAACAACAAAGGATAATATTTTGAAAACAGTACCTTTCACAGAAGTCACTATTAAAGATCGTTTCTGGGCACCTCGCCAAGCAACGAATTCAGAGAAAACTATCCCACATGAACTGGAGCAGTGCCGAACAACTGGCAGGATAAATAACTTTGCGAAAGCCGCTGGTTTAATATCAGGCAACTTCGAAGGCATTTTCTTTAACGATTCAGATGTTCACAAATTAGTGGAAGCAGCATCTTATACGCTGCAAACACATCCCAATCCTGCATGGGAAACAGAACTGGACGAAGTTATTGACACAATTGCCAAAAGCCAACAAAAAGATGGCTATCTGAATTCCTATTTTACGCTGGTTGAACCGCAAAAGAGATGGCAGAATCTCGGTATGATGCATGAGTTGTATTGTGCTGGACACCTGTTTGAAGCAGGAGTCGCACATTATCAAGCAACAGGGAAACAAAAACTACTTGATGTTGCCTGTCGATTCGCTAATCTGATTGACAACACTTTTGGACCTGGGAAACGTGACGGTTTACCAGGACATCAAGGAATTGAACTCGCGTTAGTGAAATTGGCTCGTGTGACAGGCGAAGCGCGTTATATGTCCCTCGCGGAATATTTTGTCACAAAACGCGGACATTCTCCATCCGTTTTTGAAAAGGAATTAGAAAATCCTGATTTACCGGGTGGTCTCGGCGCGTACCAACATCATTACACACGCGATGGAAAATATGAGGGGACGTATTCACAAGCACATTTACCGATACAGGAGCAGACAGAATGTGTGGGACACGCAGTCCGGGCGATGTATCTCTATGCTGGCGCTGCTGATATCGCTGCTGCAACTGGCGATGTCGGTATTACAAATGCACTGGATGCACTTTGGCAAAATGTTGAGAAACGTCTGTATGTGACAGGCGGCGTGGGGCCGTCTGGACACAATGAAGGATTTACACAGGATTATGAATTGCCTAATTTCTCTGCGTATGCTGAGACATGCGCATCAATCGGATTGATTTTTTGGGCACACCGAATGTTCTTATTGAAAGGTGAGTCGCGTTTTGTTGATGTGCTGGAGACCGCTCTTTACAATGGTGCGCTCTCTGGAATTTCGCTTGATGGAACAGGTTTCTTTTACCAGAATCCGTTAGCAAGCCGTGGTGGTAGACATCGGCATCCTTGGTTCGGATGTGCATGTTGTCCACCGAATATTGCACGTCTACTCGGTTCTCTCGGACAGTACATCTACGCGCAATCCGAAAAAGACCTATGGATTAATCTCTACGTTGGTGGGACCGCTTCCGTGAAAGTTGCAAAGGATGTCTCTCTGAAACTAACACAAGAAACTGATTATCCGTGGTCAGGAGAAGTTAAAATCACAGTTGATCCTGATACACCCGCAAAGTTCACATTAAATCTGCGGGTCCCAAGTTGGTGTAGCAATTTTGATATAAACATCAATGGCGAGTCATATAATGCAAAAGCAGCGTCTAACGGATACCTATCAATTGACAGAGAGTGGCATGCTAACGACACAGTGGAATTAAAATTGGATATGCCGATAGAACAAATTTATGCCCATCCTTATGTCCGGGATAATCTTGGACGGTCAGCATTACATCGGGGCCCCCTGGTCTACTGTTTTGAGGATGTTGACAATCCTGATGGTGCTTTTGAAACCTTATCATTCGTTAACGACACGGCAATTGAAGCGATGTTTGACAGTGAACTCCTCGGCGGTATTACGCTCATCCGTGGTACCGGCACAGTGTTTGATGCTTCTGATTGGGAAAATAGTCTCTATCATCCGAAACCGAGTTTGAAGCGGATGGCGGTTACTGCTATCCCTTATTATGCATGGTGCAACCGTGGTGACGGACAGATGGCAGTCTGGATATTTTAAACACTGTGGTAGGTACAGTTTTCTTGCTACACCATAAGCGTCAATTTAAGAATTTTGATTTGTATTATGCGGTATCTTTAGTCCCGTGAATCAACGCCAAATACGCGTATGGTATTTGTCGGGGACGATATGTTTATAGAAAAACGTTGCCCCTCCCCTCTTGAGTTCCGTAGGAACGGCATAGAAAGATAAACATATCGTCCCTACGGGACTAAAAAGAGGGTAAACCCAATAACCGGGTGTATCGAAAAGTGAGCATAATAATTCTTATGTTTTCTTAAATTGATGCCTATGGTACAATTTTCTTGCTACACCCGCCACAGTGTCTTCACATTTGTCACTTTAGACAAACGCGGCTCTGTCAACATCTGCCAAAAAGACACGGGCACCATTCTGTAAAGCGGAACGATGAACCGCTGCTTCAAACAAAAGTTCTGCCCATGCTGCTTCGCCGTCTGCAGGAAACGGTTGGTCAGCCTGCATTGCTTTAATTACACCATCAGCCATTCTCTTGAAAGACTCTGGCATCTCTGGTTTGCCGGGTTCGTTTTCCCATTTTTCTTCTACTTCAGAGTTATTTGCTTTACGCCGCAAATATGACCCATCTAAACCTTTTGCTTCTGCGTAAGATTTATCACCCAATATTTTGACTCGAAGCGGATGGTCATCGTATCCCCATAGGTTAGTGCCGGCAAGCGAACCGATTACCCCGTTTTCCCAACCGATATGAATTAGACGTTTCCAACCCCCACCTTCATTTGGGTCGCCAACAACACTTACCCACTCAGGCGTACCCATATTCCAGAGAATCTGGTCGATGATGTGTGACCAACAGTTAAAGTGCGCCCGTGCATGCACCATCTTAATTTCCCCCAATCTACCTTCCACAACATCATCATGGAGTTTTCTAAAATGTTCCATAAAACGGTAGTTGAAGTCAATACCGAATTTGAGGTTGGAGTCGCGCCACGCAGCAATAGCAGGTGCCGCGATGGCGAGGTCTGCTTCTCGAACTGTAGCCTGTCCCTGTAGTCCACATAAAGGTTTTTCAGTGAACACATTCCGTCCACCTTCAAGAAGCTCACGCAACGGTGGAATACGTCGAGTTTCGTTAACGATTAGGAGGACGAGTTCAGCATCACAGTTTGCTAACAACTCTTGAATAGATAAATACCCTGGAACACCGAAGTGTTCTTTCGCTTTTTCAAGAAGTTCAGGGTCCATTTCGCAAACAGCGACAACTTCAGCATCTGGATGATTGTGGAAATTTCCACCATGCATCATACCCATCCCTCTACCACTGATCAATGCACATTTTGTCATAATTAATGCCTTCCATTTATTTTCTCTTCAAATTCATAGTAAACTTGATTATTGAAACATTACTAACAGCGCGCTACAAAGCGTGCCTACTGCTTAGCAAAGATGTGGATAAAGTTCACACATGCGAATTCTATAAGTCTGATTCCTTGCAGTATAACACACACCATAAAAAATTCAAGTAAAAATTAATATGAGATTTCTCAAATTATTCTAAACCTAATGACCATCAATACAAAACACCTATATGGACATGAAAATGCGTCCTCGTTAGGATGATTTTGCCTGCTTTTCCTTATGAAGTTTAAATAAATATTTCGGTAATTGGCAAGGTTAGGAAACCTTGCCAATTACCGAATTAATAACTTAAAATTCATTCAAGGGGGAATGCGTAAGTCCTGAAACAATTAGTAGTCCTGCGCGTTTACTTTCAAAGAGTGGACGCGTTATACAAATTAGTTATTGCTATAATTGCCTTTTTGTTGTATATTATAGGCATATTGAATAAGGAGGTTTATGATGAAAAGCAAAAGACTTGACCGGCTATTTTTGAATGTGCTTCTTGGTATTACTATCGTGTTAATTCCTTGTGTGATCTTCACGTCTTGCGTGGAAGAAAATCAGTTAGAGGAGCTTGTTCAGGAAGCAAATCAAGAAGACACAGAACAAGAAATTGAAGAACCTGTGGTGACACTACCGGGACTCCCTGAAGATGTTGCAGGTTATGAAAAATGGCTAAAATTAAACGCCGAACCGATCCCGCCTGTTCCAGGTGGAGACCCACACAACGGTACAAAAAACGTTTATGTCAACCAAAAACGTGAGACCATTGCACCGGATGGTGAACAACAATTCCCATATCCCGATGGCAGCATTGTCGTAAAAGAAGCATATCGGACAAATCAAGACTATATCTGGTTAATAGCAATTATGCGGAAGGTCGCTGGTAGTGATCCAGATCATAACGATTGGAAGTTCGTTGAATATACGCGAAACGGTCCGGATGCTGAATTTAAACTTGCATTTCAAGATGCAACATGTTGGGGTTGCCATGCCCGAGTCGAAGATATAGACTATGTTTTTACTGAACTTGACTGACGTTGGATGAGGACTTTTGATAAAACACTAAAATTATAAATAAAAAAGGAGTACGCTTTTTGAATATATATCACAATAGACTTGTAATGCATTTTCTTGCACTGTTTATATTTACGCTGATAATTAATTTTTTCTGTGTAGGTTTTTGGACAAACGTCGCTGAAGCGCGACCTGAATTTGCAACTGAATTAGATAAAGATTGTAATTTTTGTCACATTGACCCTGCAGGTGGCGGTCCCCGAAACCGAATTGGGGAGATTTTCGAAGAGAACTATTTTGAATTTCCCGAAGATTTTGATATGGATGCGGTTACAGAAGAAGCAAAAGAGGTCGTCAAGCAACTTACAACTTCACTTGATCTGCAGACAGCTTTTATCAAAACCATGCATGTAGATGAAGAGGAAGGCACGGTAGCCGGGTGCAACTCTTGCCACTCCTCTGTTGACAGATTTCTCCTTATGCAAGCTGAAGTGACTTTCAACGCACAAGCCTCTGAACACGTTCGATTGACCCTTTCTAACAACGTTGGGACTACACTTAATGCTTTCGCTACAGTAGATGCTATTCCAAAACATCTTTATGTTAAAGTTGGGCAATTTCGTTTACCGTTCGGCATCAAACAGAAGGATCATAATATCCTTGTCCGAGAAGGTTACGGACTCGGTTCTAATAAGCGAGACGTTGGTGTTGAACTCGGTGGGAGTTTAGGAAAAGTGTTTTACAACGGAGCATTTTTCAACGCTGGTAATGCAACAGCGAAAGGTGCACTTGGCACTGTTGGCGGGCAACTCGGTCCAATCCGTGCTGGGGTCTCATGTATATTTGAGCAGCCTGATGAAGATTGGGACCGTCTTATCGGTGCATTTGTAACTGCCTCTTACGGAGGTTTGAGTTTAGAAGGGGAATTCAATTTCGGAAATAGTGGAAAGGTTTCATCCTTTGCTACGGATGATGTAGACTCTAAAGGGTACTATTTTGGGGCAAAGTATCGTGTCCTTCCTCAGCTGACTGTAGCAGGACGTTACGGTTTGTTTGATCCTGATAGGACTATTTTAGGTGATGCTGGCAGAAGACTCACATTCATCGCTCAATATAACTTTATGGAAAACGGCGCAATTTCACTGTTCTATTGGGCAAACCTACCGAATACCGATCGAGAACCTGATGAAAAGATAACAAATAAAGGGACGATAAGACAACTTCAAGGATCAGACCAGATTATTTTGATGTCACGGTTCTGGTTTTAGATTGTTGAAGCGTTTTTGACATTTTGGAAAAATAGGTGTGTTAATTTTTACACATGGTAAAATGTTGCCTCTGTTTTCACTTATTAGGACTTACGCATTTTCTCTTAAAGTCCCCCTTGATAAGGGGGATTTAGGGGGTTAAAAAGACGAAAAACACTGATTCAGGACTTACGCATTTTCTCTTAAAGTCCCACTGATAAGGGGGATTTAGGGGGCGGGCCCCATAGCGATAGCGTGTGGGGAGATAAATCACTGAAATATCATTAACAGGACTTACGCAATATCCATTTTCAAAGTAGGTGATTTTAGCTGTTGGCGTAGAAAATCAGAATACGGTTCATTTTTGACTCGATAAAGCGTTTGCCCCATTTCATTTGCTTTTTGCATCAGGTAAATCCATACTAATACAGCACAAGTGATGTGGTTTCTCACAATACGGGGTAAACGGCATTGACATTTTTCGATCCCTGTGAGTTGTTTCGTTTCACGGTGAAATTGTTCAATCTTCCAGCGTGCGCTACACACCTGTCGCACAGCGGACACATCTGATTGGTTCAAGTCATTTGTAGCAACATAATCCGTGCGTTTATTAGACACTACCCGGAATACTTTCACCTTATGATTTTTGGGGAACTTGTTGATTTTCACACGTTTACCCGACTTCTGTTCTGTTTGGCTCCACTCTAAGCTGTCAATGTGTTGATATGGTTTTGTGCCGTTAGAATCATCAA
>PYJA01000039.1 GCA_003635185.1 Candidatus Poribacteria bacterium | reverse complement strand
TGGTTTGGTTGATTTGCTATACTTCATCAAATTGTTCTCCTTATATTAACGACTTGTGATAATTAACTATTTGTAAAAAATTAACTATCGTAAGTCGCAATTAATTAATATTTAGACATTTAAATCAATACATTGATATTGACTTAATACGATTAAACGACTTGTGCCAGTTAAGTAAAAGTTTTGTTGTTTTTCACAACTGTTCATATTTGTAGGAGCGATCTCCGAATCGCGACCGTTTGCAGTCGGGAATCGGAGTTCCCTCCTACCTTGAGGACAGCAGGTATCGGAAAAGTTGCGGAATGCAAACCCAAACAAGAGGAACATGTGAAATATAAATATACCAAATGTTAACTGGCACAAGTCGTGATTAAATTATATTATACTAAATTTTCGATAAAAAAATCAACATAAATTTGATTAATTTACACGAAATTAAATGAATTTTAGCGGTTTTCTCAAATAGAAGGGTAATTTGGGAACAATTTCCAAATCACCGAAGTAAAGTTTTGGTGTTTTGTAGCGAATATTTACTCCTTTTTAACTGCCCTGATAAACTGCTGCAGCCGCACGAACCGCTGTGCCTGTATCAACGCTGGACCCAAATTCAATAAGGAGAGTTTCAATTGCGTTGAGAACGAGCAAAACGTTCTGTTCGTTGGCAGCATCTCCCATAAGGCCAATCCGCCATGCTTTTCCGGCAAAGATTCCCAAACCACCCCCAATTTCAATACCGTAGTCTTGAATAAGGCGTTTTCGTATAGTAGCATCATCAATTCCATCAGGGATAAGCAGTGTGGTCAGCATCGGGGCGCGATGGTTTTCTGTTGCAGCAGGTTGCAAACCGATAGCTTCTGCCCCAGCAATCAAAGCTTTAGCATTGCGTTCATGCCGTTGGTAGCGAGGCGATAAGCCTTCCTCTACTACAACCCGAAGTGCTTCGCGCAGGGCATAAATTAACGACATAGATACGGTGTGATGGTATTTTCGTGAGTCGCCCAGCCAATATTCTGCAAGCAGTGTTGCATCCAAATAGAAACTCTGAATCTTGGTTTTTCGGTTCCGAATCACTTCAACCGCGCGATCACTAAAACTGATTGGTGAAAGTCCGGGAGGACCGGCGAGGCATTTCTGTGTACAACTATAAGCAATATCAATACCGCGTGCGTCCAATTCAACAGGTTGTCCGCCAAGTGATGTGACGCAATCCGCAAGAAACAACGCTCCATTTTCATGGGTAATGTCTATTATCTGTTCTAACGGTTGTAGTACGCCTGTAGACGTTTCACCGTGGACTACCGCCACGAGTTTTGGTACAACTTTGTCGCATGCTTCAGCGATCTGTTCTGGTTGAATGATGTCTCCCCATTCGGCGTGGACAGGTGTCACTTTTGCACCACATCGTTCTGCAATATCCGCTATCCTACCGCCGAAGTAACCGTTGATCCCAACAACTACAGAATCCCCTGGTTCAATAATGTTAGTAAGTGCTGTTTCCATTCCCGCAGTGCCGGTGCCAGAAACAGGAAAGGTGAGGGTATTCTGAGTGCCATAGACTTGGCGTATCAAGGCAACTGTATCATCCATCACCTCAACAAAATCAGCATCTAAATACCCGAGCATGGGGGTAGTCATTGCTTTGAGTACGCGTGGATTTGCTATGCTGGGGCCTGGCCCGAGTAGGATACGTGGCGGGACTCTTAATTCATCAAACACTATTTGTAACTCCTCTAATTGTTTTTATGCTCATAAAAACGCTGCTATTTAGTAGAATTAATTGGACATTATGTTCAGTTCGGTTAGGAAACCGAACCTACCGGGGGTGTTGTAGCACAAACTGTCCGAAGATTAAGAAAATAAATCGGTCCTGTGGCAAGGTTAGGAAGAAATCAACGGTAGTCTTCCCACATGCTATCGCTATGGGCCCTTGCCATCCGAAAATTACCGAATGGATAAATTAATCTTCGGACAGTTTGCGCTACAAATAAAATAGGATAGGGACAGGCATAAAACCTGTCCCTATGAACACACGGTTTCGTTAACCCATGTTATTCGTTTCCGTTTTCAGGCGCTTCTTTCAGTGGCGGAATGTTTTTCTGGCGCATATAAGGTTGAATCTCATTCACCTTGCCAATACAATACTCGATTGCATCCTTGACCTGAGAGTCAGCCGGAGGTACTGTGGCATATTTCTTAGGCAAGACCTGGAAATAATACAATGCATGTGCAAAATAGTTTTCCTCTTCACCTGCAAGTATTGTATATGCTTTACCTAACTCACCGTAAGAAAGGTCACCGAACTTAGTGGCAGCATAATTTTTCGTGATTGCCTTGAAGAGCTCAATTGCTCTTTCAATGTCAGACTTCTTGTCTGCTCTTTGGGCTTTTTCAAGCAATGCATGGGCATACTTATATTCATTAAGGGCAAGAGAAGTTTCAGTCTCAGTAAGAAAACTCTGTGCGGTGTTTTTAGACTCCGGACTAAGCCCGGGTGCAGCAAGTGCACGCTTGTAGTTTTCAATCGCTTGTTGGAAAAGCGCAATTTGCTCAGAAGCTTCAATATCTGGATCCAACGCTGCATTGTAGTGCTTGTTGCCGATATTGATAAAAGCTTCACCGGCAAACTTGCTATCCTTATATTCCTTGACAAGTATTTCGTTTGTTTCAAAGAGTTTATCAAGAAAAGCTTTTTCAGCAGCTGCATCACCTGCGTCTTTCGCTGCGTCAGAGAGAAATTGATAGCAAGTAGCAATAGCATATAAGGATTCAGGTGATCTTTCATGAGACCTATTTATCTGCCTAACCTTATCATATTCAACAATTGCCTTTTCATACTGTTCGGTTGTATAGTACGCTTCCCCCGCTTGATACTGCCAGAGCGCAGCATCTTTGGCATTCGGATAGCGTTTAATTAAATCCTTAAAAACCTTAACCGACTTATGAAAATAAGCAACAGCTTGAGGCGACATGTCTTCGTCTAAACCTATTTGTATCCGGCCGAGATCAAAGTTTGCAGAGGCTAAGTAGGTCAATGCAGTTTCTACATTCCCTGTTAACTCGTTTGAGGCAGGAAATACGCCCATATCCGCATACTTTACAAAATCTGTTAGCGGATCAATCGCCTGTAGTAATGCTGCGCGCCGTTTGAACCCGACACCCAGCGAATAGAAAATCTGACCCGCTTGGAACAGCGAGCGTTCTACATAAGGAATAACCGCTTGTTTATCCGCTTTCTCTACGGGTGAAGCGAGTTTGCTGACTTCAAAGAAAGCCGCTGCTGCTGAGCTGCTCGTTTCAATGTAAGGCTTGAGATCAAACCCAGGTGGCAGCTCTTCAGGATACTGCGTACGTGCTTTATCAGAATAGAGAAATCCGAGTTGGTACTGTGCGGCGACTTTCTGTGAAACTGTTGCCGTCGGACTTGACTTGAGTGCTTCAACCGAGACAACTTCTTCAGCGATAGCCTCTTCTAAGCGCCCTAATTTAACTAAGAGCTCAGAACGGCGGAGGCCAGCATCAGCAACCATAGAAGCAACCCCAGTATTCTGGTCCGTACTATATTTATCTCTCAAGGTCTGGAACGCTTCCAACGCTTTATCAGGTTGATTCACTTTTTCCTGATAAATCAGACCCATCCTATAGTAGGATTGCGCTTTGATTAAATCATCAGCTAACTGAATGGCATTCTGGTAATTTTTCAACGCTTCATCATATACCTTAAGGTGCTCATCTTGTGCGTACGCCATTGCGAAGTAAGAACGGCCCCGCAGATCATCATCCTCGGTATTAGCGATAATGTATTCATACTCTTTGACAGCGGCAGCATAGTCGCCAACGCTACTGAGCAATTCAGCAAGGCGCGAATGTGCTTGAGAGATGAGATTTTGGCGAGTCTCATCTTCAGTTTTACCTTCCAGAGCAGTAACCTGCTTGAATGCTTTAATCGCGGCTTGGGTATCTTTAAGACCGAGCTTTGCCAAGCCAAGTGTGTAGCCTGCACTGATGAGGTTGTCAACATTCTCTGTTATTTCCGCAACCTTCTCGGCAGCACCAGCAGCATTCGTATAAGCGAGTTGTGCAGCTTCTGCATCTTCTTCTTTCTGAGCTATTTGATAATAACAAACAGCAACTTGATATTGTGCGCTTGGGACAATATCACTATTCGGGAATTTTTCTACAAACGATTTATAGGCCGCGAGTGCTTCTTCATAGCGGTCTTTTCTATAATAAGTATGCCCGATTTTAAGCTGTGATCGGATGCGGGCTTCTTCAGATGCGCCAGGGTTATCAACAATTCTCTGCAAGTTCACAATGAGCCCGTCAATATCATCAGCGTTTACATTTTCAAGGGCAGTCGCTTTGATGAGATCAATGCGTCCGAGTGTCTGGAGAACTAATTCATCGCCACTGTCAGAAAATTTTTCGTTGGCTGCGTCCGCTGTCTGAAGAACAAGTGGCCACTTGTCTGTATCACCATGTTTTTGGGCAGCATCGTGATACACAAGTACCAAGCCATGGTAGGCTTCAATGGCGTTTGGGCTATCAGCGTAGTCAGTAACAACCTTATTGAAAGCCTCAGCAGCTTTTTCAACAAGCTCAGGTTTATTCACTGAAGCATTGTAATAACAGAGACCTACAAAGTAGAGCGCATCATCTGCATATTCACCGGCCGGATTACGGTCAACAACAGCTTGATATTCGGCTGCCGCTTCTTCAAACCGTTCTTCTGCGCGCAGTAGGTCCGCAAGCTTAATTTCTGCCAATGAAAGATTGTTCTTATTTTCAAGTTTTGGCAAAATTGAATTGTAATAAGTAATAGCTTGAGATTTGTCACCTTGTCTCACATAACTGTTTGCGGTGAGCAGAAGCGCGCGTTCGTAATATTCACTTTCTTCAGGTATCATAGCGTAACGTTGGCGCGCTGCGTCCCACGCCTCCAACATTTCGTGTGAAAGTGCTTCGTTCATGAGACATGCTTCAATCTGCTCTATACGTTCTTTGAAATCTTGATAGCGTCCTTCTTCAATTCCAGGCAGAAAAGCTTCATCCGAAAACGCATTGACAGCCTCTTGGTATGCCGCAACAGACTTTTGAAGATATTCCATATTAAAATTGTCGGTGGCATCACCTTCTTGATAACCTTCAGGTATCGCGGCTTCGTAGTATGAACGTCCTTCAAAGAATTTTCCCATCAGCTTGATAAGATGGAACTTCGGCAGCGGACGATAATCCCACAACTTCGCGTATTCTTCGGCGGCTTCAATGTACTGCTTAAATTCAGTGCGTTTGATGTTAGCAAAATTGAGTTGTACCTCTGCAGCCATAATATCAAACTCGTTATCGTTCCGATTTTTTTCAATAAACTCGCGCGCAACTTTTTCCAACTCTGCCTTACGATCCAAGTCGCTCAATGTCCAAATTACGCCATACACAGCGTGTGGTACAAAGGAGTCTTCTGGAAAATCGTCAACGGTTTTCTGGTACCATTCTAACGCCAGCTCAAGGGTCGCTTTCCACTCTTCTGTCTCGCCGGTTTCCCGTTGGTCCGTCCCAAGTTGGTAATATGCTTCGCCAACTTGGACCGAAGAGTAAGGAGTCAAACTGAGTTCTGCGTCTTCTTTGTTTTGCATTTCACTTCTTTCGTGGTCAATAACCGCTTGATACGAAATAACCGCATCGCTCCAACGCTCCAATTGGAACTGGCTGTCAGCTATACCGAGTTTGGCATCACCAACGAGTGTACTTTCCGGATATTCGTCTATCAGTTTCGTGTAGGAAACAATAGCGTTTTCATAGTCCTCTTGATTGAAATACGTTTGCCCAATGGTAGACTGAATATCAGCCCGCACTTCCCGGTCCCCTGTATTTTGAATTGCCAACTCGTAGTTAACGCGTGCGTTGTCGTAATCTTTCTGTTTCGCATAAATCTGTCCTTGGTCGAAGTATGCTGCGGTAACAAGTTGATGTTCCGGAAATTGTGCAATGAAGTTGGTATAACGACTGATCGCGTCATCATGTCTGTCAAGTTGGTTCAAACAATACGCGGCTTTATACATAGCTTCGGGATGCAGGTCAGGATAGTTTTTAAACTCCTCAGTCGCGAATTTATCGAATTCCGGGTAAGCCTGTTCATAGTTTGCTTCTTTCAGAAACGATTCGGCGATGAGCATCTGCGCGTCATCTTTGAACTCGGAGTTAGGAAAACCAACAAGGATATTATTGAAAGCGGTTCGAGAGGCTTCAAAATTTTCTAACTTATAGTTCAATTGACCGATGGCGTACCATCCATTCTCTACACGTAGGCTGTTGGGGAAGTTTTCAATTAACTGTTTGAACTTTGCTTCAGCAAGTTCATATTTTTCAGTTTTATATAGAATATGTCCCCATAGGTATGTTAACCCTTCTTGGTGTTGGGCTATAGTAGCGGTAGGGGCAACTTTTTCGATAAACTCAATCGCAGTGTCAAAGTGGTTGACATCGCCTGTCACTTCTGCAAGCCGAGAATGGCAGACAGCAATTTGAAAGTTGGCAAGCGTTGTAAAATCTTTGTCAATCACATCGGTTTTTACACCACGTTTCGTCGATTCTTCAAGGGCCTCCGTATACTTCGCAATTGCCCCTTCATAATCCGCTTGATCATATAACTCTTTAGCGGAATAAAAGAGTTGTTCCACTTTTTTGGAACTTCCCATCATAAATGGCGAGAGGAGTGCGACTACAAGGGCGAGGCCTCCAATAATGCCCAAAATTCTTGGATTCATTACATTCTCCTTTAAATATAAATAAAAGAAACCAGGGAACTCGAAAATCTTTCCCCGTTAATTTTCAAAATGCGGACGGAACCGTAGGGACCGCCTATCTTTTGCAAATCTACCTTGATAACAAATCAAGGCGAAATTATGAAGTATTCTCAATACTTCGTTTGATTTCAAATTGGTTACAATTTACTCGCGTTATAAAGTTCTGGTATCGCTGGTATAGAAAGTACTTCTGAGGGTACGTTCATTAATTTGTCAACAAACCTGGGGAACCTCCGATGCTTCCGTTTATATTTTTCTGAGAAGGGGGCAACTTGAAGTTCCAACGGAAGTGCGGCATAATTAGCATCTTGTAGGGGTGATTTCCTGCTTAAGATGTCAGGTTGGGCATAAACGATCAGTTCGGAACCAACAGTATCATTCGGAACAGTATCATTCGGAACAGAACGATCATTGTCAATATGCATAACAATAATATGCCCTTCTGTTTCAGTCGTTAAGGGGTCGGTCAATTTCCAATAACCCACTTTCTCCACATCAGTTGCAGAGGTTGTTGAACTGACTTCACTCAGAGCCGCCCGTTTTGCTTTACGATCATTGTAAATCCCATGCCGTAACTCCGATTTTTCGTCACCATTAGCATGTTCATCTATTTCTTGTAGATACACCTTAGGCGGCAATGAAACTTCTTGTTTTGGCAGATGCGTTACGACAAACCCTGCTACGATTAACACGAAAAGCATTCCTAATGGGAAGGCATTCATCCTAATAAAACTATATCGACCAAAACTTTGGCGCAGTTGTGTTAGCAGAGACCAAGTGAACTGTAGCGCCGAGGTTTTTAGGCGCTGCTTTAGCGGGGTAGGTCCTTTATTTTCAATGCAACGGTGCAACTCTACCTCAAATTGATGATAATAATTATCAGGTGCCTCAGGTTCAACATAGAAATTAACAACAAGATCACGGGTCTTTTTAAGAGCGTTGGCTTCATGTTGACATACTAAACAGAGCTGTAGATGTGCCTCAACCTTCGCTGTATCGCGCGTTGAAAGTGTCCCATCTATGTAATCTGATATAAAACGTTGTGTCGCGTTACACGTGATACTCACTACGGCTAAAGCCGTGTGCTTCTTTGAAACACACAACCCTCCTATGTGATTCCTGCTTCTACACAGTTTGCCCCCTGCCATGCTAACTCAAGTTACTAACGATATTGGGGCGGACATCTGCTCCACAAGCGTTTATTCTCTCGGTATATCCTACCGCGAGGTTAAAGATTGATCGCACTTTGTATCTTAAATCTTTTTGATAAGATAGCGTCTCGGGCGATGACTGTCTACCGCAACTTGTCCCTCTGGGGATCCGCCAAGTTTTACTATCTGCACACTTCCCATAGCTACGGTGCCAGTGGACTGCCTTCCTGTTCGCAGTGTGGACTTCGGTTCGACTTACACTATGGAGCCTTGCTTTTCTCATAAGATTTAAGATACGCCGCACGAGCTTTACGTTTTTTTGACCCAGACCTAAAGGATTGGGATTGCCGGTTAATTCCCTTCAATTTTACCGGCAACTGTGGGAAAACCCGTTAAAATTCGGAGTTTGCATCAACGTACGGCTTTAACAACGTTCTCAGCTGTTTCCGGGCATAGTGCAAACGGGAACGGACTGTTCCCTCAGAACAATTTAAAATTGACGCTATCTCCGGATGTGTTAACCCTTCTAATTCATGGAGAATAACCACAATTCGATGTTTAAGTGAGAGACTGTTAACCGCTTTTGTTACCCAGTGCCGTAGTTCTGCCTGCTCCGCTTGGAGTTGCGGGTCATTCGCTATCTCCGCTTTTTGCCGCACATCTGGATGAAAGTCGGATTCTTGTGTAGTCGCGAGCGGAGATTCACGATGCCTTTTACGCCGTTTGACGAAGTTGAGTGACTCATTGACAGCTATTCGATACACCCATGTTTCAAAAGCTGCCTCCTGCCGAAAGGTATGGATTGAATGATATACCTTGATAAACGTCTCTTGCATAACATCGTTAGCGTCCTCATGGTTTCTGGTAATCTGCATCGCGAGACGGTGCACCATTCGTTTGTATTTTTCAATCAATGGTGCTAACGCTGTTTCATCTCCTTCACGGAGATGGTCAATGAGCAAGGCTTCAGTTCGTTCCACGTAAAATTCTCCTTCGGCTTCTATTATATTTAGACAACGCTATTTTAAAAACCGTTCATTTTTTTTCTAAACATTATAGCATAAATTTACAAATTGTATATATAAAAAAGAAGATTCTGTCAGGGGTATTTAGTTTTCGGTTTTTCGGGTAGAGTTTCTCACACATGTTAATATTCTATAATAGCATTGTCCGTCGGGTTGAGTGGACGAAACCCAACAATGACTAAACGTGTCGGGTTTCGCTAACGCTTCTACCCGACCTACGATATGAACTTTCAGTAATACTCGTCAACTGGCAATTCATAAAACTAAATAACCCTGAGATTCTGTCCATATTATGGTGAAATCTACAATTACTTGGACATTGGCAAGGTTAGGAAGCCTCACTAGCAGTCAAAAAACCTAGATGCACTGCTGACGAGGTTTCCTAACCTCGTCAACGTATGTATTGTCAGAATCACGGATTATCGCGGATTACACGGAGGACGCGGATTATATGCCTGGAGCTAACAATTCGCTTTCACAGGTTAGCTGATAAAGCGATTATCAACATTCTGAAATTTGGCAAGGTTAGGAAACCTTGCCAGCGTAAAGAAGATGCTCTCCATATTTTTTTACAAACTATGCGTAAGTTCATTCATAAAAAAGGACAGCGCATCAGAGATACGCTGTCCTTTTTAGCAAAATAGTCGAAAATTTACTCTTTAGCTTTAGTGGTAAAAGTGATGCTGACTTCAGCTTCGTTACCAGCACCGTCTTTGACCGTACCTGCGACTTCGTACTCGGTTTCGTTGCTGAGTTCTTGACCAGCATTTCCTGTTAGGGTGATTGTATCGCCATCCGTCGCGGATGTCCAACCGACATCATCATCACCATCCATTAGCATGAGGTCGCCTGTGACAGGTTCGCTGAAGGTAACCTCTATGCCATCTTCAAACACCTTTGCGGGGTCAAGGTTTTCAGCTCCATCCTCCGGACTGCTGGCGGTAACTTCCGGTGCGGTTTCATCTGCAGCAACGACGGTATAGTTGAGCGTTTTGCTGCCTTCACCATCGTCTGGTCCATTTTCCCAGGTAATTGTAAGGGCAAGTGCACCAATTGGGAAACCATCTGCCGGTGCCTTGATGGTCCGGGACGTACCAGACCCACTAACTGTACCAGCACTAGCTTCTACGGCACCAGGGTTTTTGTCAAATTTGACAGTAATACTACCATTTGAAGCGACTTCACCGCCATCTGCGGGCGTAGCACTATCAAACATCGCCACCGTAGGTTCTGGATCATCGCCTCCACCACAACCGACCATGTAAACGGCAAACAAGGCTGCCGTGACTATTGCCAAGGTTCTAAAAAAAACTTTCATGAGTAAGTAACTCCTTAATTAAGGTTTATCAGAATATTAATATTAAGGTACCCGAAAATCGGGCACAGATTAAAAACTTCATATAAAGATGGAGGCCCCGTGTCGTTATTTATTCGTTTCGACGAAAGTGTCGGAAACCTGCCATCATGTCAATGTTTCGTCAAGTAATTTTCAGACTATTTCGTTTGTCCTCCTCTGTAAAGTCCAGGGGATAGACAATGCTTTGAGAATAAAACTTTCTGCAGAACTGTCATGTAACCTTTTAAAACCATTGAATAGGTTATTTTCAGTTCCGAAAGTCAATACCCAAATTCTATACCTCTAAGTTTAGCAAATTTTGCATAATCTGTAAAGGTAAAATCGATTTCGCTAATAATTATACAAAATATTAATTATTTTGTAAAGCGAAAACTAAAAATTTTTAATAAATTTGCTATAGATTAACATAAATTAAAGTGTTTTTCAAGTAAAAATGACACATGTGCATTAAAATTTTATAAAATTTGAAATATTTAACTTTTTTGACGTTCAAAAAGTGGCATCTGTTCAATTGTCGTTCCGATAACGGCGTTCTGAAGACGTTCAGGATGTGTCAGTATGTCAACAACTCCCCCAAGTTGGTCAGGTAAAAAAGGCAAAGCGCCGCTTCTAATAAGTTGACGTGTCCCTTCACTATATTGATTGTGTGCGTTCCACTGGCATGCAAAAACAGGACGGTCATGTAGCTGCGCGTATCGTGCTGTGTGCATTGCCCCTCCCTCTTTAGAAGTTTCAACCACTACCGTAGCCATAGAAAGTCCACTGATAATTCGATTGCGTAAAACCAGATTCGCAGGTGTTGGCGAAGTTGGAAATGGATGCTCTGAAAAAAGACACCCAGCTTCATAAATTTTCACAGCAAGCTCACGGTTTTCATAAGGATAGATAGATGATAAATCAGTTGATACAACCCCAATAGTTGTTCCGTTTACCCCTAACGCGCCGTAATGTGCATTTGTATCTATACCACTTGCAAGCCCACTTACTACGGTAAAACCTGCTTCAACTAAGCGAATCGAAAGTTCAAGGGTTACATTAATACTTTCAACCGCTGGACGTTTACTCCCTACAATTGCAACGCACTGTTCATTCACCTCAGATAATTTACCATCTCTGCAAAGCACTGTTGGTGCATCCGGCACAGATTTTAGCAGTGTTGGATATTTAGCATCTTCAGGAAAAAGCACCTCTATACCCTGGTTCGTCAATTCCTCCAATTTCTGACCTAATTCGGCTAATTTGTTACCGGATGTCAATATCCGTGACGCTAAGATAGGGTTGAAATATGGCAACTGTGCTATTTCAACAAGTTCTGCATCAAAAATACGTTCTACGCTACCGAAACGGGCTAACAGGCGTTTGAACCGAACTGCACCAATGCCTTCAACTGAAGCAAGCGCAAACAAGTATTCCCGATGTCTCTTTTCATCTGTTTCGGTTGAATGTGACATACCGCAGCGAAAATCTTAAACAATATTAAATGTAAGAATCGGATTTACAAAATAGAATTCCAATTCTTGAAATCTACAACTATAATATTAATGTAACACATATTGGCAAATTTTTCAACAGTAAAATGACTATGGGTATGTAAAATTTTTGTCACATAGAGCATTGCCCATCAGGAAGACGCATCAAAACTTGTCAGAATCGCGGATTATCGCGGAGGACACGGAAGACGCGGATAGGAGGTTGGCAAGATAAGTTCCTTTTCAAGAGATTGCGGCAAACTTTGAATAGGCGTTTGGGAGTCCCAAACTCAAAAATCCGCGAAATCAGTGAAATCCGCGATTCAGACACATGCAAAAAACTTTACACACTCATCCTGAAAAAACACTTGACATTTTTATAACTTTTTGTTATGTTTTATAGATTCGTAATAAATCCGATGATAAACGATTGAAAAAGCGCAAAGTTTTGTTGGTTGAATAAAAAACAAAAATCTGATAAACTTTTATCTAAGCAGAGAAGGAGGCCCATTGGACTTTCCTTTCAAAAAAATTATTTATTTTATAGTAAATTATGTAAATAAGTTCACATATATTCTGTAGGAGCGATCTCCGAATCGCGACGAAACCACTAATAGTCGGGAATCGGAGTTCCCTCCTAACATATCATAAGTAAAGTTAATTGTAAAATTCACTATAAAAGGATACTTGCTTTTCTGCTTTTTGTCACTAAAAACTTAAAAAATTGTCCGAACTATAGTTTACTTTAGGTAAAAATGTTTAAACGTATCAGAAACTTATTATACAAAATCTGGGATTCCGCCAGAACCTCACGCGACAACTTTTTACCGCGGGTAGCACCAAGCGTAGAAGAGGCGATCTTTCCTTATGACCCCGAAGAAAACGCTATCCTGCCAAGTGAACTTAAACAGATGATGATTGCTGGCAGGGATTTCGTTTTGCTTGACGTGAGGGAGGTATGGGAATATCAACTTGTTCATATTGAGGGGGCAGTATCTATCCCGCTTGGTGAACTGCCAAGGCGGTCTCGTGAACTTTTACCGGTAGATGAAATTGTTGTTTACTGTCATCATGGGATGCGGAGTCTTGATGCCGCATACCTCCTACAACAACTCGAATTCAAATCGGTACTCAGCGTTGCCGGCGGGATTGACAGGTGGGCAAAAGAGATTGACCCGGACATGCAACGTTATTAATATGAAGTGCCATCGATTTTTTAGACCATAATTTCGTAAAGTTAAGACAAGTATTCTTTCTCAAATTCAATAGGTGTCAAATACCCTAAAGCCGAGTGAGGTCGTTTTTGGTTATATACTTGTTCAATAAAATGTCCAATGCAGGCATTAGCATCTGCTATATCCTCATAGTCATTCAGGTAGATTTCTTCCTCTTTGAGAGTTCGGATAAATCGTTCCGCGTATCCATTCTCCTAAGGTCGTCCTCTATGAGCTAACGAAATCTCAATCCCATGTTCAGTGAGAGTAGAAATATAGGCATCTGATAGATACTGAACTCCCTGATCACTATGATGTATCTCTGGCACGTTTTCTTGTAATGCTTGCTGCAAGGGTCTCAATGTTAGAGGTTGTGTCATAAGTCGGCTCAGTTGCCACCCTCTTATTATTCGCGTAAACACATCAAGGAGAAATGAAACATAGACAAAGTGTCCTTTGAGCCGAACATAGGT
>PYJA01000038.1 GCA_003635185.1 Candidatus Poribacteria bacterium | reverse complement strand
AGGGGATGAACTGTCGTTGAATCTATTAGCAGGGACTGTATTGATAGGAGTAGGAATTTATCTTGTAAATATGAGGCGTTAAAGCAAGTATCACCACGGTAGGTGCGGTTTCCTAACCGTACTATAGGCATCAATTTAGTAGACAAATCCCGTAATGTATTCAGGACTTACGCATTCCCCCTTGATAAGGGGGGCAGGGGGGTTAAATAGTCCAGTATTTCAGTGTTTTTCGTCTTTTTATCTCCCCACACGCTATCGCTATGGGGGCCCGCCCCCTAAATCCCCCTTATCAAGGGGGACTTTAAGAGAAAATGCGTAAGTCCTGGTATTAAAACAAGTGCGGAGTGTAGGGTACAATTGCCATATCTATAGTTTTACGGAGTTACAAAGTTGTTATGTTGCCTTTTGTCCTCAAAACTGTTGAAGAACCGGTACATCGTCTTCATGTTCTGAGCAGTGAAAACAGCACTGTAGATGTTGACGTACAAACAGAACTTTACATCAGTGAATCTGCAAGTTTACAGTCGGGTGAGCGCGCTGTTAATTTTCAGAGACGGAATCTTGCGGTTTTACGAGGTGCTCAGGAAGCAGCATATAAAGCTTTTACAACATATCTGCAACAAATTTCTGAGCCGCAATCTTTTCTTCCAATTGAACTTTTATCCCAGTATCCATATCAGCGATACGCCTTAATTCTATCAGTTACCCATTTTTATGAACTCCATGAAATGTTTCAAAGTACTCCAGATATTATTTGGATGGACCGTGGCAATTCTATCTTTGAATATGACGGTTATGAACTTTCTCTAAGTGCCAAGCATCATATACTTGATTCATCCGCTTATTTGGTAGCACCAGGGAAATTCACAGTATTCGTCCGTCGTGTGACTGACCCTGAAACTATCCGCTTTTTTCGAAGTGGATTTATCGACCTGACCAGTAATTCGCCGCCCCCACTTCAACTCAATGCACAAGAGGTAATTGAAGCGGTACAACAAGATATTGCCAGCAGGGAGTCTGCTATGCCGATAGGTCAGTTGCTCATGTTCCCACCATCCGCTGAAACCGAACCTGATGCGGTTGAGCATTTGACGAACTGCCCAGAATGTAACGGCGATGTGAAACGAATCAGCAAAAGTTTTTTCTGCTTGGAATGTGACTGGGATAACCTACCGCCTTTAGCGCATCAATTATCTGGTGAATAATCACATATTTTCTTTACCCCGATATTGGCAGAAAATAGTAAAGTAGCATTGTATTGACAATTGCTAATAGGGTACCAACGACGGTTTGGAGGAGTGTGTGCCGCTCGCGGTAAACGCGTGCCCAAGCGATTAACGGAATAAGCAGGAAAAGCCACACTAAATTAGAATCAACAAGGAACACTAATACCATAATACATCCGGTTGTTACACTTGTGTGGAAACTAATTTTCCATAAAGGCGTAATGACTAAAAATACAACACTATTTACGATATAGGCTATGCACGCCCAAATGATTTTTTGATTTGCCCCAATTTTGTACAGAATTAGCGTTCCTAAAACCATGCTGGCTAACGTGAAGCAGAGGGGCATCAGTCGTTCTTCTTTGTTGGGTAGGTGTAAATTGCTCACCTTTGAAAACCGAACAAGCAAGGTAATTGCTAATATCGGTAACACTGTAACAAAAATTGCTACAATCGTCAGCCAAAGGACAATTTCCTTGCTTGTGCCTGCATGTTTGTGAATAACGAAGATAGCAGTTACAATTGGAACAATGAACGGACTAAAAATAACTGATGTCCCCAATGCAATCCAGGCGGGAACTGCCGTTATAGTCTTTTGTATCATCAACTATTTTTCGGTTTTTAGGAATTTTACTAAATCAGCACCATGCGTACTTGGGTTGACCTCTTTGTCAATTTTCACGATTTTCCCTGTTTTGTCAATGATGACCGTCAACCGCTTGAAACGTTTATCGGACTTTTCTGCGACAGCACCAAAGAGAAATGCAAGGTTTTTCTGCGTGTCCACTAAAAGTGGAAAGTTCAGTTTATTTTCTTCTGAAAACTTCTGATGCGACTCGGCATCATTGATGGTAATTCCAAAGACTTGGACATCGTGTTCAGCAAAACTACTCGACTCATCACGGAGTGAGCAAACTTGAGTCGTTCAACCACGCCCAAAATCACGCGGATAAAATGCTAAGACCACGTTCTTTTTATCCCGTAATTTGCTGAGTTGATGCAATTTTCCTGCACCATCCTTGGCAATGAAATCAGGAGCAGGTTGTCCAACTTCTATTTTTGGCAGTGATTTTTTAAGCAGTTGAACAACGTCTTCGCCATGTGTCCTCGTATTGACATTTTCATCAATGGCACGGATATATCCTGCCTTATCAATAACAAAAGTTGCTCGTTTTGAAGCATTGAACCTTTCCATAATACCGCTGTACTGCTTGCTTACCTCAAATTCTGTATCTGCCAGTAATGAAAATCCGAACTTTTCTTGTTCTTTAAATCTTTTATGCGAATCGACGCTGTCTACACTGACACCGAACAGGACAGTTTCGGTTTCTTTTATCTCGCTCAATTTATCCCGGAGCGACTGAAGTTCAGCTGTTCAGCCACCGGTAAAATCTTTCGGATAAAAGGCGAGGACAACGCTTTTCTTGCCTAAGAATTCACTGAGACTTCGTTCAGTCCCTGTTTCATCTTTCAATGTAAAGTCTGGGGCTATCATCCCCACTTTTAGTTCTTCTGGTTTTTCCACTTCATTCTCCGCTAAAGCTAATGGAATTGAGAACGCTGCGATTAGTAGCGCAATTCCAACAAATTTAATAAATAGGTTTTGAAACATTTTTTATTCCTCAAATAATGGTTTAAAAACAAAAATCATTGCGTAGGCTGGCCACAACGCAAGCGAAGCCCAACAAAATCCGCGAAATCCGGGAAATGCCAACAAGCATTCATACCGTTGATTTGGTGTAATCTGCGAAAATCCGAGATTCAGACAAAGAGGCGCAATGAATTGCGCGACTACAAACGCGGATAACCCAAAATCAGAGAAATCCCGCAAGAATGTGGGAAATTACGGCCCTAACTACGATGTGATTAAAACATATCACAAATTGGACAGGAAGTCAAGGTTTTAAGTTGAAATGATACCTTTTTCCTCAAGCCAAACTTTCAAAGGGACATCCGCATCCTTCGGAGAGAAATGCCCATTTGCGTTGGTGCCGCCGCCAAGCAGTTGTTGACGAATTGGGTCGTTCTGTTCAAAAATTTCAGAAGGAATTGTCATATCGTCTTTACTGCGTAGCCATCGGTATCCGTAACCGTAAAAAAGGCCCTTGCGTGTGATGTCGGAGTCGTTTTCACTGCGGGCATGCCATATACGTCGGTCAAAAAAGACTGCATCGCCAGGTTTACAACACACAGCAGTCGCACCTTCAGGAAGTGAACCGTCTTTTGGTCGTTCAAATGTATCCCACAGGTGACTGCCGGGGATAACATAAAAATTTCCTCGCCCTTGCGCTGAGCAGTCTGACAACCAATAGACTACTTTGATAGATAAACGGGGACGCGGTGAACTCTCAATCTCAATGTTAACACGCCCACTGTCTTGATGCCAACCGAGTGGCGACTTATTACCGCGTGAAGATTCTGGGCGCGGCGGCGTAATAATGAAATGACTATGATAAGAGTAGATATTCCATCCCAAAATGCCCCATACCTTCGGAAAAGTCCTATACCAATCCAAAATATTGATAAAGATTTGGTCTTTACCAAGAAAATTCGGATAGAAAAAGTTGTCGTGTGGTGTCATCCGTCTTTTGGCGTATGGGTCATATTCAGCATCTAAATGCGTTTTATAGATAGCATCAACGCGTTGTTCTAATAGGACAACAAGTTCCAAAGGCAGTGCGTCTTCAACGGTAAAATATCCATCGGCATTTAACGCGCACAGTTGTTCGTCAGTAATTTGATGCTGGAGATGACGTTCGTCAAGCATCTCTTTAGCCTCCTAATTCACCTAAGGTAAGGGACCTTCTATTTGGTCAACAAGGTGGATAGAGTGAATGACATCACGTAGGTCAGTCAGCGGAACTTTTTTATTCTGTACGCAGTCTATAAAGTGTTGATGCATTGTGAGCACACCTTCATAACTCGGAGAATCGCGTTCGTCTACGTCGTCAACTTCCCAACCTCCCATTACATTCCTTTGGTTATTCTCATAAATTTCTATTTCTTCTGGGATTTTCATGTAACATCCGATGCCGACTCCGTGCAATTCAGAGCGCAGCACACGCCCACCTGATGCACGATTACCGAAGACAACGCCTGTGACATTGTTATCAAAACGGACAAAAGCGGTGTAAAAGTTGCGTTGTTCTGCACCGAAGGTGTCGCGATGTGCTGTGACTTCAACCGGTTCTCCACCTGCCATATAACGCAGTAGATCCACCACGTGACAGACATCGTTCCAAAGCGTTGTAGTAAATTCTCGATTACCACCGAGAATCTGCTTGTTAAATGTTGTGACGACTAATGAAACGGGACCTTTTTCAGCAACTCGCCGCATCGCTTCGCGCGTAACAGCGGCATATCTGCGTTGAAAACCGACCATACAGTAAACATCGTTTGCAACTGCTGCTTCCAATAATTGTTGTGTTTCATCACTCGTTGCGCCGGGCGGTTTTTCTATAAATAGATGCTTTCCCGCATTGAGGCAGTCTAATGCTGGTTGCAAAATCCACTTTTCGTTCATCACGCAGTATACAACGTCTAACTCCATCGTATCCAACATCTTGCGGTGATCTGTGAACGTATGTGGAAATTCGTATTTTTGTGCCACCTGTGCAAGTTTTCCCTCATCAAGTTCACACGCTGCGGACATCTCAACATCATCTTCAAGACGATTGACGCTTGGATAGTGTGCGCCTTGGCTGCGTCCACCTGCTCCGATAAATCCAGCTTTTAGCATTTGGGAGATTCTCCTGAAATTTCGTTAAACTTGCGCGTATTTTATAATTTGATCCGATATATTGCAAGCAGATTTTGATTAACCTGCTGCACAAAATATAGTTGACCAATTTATGCAAAATTGCTACGATAACTTAAATTGCTATTTGTAAGATTTTAGACCTACAAACACCGTTTTTTATAGAGAATAATCCATTTTTCGCAAGATTCTGTAGCGCAAACTGTTAGTTTGCGTCCTCACAGGCACAATCTAAATGAAGATAAAAAAATAAATTGGGTAATTTGCGAGGTTAGGAAACCTCGCCAGCAGAGATGTACACCTGCTGCTGGCGAGGTTTCCTAACCTCGCAAATTACCGAAATATTTATTTAAACCAGGACTTACGCAGTTTCTCTTAAAGTCCCACTGATAAGGGGGATTTAGGGGGTTAATCACTGAAATATCATTGAAATAACGCCTTTTTAACCCCCTAACCCCCTTATCAAGGGGGAATGCGTAAGTCCTGTAAACTTCATACAGATTGTGCTACTATGTCGCAACTTAGGTTAAAACGATAAGAAATTCAACAAATTACCAAACTTTTACAATTTTCTGCCCAAAAAACTTGACAAAGTTTGTGATGAAATATATACTTTAAAGATACGGTATGCAAAATGTTTAGAATATTATTCACG
>PYJA01000037.1 GCA_003635185.1 Candidatus Poribacteria bacterium | reverse complement strand
AATGTGCTGATGGCAACGGCACATTGGCAGCTTATGGAAAATGTGTGACAAAGGGACTTGACACTTTCTTCGGATTTCGTGGGAGTATCATCACAACATCTTATGGGCTCCCTGTTGATTTTGCCATAGCCCCTGCCGATACAGATGATAGAGAAGTGCTCCCCTTATTCTGTGAGCGTGGCACTTATCCTATTATCATTGGAGACAAAGGGTATGTTTGTGAGGCACTTGAGACGGAACTCCTTGAGACTTACAATGTGTGCTTATTACCGACGCGGCGCAACAATCAGAAAAAACAATACCCGAAGCCGTTTCGGAAACTACACCAACAGATACGCAGACGTATTGAGACGACGATAAGTCAACTTACAAATCAGTTCAATATCTCACGCATACGTGCCAAGACACACTGGGGTTTTCTAACGCGCTTGAACAATAAGTTTGCTGGTTTCACACTCGGTGTTTTCTTGAACAAATGTTTAGACCGAAAGCTAATGGCATTAAAAGACGTTGTCCACGCATAAACATATTAGATGTAATATATAATATTATATTAAGTTAACTGGCACAAGTCGTTAACTTGTACCAGATTAACGAGAACGTTACGCAGTATGCAATACATAAACAAAAAGTTGGGTATAGTGAGTTTTGGGCTCCGATCCGCGAAGGTAAATTGGGTGAACTATTTGTTGGAAAATCTGTGCCGATCAGGAATGACCGCTCTGTCCGGAAGGATATTCGGAACATTGGGGTAGAACTTTACATCACTAACCAACGATGTTGTATTCGATTGCACTTCAAGGATGCAGACCGTAGAAAGGAGATCATGACACTGTTTCCAGAATCAGATTACACTTGGGAATATAGGGACTCTCCTAAAGCAGTAAAAGTTATCTTTCCTGTCCTAAACAAAGGCAAAAATGACCGCGACGATTGGGATGAAATCCGAGAAAAATTGGTTGGTATGGGAACCGACATCTTTAATAAAATTAGGGAATCTGGTGATGATGTTTTCTGATGAACTGTCTGACATTGCCTCACTTAATGACGAATTGCGTCCTGAGTACGACGAAACTTTGCTCAAAAATGGCATCCGTGGGAAATATGCTGAGCGATACGCTGCTGGTACAAACATTGTTCGCCTCGATCCAGATGTTGCCGCTGCTTTTCCAAATGAAGAAGCCGTTAATGAAGCGTTACGATCTATATTGAAAGAGAGAAACAAGGAGGAATAACCATGTCTACAACAATTGAAGGCGTATATCACAATGGAAAAATTGAACTTTCGGAAACACCCAGTGATGTGTGTGAAGGTACACGTGTTATCGTAACTTTTCTTTCACCCGGTTCTATAGATTTGCGAGAACGGGGCATTGACGAAGCACAAGCGGCAAATTTACGTGCGCGCTTGGCAACCTTTGCTGAGGACTGGGAAAGTCCTGAAATGAGTATCTATGACAACTATGATGAGGAAAAAGCCAAGTTACAAACATTGTAGTATACCGAAAATCTGTTTTAAAGAAAACTTATTGTTAGTATCGGAGAATCAATGAACCTACAAAAAACAAAACCGCTATCAGATATCTATACACGAGAAGAAGACTTTTCAGCAGATCTTGCGGATACACTGGATGCGCTCAACGTTGGCAAATTTGAAGACGCGGAAACAGAAGCAAACGTTGGCACGCGCAAGGCAGATATTGTCGCAGTTGGAGAGGATGGAATACTCGTAATTGAAAACCAATTTGGCAAAGCAAATTGGGATCACTGGGGTAGACTTGAAGCTTACGCTCGGTTGAAGGAGGCAGATATAGCAGTGTTAGTGGCTGAAGACTTTGAAGAATTGATGATTGTTACGTGTAATCTACGCAATGAAGATAGTAACGTCAACTGGTATCTGATTCAAGCACAAGCAAATTCACACAACGAACTCTCCTTTCACCACGTTGCGCGCCCCGCAATAGATATCCAAACCGAAAAGCACCCTGAAGTTGGGTATAGTGAATTCTGGGCACCGATCCGTAATGGCGATTTTGGAGAACTTTTTGCTGGAAAACCTGTGCCTCTCAGTAATGAAGGTTGGATAAAGAAAAATATTCGCAATGTTGGCATCAGTCTCTATATTACTAACCAACGATGTTATATCCAATTGTACTTCCGAGGAGAAAATCCTTTGGAACGTAGAGACAGTGTAATGGAGCTATTTCCGGAATCTGACTATTCCTATGACTATAACGATTCTCCGAAGCAGATAAGAGTACAATTCCCTGTCTTGAACAAAGGCAAAAATGACCGTGACGATTGGGATGAAATCCGAGAAAAATTAGTCAATATGGGCACCGATATCTATAATAAAATTAACGAATCTGACTTATAGTTCGTATTAGCGAGGTGAATCAAATGAAAAAACGAATAATTCTATCTATTCTCTTGTGCGCTCTTTTTGTTTTTTCGGCAAGGGGCGATTTCCTTCCAAAGCAAAATAGTGACACGTTTGGACTGAAATACGGAGAATCTATCGCTGGTGTCCCACCGAGTACACCGAAGATTGATGGAAAACTTGACGATTGGAGATACGCTGTCTGGGTCGCCTTTGACTCAGAAAAGGAACTACTTCGAGGTAAAGGTGTATGGCAAGGGAAAGACGACCTCACCATGACCTGGGCAACAATGTATGATGAAAAGAATTTCTATTTCGCCGCAGCAGTACGAGATGATGCTTTTACCCCAGCGGCGAATCCTGCTGAGCCATGGAGAGGCGATACGATTTTCTTGTACATCGATTGGGAGAAGGTGGGAGCTGGGCAACCCGCATGTAAACCGAATTTTGCGCTTATTAACAATAAAGCTCATGTTACTGACTTCAGTGCTCAGAAAAATGCAAATCTACCGAACTCTGATATTGCCATTGTCCCAACCCCCGAATTAGGAAAGGGTGGCATGATTTACGAAGTGGCAATGCCGTTTGCATGGCTCACAAAAGTGAAAGTAGAACGAGGAACTGAAGTTGGATTTACACCTGGATATGAGGAAGGTACTGATGATCCTGAAAAGAAAGGCGATCTTGTGTTTATGGATTGGTACGGTTTGAATCCAGACGATTCAGCAAATCTTGGCACATTAAAGTTTGAGGGACCTCTCGCTGTTAATTCAACTGGCAAATTAGCTGTTACGTGGGGACAATTGAAAAGATTCGGACAATAAAATTGGTTTGACATTCTCTTTCAATAATAGTAAACTATGTATTCGTAGATAGTTGTAAAAGTATACCAATTCTAATAAATATTATTTCATTAAGGGATTCAACATTTATTGTTTGCTGAAGGAACCTTTCTTCTGTAGGAGGGACCTCCTGGTCGCGACCGGGAGGTCCCTCCTACAGGAAATCCCAGCAAATGATACATTATATATTAGAAATGGTAGTATTATGCGCACTTTGTATGATGTCTGAAAAAACGCAGAAGCAAGAAGAACTTTTTATCCAACTGCTTGAAAAAGCCGATAGTTTATTAACTCGGTTGCAAATGCCTGCGGTTCAGTCAGAAAGTGCGGTATTTGATGATTATATAGCCTTTCGGTGGCGGCACCAAAACGGAACAGGCCAGATTGTGCCTGTGAAACATCCGCACCTTGTAGATACCACGGATTTAATTGGCATAGACGCACAGTGCAAGGCATTGGACAGAAACACACGACAATTCCTACAAGGATTACCGGCTAATCATGCACTGCTATGGGGTGACCGTGGGACTGGAAAGTCTTCTCTGGTTAAAGCGATGTTGAACCGTTATGCTGACGATGGTCTTCGGCTAATCAGTATCAGCAAAGAGGGGTTGATCCATTTACAGGAAATTACTGAACTGTTGTGGGAGCGTCCGGAACGTTATCTTCTTTTTTGTGATGACCTCGCTTTTAGTGAAAACGAACCGGAATATCGTGAATTGAAAGCGATGTTGGAAGGTGGTATTTCTGAATGTCCCGACAACATTCTTATCTATGCCACCTCTAATCGTCGGCATTTGATGCCACGGCAAGTGTGTGAAAACCAGTATCCGCAGAATGAAGAAGATGAACTTTATCCACGCGAGGCAACAGAAGAAAAAGTTTCACTAAGTGACCGTTTTGGATTACGGCTCGCTTTTTACCGAATTTCGCAGCGGACGTATTTACAAATTGTTTCCCATTATGCTCAAAAACATGGAATCTCTATGCCAACTGAGGAATTACATCGCGCAGCTTTGGAATGGGAAGCATCATCCAGCGGACGTTCCGGTAGAGTCGCATTTCAATTTATAGTGGACCTTGCCGGACAGTTAGCACTTACTGATTTTGGATAGCAAATTCTATAATCATAGGAAGGTTCGTTTATGAACGACCTACAGACACTGCAGTACCTTTTCGATGTCCAAGGCTACTTAGTCATTGAAGACATCTTGGATTCTGATGAGGTTGCTGAACTTAATCAACGAATTGATGAGCAAGAACTACCCACACCAGGAAAAGTTCAAAGATTTGGGAGTGCACCGGACGGTGCAGGTTTTTTACAGTGGGGTAAATCGTTTTGTCATTTGCTTGACCATCCGAGGATAATGGAAATTCTCCGTTTCCGATTAGGCGATTGCTTTCGGCTTGACCGCATCTATGGCATGTATATGCGCGAAGGCATGCCAAGAGGTGGATTGCATGCTGACTACGGTGCTTCGTCCCCTACCTCAAATGCGAAACCAGGGGAATATTACGCATTTCGTGATACTGAAATTACGAACGGTTTTGTTGTGGTAACATGGAATCTGGCAAATACCGGCCCCGAATATGGCGGATTTTGCTGTATCCCCGGTAGCCATAAGAGCAATTATAAACTACCGCACGAGATTGCTGCAGCACCGGAAAATGCATCTTGTGTTGTTATCCCAAACGCACCCGCAGGTTCAGCGATTCTGTTTTCTGAAGCGCTGACACATGGCACTGCTGCATGGAATGGAAAACATGAGCGGAGATCGCTTTTATATAAATATTGTGTCTCACACATGGCGTGGACATCTCGGCGCGTAGCACAACCGGAGGATATAGAATTGACAGAACGTCAAAAGGTTCTCTTCCGTGAACCGGCGGATCCGCATCGTCATTTTCCATCACTATTTTAAGAAGAGAAATGAAGAAACTCAGAATAAAGAAGGCGCGATTCGGACAAACACTCTTCGCCCAATCAGCTCGAAGCAAACGATGCCGAAAAACGAAAGCACTCGTGAAGGTATTCAATATATTTAATCGACGAATGAAAAAGAAGCACAAAGTTTCAAGGAGGTTTTAAACGATGAAAGCACAGCTTACAACTTGCTACAAAAGGAGGAATATCGTTGAAATTACGTTTTGATGAATCCGAAATTCAGTATTGGGCATGTAAGTATGTCAACGATCTCAACGAAGAAGAAACACTTCAAGAAGAAGAACTGTTGGCACTGGAACTTAAAATTAAAGCACGCGGTTATCTTCTCAAAGACGAATTAGTAAAAGTTGCAAAGTGGAAATGGCCTCCGGGCAGACCCGCTGCACTCGCTCAAGAAAATAGCGATGACCACATAAAAGATGTTACGTCTAAAGCATTTCAACTAACAGACATAGATGATAGTCTTAAGGTTTTAAGATCTGATTATGGTGGTCTAAGAGGTGTTCTAGCCCCAATCGGTTCCGCTATTCTACACCTATATCATAAGGATCCATATCCAATATATGATCCGCATGCTTTACGAGCTGTTGGGGAACGAAAAGGTAGAGGTGTCTGGAGGCGTTATGTAAAATATTGTCGTGAACTTGTTGCCCAAAACGAAGTAGATATACGAACCTTGGATCGTGCGCTTTGGAAATACTCAAAAGGGAAAAACTCCTGAATCGCCAAATCTGAAACTACTTATTGCGAATTATAGTAAAACTTACAATTAATGGGACACTTCTGTACCGCAATCTTCCAGATTGCGTTTTGTGGCACAAACTGGAAGTTTATGCTACAACACCCCTGGTAGGTTCGGTTTCCTAACCGAACCGATCCTAATGTCCAATTAATTCTAAAGTTCACTATAATATACCCAAAATTGATATTTTGGTTGAACGGATTTAAATTTGTCCGATAACAAATATATAAAAAATGGAGGTTTTTATGAAAAAGCAATTCATCGTCTGCATAACACTTATACTGTTGTTAGGCAGCATAACTTTAATACAAGCCGTGAACGCTGCTCCAAAAAATGGAAAGCTACGTGTTAGCGGTGATAATACTTGGGTCGCTTACGTAAACGGAGAAAAGGTCGCAGAACATATTCATTGGAATCAACCCACCGTCAGCGAGTTCACATTGGACAAAGGTTTTGCTGTAATTGCAGTCTATGTGCATGATGCGGAACCAGGAGGTGCTGGTAGGGGCGGTTTTCTCGCTGATATTATCCTTGACGATAAACCCGAATATATCGGCACAGGTGAAGACGGTTGGCGATGTGATTCTGGCATCCTTCTTGCGGATAGGAAAGATGGTTGGGAAGAAATCAATTTTGACGATAGTGATTGGGAAACAGAACTCCAGATTTATGAAAAATTTGGAGGTGGTATCTGGGGTGGTGGTGCAGATGCTATGCGCAATATCCTGAAAGACCCTGATTGTACAGCAAATTGGGTCTGGTGCGGTCCAAATGATGTGGAAGACGATATCTATTTCCGTTATACTATCGGAGAACTTCCCGTTGAACCTAAAGATAAACTTGCCACGTCGTGGGCAAAAATTAAAAATGATGCTATGTAACTTCTATGCGATAGGCGTGATTGTCCTTCCGCAAAATCTACAATCGCGGCTCCAGCCGCTTTTAAAAGGAAAATAATATGAAAAAATTTTTTGTTTTCGCAATTTTGGTCTTATTTCTTACCGTCTCCAGCTTGTGGGCAGCAAAACTCCGCATCAATGGAGACAACTCTTGGGTCGGTTTCATAAATGGTGAAAAGGTAGCTGAAGGCAATAACTGGCAGGTTGCCACTGTCACAGAATTTGATATGCCAGATGGACACGCAATTATTGCGGTTTATGTTCACGATGCGGAACCAGGTGGTGCCGGACGAGGCGGGGCATTGTTTGATGTCATCCTTGATGATGGCACTTATATACCTTCTAATGATACATGGAAAGCAGATGCCGGCGCCCCTCTTGCTGAACGCAATGACGGTTGGGAAACAATTGATTTTGACGACAGCAGTTGGGAAAATGCAACTCAACTTGACCAATTTGGTAGTGGTATATGGGCAGGCGGGGCAGGTGCTATGCGCAACATTCTCAAAGACCCTGATTCGACTGCATATTGGATTTGGGCTGGTCCTAATGATGTAGAAGATGACGTATATTTCCGAAAAATCGTTGGAGATCTATCAACTCCCGTTGAACCTAACGGAAAAATCACAACTACATGGGGAGCTTTAAAGGCTGCACGGTAAATTTAACATACAGGGAACGGTGTTTGTGCCGTTCCCTAAACACAATAATTTCACGACCAACATTTGTTACATCTATTTTTCTGATTGAATAACCTGCGCGATTGTACTGAAAACATTCTCAATTTCGGATTCCTCAAGACATGAATACGCCACGCGCAATTCGGTTTTGCTCAGCGCGATTGTGCCAATCCCATGTTCATTGAGAAGCGTCTGGCGCACCTTTTCTGCATTCCCCGATTTGAGAGATAGACATATAAAATAACCAGCGTGACTTGGGTAGACTTCCCAAAGATTTGTATACCGCGCATCAGTGGTAACCTGTTTCACCTTTAATGCTCGTGCCTTAAGTATCTCGTAGTTGTGTTGTTTCTGTTCTGCATAGCTTGGTGCTTTCATCGCTTCAAGAATAAGCGTTTGGGAGATTTGTGCGGCACCTGAAGTATCTGCCCTGATGAGTCCGCTTAACTTTGCTTCAATCGCTTGCATTGCCTTATCTGGCAGCGCGAAAGTTAAAAAGCCAACGCGCAAACCCCACGCGTATTCTTCTTTGGTTGCACCATCAATTTTTACTGGAATCACGTTTGGATGGCATCCTACTAACGTCCCGAAAATAGATTCTTGCATTACCTCTGTATCATACCAAAAACCTGTGTAAGCATCGTCAACCATCACGAAGATACTACGTCCGGTGTTAGCGCATGCGACAATTGCGTCCGTTAGCTGTTGTGCTTCGGCACGGGTAACAGCGTATCCGGTTGGATTGTGCGGAAAATTTAGCAGAATCAACAACTTATCGGCAGAAATATTAGAGAGTGTCTTACGAAATCCGATCATGTCAAAACGCTTATCAGTGTTGAAAAATGGATAGGTTTGAACATCTGCTCTCGCCTTCGTTTGAAAGATGAGTCGATAATTGCCCCAAATTTTGTCTGGCAGAATGAGTGTATCACTCTTATTAACAAAGAGATCCGCGAGTAGACTGAAGCTGTGTGTCATACCGCTTGTCACAATAGGGAGGTTAAACGTTGCTTCGGTAAGTAATGGATTTTCTTTTTGAAGATGCGCTTTCCACACCTGCCGTAATTCTGTATTTCCAAGTATCGGCGCATAACCGAAAATACTTTCAGGAGAGAGTTCCGGAACTAATTGGCGAGAAACGTCTAAGTGCATTATCTTATTATCTTTCAATGCGACTGCACGCGTTGCATTGAAACGATTCGCTTTGACATTTGCTTCTGCACTTTGGCTTAAGATACCTTTTGGAAGATAAATACGTTTCCCTAATTCAGAGAGTAGGGCGTAAACTTCTGGAGTGGCATCGCGAATCTGTTCATTTAATTCAATTGCTAATGGATTTAAATCTTGCATATTTTTCTAATATGTGTACACTATGTGTAACAGGATGATTCAATGAGAAGGTATAAGTTAACGAAACATATTGTGTGCAGAAGACAACTTTATGTCAACTAAATTCTGCTAATATCAGTTTAAAATTAAAAATAGTTGTATCATTCTAAATTAACGAGTTGTGCTAAATAACTAATTATAACGACTTGTGCCAGTTAACTTAATATAATATTATATATTACATCTAATATGTTTATGCGTGGACAACGTCTTTTAATGCCATTAGCTTTCGGTCTAAACATTTGTTCAAGAAAACACCGAGTGTGAAACCAGCAAACTTATTGTTCAAGCGCGTTAGAAAACCCCAGTGTGTCTTGGCACGTATGCGTGAGATATTGAACTGATTTGTAAGTTGACTTATCGTCGTCTCAATACGTCTGCGTATCTGTTGGTGTAGTTTCCGAAACGGCTTCGGGTATTGTTTTTTCTGATTGTTGCGCCGCGTCGGTAATAAGCACACATTGTAAGTCTCAAGGAGTTCCGTCTCAAGTGCCTCACAAACATACCCTTTGTCTCCAATGATAATAGGATAAGTGCCACGCTCACAGAATAAGGGGAGCACTTCTCTATCATCTGTATCGGCAGGGGCTATGGCAAAATCAACAGGGAGCCCATAAGATGTTGTGATGATACTCCCACGAAATCCGAAGAAAGTGTCAAGTCCCTTTGTCACACATTTTCCATAAGCTGCCAATGTGCCGTTGCCATCAGCACATTTGAGAGGGGATGTAGAAGCCGGCACCCGTTTGAAATCACAAACCGGGATAGGAAAACTATCTACTATGAATATCTCATCATCGGGTAAAAACTGTATCAAAACTTGTCGGAGTTTTTCGCTTGCATACCAAAGGTTCCGGCGCCTCCTATTGAAACGAGAGCGTTCGGGTAAATATGGGAACAGGTCGTTGAGTTCTGCTTTGATAAGTTTGTATCCTGCGAGTTCACTGTCCTTTCCTATGAGTTCTAAAAGCCAGGAGATAGTGAGTATATCACTATCAGGACAAAGGCTTTTGGGTCCCGGGCGGAGTGTTTCAGCACCGGGGAAGTAGGTATCATAAAGCGTTGCCACTATTTCTTGACAGACTTTGGCAACGGCTTTAAGTGTGCGTTCTGCATTTTTTAGTTGCATGACTGACTGTTCTATTGTATCCTGTAAATCCATTCTTATGCTCCTTATTGAAAAGGTTATTCTATAAAGGAAAGCATAAGAATGGATAAAAGTAAAGAAAAATAAAAAATATCTATATCTGTGAAGTTTAGTATTACATTAAAATAACCAACTAACACAAGTCGTGAATTTGGAATAATGTCAAGAGTTTGAATGGTTTGGGGAATTCGGAGGGGT
>PYJA01000036.1 GCA_003635185.1 Candidatus Poribacteria bacterium | reverse complement strand
CGTGTTGATGTGAGTTTCGCAAATCCCATCCGCATCGTCATCTCTTGCCCATTCACCATCACTATGACACACTATCGCATGGGAACGATCAATACCGTTATAGCCACGCCATCCATCTGTCCGGACAATAGCCAGGGGGAGCGTGAACTGATGCACGTGTGCGGAGAGGGTCGCACTATCAGTCCGATGTGCCACACGCAACCGGACGCGCTTGCTTTTGCGCCCTATTGTGCCGACTATAGGGGGACGATCATTCGCATAAGTGCCATGACCTCTCCGTTTATTCCCACGCCGACGCGGGGGATCCTCTGGGTCTTTATGCGGTTCGCCTTTTTCACCCGCATTTTGAAACATCTCATCTGTTTCTATCTCAGTGTCCGGCAAAGCATCCTCCGGTTGCAGCATCTGGGCAGCATCTTGAAGAACCCGCCTTATAGACAGCACCGTTGGAAAACTTATCCCGAGTTCACGTGAGAGTTGTGAGGAAGAAGCACCTTTGCAAAAACCGCGCAAAAGCAGAACAACTTGTGAAGGACGAAACTGCTTTTGAGCAAACACTGTCCCACTATATAAGTTATAGACACCATCACACACACGACAGCGATAAACTTGCAAACGACTTGTTTCTGTTTTTCGGAATTTGCGTGCCTCCGTCACGCCCGCATCACAGTGTGGACAGTGTAACCCTTGTGGATGGAAATGATTTAGCAACCATTCCTCCGCGCGTTCATCATCTATTAAAGAAACTATTGGAAAATCCATAGACTATACTATAGCACAACGAAACTAAAAGCACAAACTTTTTACATGAGCGATTTGGCTTTATTAAGTATGACAGTGGCGATTTGTGTTCTATCATGTTTGGGCTGTGGGTCTACAACAAATTCTGCCAAAATTTACAACGATCTTGGACTGGCAAAGGTAGAGATGGAACAATATGAAGATGCAATCGCCGATTTTGACAGTGCCATAGAAGGAAAACCTGATTTTGCCGAAGCCTATTACAATCGCGGGAAGGCAAGGATAAAACTGGTGGAGTATAAAATTGCCACAGATCCTTATGGCAAGATTATACAATTCAAAACTATAGGCGAACTATTTGAACTATACTACCTGCCTGCCAATAAAGACTTTAAGAAAGCATTGAAACTTGCCGAACAAGCAGGTGATACGCAGCTCAAAGCCAAAATTGAGGCGAAACTCCGTTCTTACCGTGAGCATCCTATCCAACCTAACCAGATTCTTGGTGTTGGTGACAAACTGCCATACTTTAGCAATAGTTTTCCAGACGATGATAAAATTGTTCGTAAAAGGAACTTGGATATTATGATAGACGCGAGAATTTCCATTAATGGAGTGGTTACTGGTGGAACGTTGACCTTCAGTGGTGTGATAGAATTACAAAATGGGAAACGCTATTATGCGCCTGAACAGTGTACTATTAATTACCCTAATGGAGTCATTGCTAAAGGGAAAATTACGGTCTATGACAACAATTAACGTTAACGTGGGACTTATAAGACACTCACAAAGCGGTGTTGCCTGTTAACATCGCTTTAGATAATCCTGATTCCACTTTGGAAGCAAAATTTGATAAAAGGAGATTCTTTGATGAGAAATTTAATTTTGTATAGAAAAATATTTGTGTTAACGTTAGTAATTGTTTTGTCGGTATTTGGCATTTCAGACATTGGCTACAGCCAGTTTGAGAAAAACACTACTGAAGATAATTCAGCCCAATTTGATATTATAACTACTATTCCTGAGTTGAGTGTAGATCAGATCTATGAGAAAGCCATTCGCTCTGTAGTATGGATTCGCACTCCTAATGGAGGTCAAGCCAGCGGTGTGCTTATTAGTAGAGAATTGAGACTTGCTGTCACTAACGCTCATGTTACAAATAAGAGTAAAAGAATAGATGTGTATTTTCCTGTACGTAACCGCAAAGGGATACTCATTAGTGACCGTAATTTCTACGTGAATGAGAAAAATTGGGAAGTTCTAAAAGAACTTGGTTATTATACCAGTGGGCGAGTCATTGCTGAAAATTTCAAGACAGATTTGGCATTAATTAGTCTTGATGGACTTCCAGAGACTGCACGCCAAATTGAATTTAGTTCTGATTTTGAACTTAAGATGAAAATTAACTCGCCGGTTGAGGTTCTTGGCAATCCGGGAGCACTTGACCTATGGCGGTGGACAGCAGGACGTTTTCAAACAGTCTACCAAACTGAAAATAAAGTTGAACAGCTGCACATTAAAGCAGATATCTTTGGAGGTAACAGTGGAGGTCCAGTTCTCAACAATAGAGGGAAATTGATTGGAATTGTTAAAGAAAGTGACAGACTTATGAATACACTTGCTATTCCCACGAAATACATAGTTGAATTGCTGAGCACATTAGAACTGAGACACATTTTTTCGATCAAAAATTACACTGTATTTTCAGTGCCTTATCAAATTAAGTGGACAGAAGATGGTACTTGGGTACAACAAGAACCACTTAAGCCCGGCGAAGGGCTTATTCATTGGTATACAGGCAGTTCAGATAATATACCCTCAGGTTATCCCCAAGTACGGTTTGATTACGTTGCTGGCGATAGAGAGGTTACTTTCAAATCCTATTCAGTGGAAACTTACTCTCGCTTTTTTGGTCCCGACATCAGAGATCGCGTTGGACGCGACATGGATGCGCGAGCGTACCATTTTGGATACGATTCTCGGACAAAAAAACTTACTCTGTATGATTCAGAGAAGAAGTGATTAATGTTTTCAAGAGTTGTCCTACAAGAGACGTTAAACCCGCACTTACCATCTTATCTACAAAAGGAGTACTCATGTTTAGATTATGTCTATCGATCTGTATGTTTATAGTTTTAATAGGATGTCAACAGCCTCAAGAAAACGATAGCAGATCTGAAGTTCCCCAAGGAACAGACCAAACACAAGAAACAGCAAAGCCTGGAGGAAACAATGGCGGATCCGTAGTGCCTCTAAAACCGTCACGCATTATACGGGATCTTGAATATCTTAGATCATTCGCTGGTAGAACGGAAAACTATGATATGAAAAGTGTAGAAGAGTCGAAAAAGTGGCTACTTGATAACAAGTATACTGTCACGGATATTGATAACAACAATCTTTTGATTCAGCGAAATTACGTATCTGGCAATATAACAGATAGA
Source organism: Candidatus Poribacteria bacterium (assembly GCA_003635185.1). Classification (GTDB taxonomy): domain Bacteria; phylum Poribacteria; class WGA-4E; order WGA-4E; family WGA-3G; genus MSPOR6. The sequence goes on along the minus strand of PYJA01000036.1, from coordinate 18,619 downwards.
CGCAAAATTACTATATCTAAGGCCGGAGCGATAGTTGTTATGGACGGTGCAATGTTGACAACTGATGACGAAGGCAATGTCCGAGTTGGTTTCTTTCGAGCAGAAGAATAGATTGACTGGGTTAGCACGAGAAGTATTTCCAAAAATTTTATTTTCTAACTTTTACGAAGTAAAAATAAAGGAATAGGCTCATGTCAAGAATAAGTGCAAATAAAATTTAACCCGTATGGTTATTGACTTATGAGGGGTGACACATACTTTTTACATGAGCTATGTTTTCATAATTCGTAAATACAAAGGAGGTAATAGTGAAAACCGCATTAGGTATTTTTATAGGTATTTTTATTTCTTGTGTTTTGTTTATTGTTTTGGCCCCCAATTCTGTTCACGAAGTCATTGACAGAATTCACGGTAATTCTGACTCTAATGGTGAAATTTCTGTAGATACCGAGGATAATTCCGAGGTCGACGCGATTCCTTCTGATGAGAAGACTGACACCGTGAGTGAATCTTCTGTAGTCCCCGAGGACAACTCTGAGGAAGATGTGGAACCCTCTGATGAAAAATCTGAACCTGCCGTGAAGACTAAACATAAAGTTACAAAATTACCACCGCTCGTGAAGGGTAAACGTAAAGTTACAAAATTACCACCGCTTACGGAAGACGAAATGTTGGATTGGCTGGAAAGACACGACTATACGGTAGGAGAAGGACAAGGATTCTACCGTATCTATTGGAGAAATCTAACTAAAGTTTTTTCAAAACCCACTGCTATTGTTGTCAGTAGAGATGGTAAAGTCGATCTTAGGTATGAACAAACCGTTGTTGTTAACGAGGATGGTGCATCTGTTGTGGGTCAAAATGTTGCTATCAATGGAAACGGTAATTCTGTCTCTAACTTCGGAAAAGCAAGTGTTACCAATAGAAGTGGAATTACTAACACTGCATCAATGGAATATAGAAATGGCAATTGGTGGATTGAGGTTACACGTTCCTTTTACTGGTATCCTAGCTTGGACAGCATTAGCGATGTCCTGTCAAAAGCAAAGAAAATAAAGGAGACGGACAATGAAAATTAGAACGGCTTCTCAATCATACCATGACTTACGCATTTTTCTTAAAGTCCCCTTGATAAGGGGGATTTAGGGGGTTAAATACCTGAAATAGCGGCTTTTTAACCCCCCTACCCCCCTTATCAAGGGGGGAATGCGTAAGTCCTACATACTTTGAGTCTTAGTAATTGCTGCGTGCCAAAGTGCCGCAAGGGTGGTTAGATGAAGGTGCCGCAAGGCAACTGAAAAAACACTTAGCCAGTAGTCAATCCGCGCTGCAAAAAGGACAACAGCACCAAGCAAAACAGGCGATTCAAAAATTTGCTAATGTTTTGAAGAAAATGGAGATAAATGTAAATTTAACGCAAGAAGCAGCAACACTCCTTGGAACAAACGCCGCATATTTGTTGACAAGGTTCTAAAGCAAGTTTCCCTCCCAAATTCCTACACCAAAGTTGCCACGGACAAACCTGTCCGTGGCAACTTTTTGTTTTCCAGCAAATTGTGAATAAATAGACAACTTAATAAATATGTTGATTTTCCATGAGTATATGGTATAATAAAACAACAACATCTTGCATATATCCACACTTTCAGAATTGAGAAAATATAAAGAAGCCACTAAATGAACGAGGATTATAAAATGACTAACGAACATCCCTATACTATTGAACCATTCAGAATAAACCCAAGCAATATTAATCCTGAAGATGCAGAAAACATTAAGCAGACGGTATTGAAACATGCAAACGGTGTTAAAAAAGGCGAAACTGAGATGGAAATATTCAAAGTATTCGCATCAAAGTTAGAACATGCATTTGGAGCACAAATATCTATGTTTAATTGTCCATCGGAGGAACTCAATTATTGGACACTAATCCTTCCGAAAGATGGTAATTTTGATGTCACGCCTGCAAAGATCTCTGTGTCTTTTCATATCAAACGTGTTAAAAGCCTGTAATTAATCTGATTAAGGAACTATTATGTATCGCTTTCTACCTGGGATTGCTCGACCTAAAGACGCGGACTTTCTACGGAGATATATGAGTTTTGAGAAATTTGTCAGTCTTCTGGGTACAAAGAGTTTATTCTTTACAAGAGCCGATAAGTTTGAAGATCCTTTTGAAGGTTTTATGCCTCCATCAGTGAGATCTATTTACGAAAGCGAAGCGAACAGCTTTGAAAGTAATGATTTAAGAAAGTCCATAGCAAAATGGCGTAAATATATTTTGTGTAGCTGCTGGCATCATGGAAATGAAGAATCAGCGGCGATGTGGGAAAAATATCACATGCATAATAGCGGGATTGCCATAAAAACAACTGTCGGTAATTTTAAGAACTGCTTGGGCGAGGGGTATAATGTATTTATCGGTAAAATTAAATACATTAACCATTATGAATATGAGGTGCCACAAAATTTACCGGAAAAAAGCATATATACTTGGTATTTTCATAAGAGAAAACCATTTGAATACGAACGAGAATTCCGTGCTATTATTGCACACTACCCATCATTTTTGCGGGATTATATTGATAATGAAGGTAATTTAATCAGTCCAAAGACTATTTTGAATAGAGATTTCCCAGATATTTGTGAAATTGGTATGCCTTTTGATATTGATGTCAACACATTGATTAGTGAAGTAATCACATCACCTTATACTGATGACTGGGTCACAGATACCGTCAGATCAGTAGTTAAACAGTACGGATTTGATTTCGACGTTAATCCTTCGCCGCTTTTAAAAGAACCTTCAGAAACTGTTTAGTATGATGTTTATAGTTATCCATTTTCTGATGTATTGTTTATGGTTTCATTTACAAGGTGCTGGGTTGGACATATTGACATGCCAAAGATTCTCAACGAATAGGTTTTACGGCGAAGTCAGCTAAAACTACACTGACGACTGATACATTAATAGGCACATTGCTGCGGGTACTGTTACAGTTCTTTAATGTGCGCATGCCTCTGATAGGCGGCGATTTTAAACCGCGCCTACAGCAATGTATAAATAGGTAAAGTGAAATTGTAAAATAAAGGAACACTAAATGAGCTACGTAAATGGATTATTATCATCGTTGACGCAGATAAAAGATGCGCAAACCCTACGCGCCTCTTCGTGGGACACCACAGGACGCAACGGCGATGCATGGAAAATTGCGCCCGGTGAAACGTGTGTCCTCGCTGATATAAAAGGTCCGGGATGTATCAATCATATCTGGATGACGCAGCGGGACGGATATCGGAACGTGCTGATTCGGATGTTCTGGGACGATGAGGAGCATCCGAGCGTTTTGTGTCCGTTAGGCGATTTTTTTGGTCTTGGAAACGAAATCGTGAACTCTTACGATTCCATTCCGTTTTCAGCCTCTACACACAGCAACAATCAATTTAATACAGGGTGTGCGCTCAATTGCTATTTGCAAATGCCGTTTAACCGTTCTGCCCGTGTTGAACTTGTGAACGAAGGTGACACAACGCACCGCCAATATTTCTATGTTGATTATGAACTGTATCCTACGCCGCACGGTGAAGAGACTGCTTTTTTCCATGCACAATTTCATCGTGAAAATCCGTGTGATGGATGGGGACATGAAATTAAGGTTAATACAGCAGAAGCAAACATTATCAATGCTGAACGTCTCGCGTGGGATAACAACTATTTGATTTTATCTGCAGAAGGAAAAGGACACTATATCGGTTGTAATCTTTCTGTTAGCAACTTCCAAGGCACGTGGTGGGGTGAAGGCGATGATATGATATGGATTGATGGTTATAAGTGGCCTCCCGATTTGCACGGCACTGGGTCAGAAGATTATCTCAATCAAGCGTGGGGCATGCAACATAACGCGTTTGCCCATAACGGTTCTTCTATTCACGAAAACAGGACCAACGGTTATCAGACATCTTATGTGTATCATCTGGAAAATCCTATCCGTTTTGAGAAGGAAATTCGGGTGACAATTGAGCATGGACACGGTAACCATCTTAGCAACGAGACATCCTCTGTGGCATATTGGTATCAGATAGAGCCGCATAAACCGTTTGGTGTGTTCCCCGTTGCACAACGCAAACCGGTGCTAAAAGATGAAGATGGAAATTGGGTTATTGATGAGGCAAACCAAACGCCATCATCTGACCTTGTTCTCAACGATGAAATGAAACAGAAAAAACAGCAGTGGCAAGAGAAACAATAGATATAAATTTCTGCCCTAAACTGAACAGAGGAGATATAAAATGCTGACGTTTTTCCAACATTTCCTTATCGGAAAAATGGAAGAAGAAACACAAAATGGCGAGGAGGTAGTTGATCACGAACAACCGGAGTCTGAACATCAAGATGAAACTCCTACTCCTGATTCACTTGAACCTGTTGAAGAAAATACAGCGGAGGAAACTCATGATAGTGAACAGATGGAGTCTGATTCTGACGTTTCGCCAGAGGTGCCTGAAACACCTGATTTAGAAGAGGTCCCTCATCATGAAGAAGGACCAGAAGATGTTTTCTTACCTGACGTAGAAGAAACACCTGAACCTCAAGAGGTGTCTGAAGTTGAGATAATGTCTGAGACAGAAGATATATCAGAGGTACAGGAGATTTCCGAAGTTGAGATGATGTCTGAGACAGAAGAAGTCTCTGAAGTTGGTGAAACATCTACAACTGAAGAAGCGCTGGAGGTAGAGACGACACTTGAAGTAGAGGTAGTAACGACACTTAAAGTAGATGAAGATGATGAAGATAAAAAAGAAGAACCTCTGCCAAGTGAACCGCAAATACCCTATTCCGTTGGTGAAAGCGAGGAATTGTTCGATTTCGTAGCGATGTTTGAGGAGAGCAAGTCCTCCGGTGCTGAACACGTATCAGCAAACATGGCAGATACTGCGGGCGGTGTTACAAAACCCGCGCTTTTTGAACACCCACCATCGACCGATTCTGCTCGAATTGTTTATGAATTAACCCTACCTTCAGTTGAAGAGAACGAAAATCTCTTTCTATATTTCAGTATCGGGTTAAGAGATGGCGTTATATTTGATGATCCACAAAGACAACCCGGTGGTGTTAAATTTGCTATTGAAATTGCTGGCGAACAGTGTTTTGAATCTGTTTCAACAGAGTGTCATTGGGCTGAAAATGGGGTAGATTTAACCCGCTACGCAGGCGAAAAAGTGGAACTTGTCTTTATCACGCAATGTAATGTTGAGGGGAATAGTAGCTATGCATGGGCATTGTGGGGACAACCGAAACTTCTCAAACTCACTCGGACTGAAGCCCAGCACAGATCACCTTCAGAAATCCAGTGTGGACTTGCGATTGCGAAGTTGCCTGAGGATCGTACGGCGCTGTTTGAATTCAATCGTGATAGTTGGACACCTACACAGGAAATAGCGGCTGAAATCCACAATCAATTGGACGTGGAGCCAATTGATTTAACGCTTTACGCTGCACAACCGAAATTAGAAATCGTGAGTGTGGGCCCCACAGCAGCGGTCATTAGTGCAGGAGAAGCTTATGAGATTCAATGCACGATCAGAAACGTTGGTGCGGGCCCACTCGGAAGGAATAGTAGAACACGACTTAGCATCAGTGATATTAAGTTACGTCGTGGACGCACCTCACATTATATCAAAACACTTGCGCCCGGTGAAACGTCAACTATTGTATGGTATGCAGGTAGCGTCCTACGTCCGACTGCAATTGATTTCAGCGTCTCGCTTAAATCTCGTCATGTTGAAGACGCAGCAAAGGTGGAGGGTGTCGTTCACATCCGCCCCGCACTACCAAGGCTCGAAACGCAGGTCGTACCAGAAGTCCATACCTACATGCAAGGTGAACATGTGGTACTAGGAAATAAGAACCTTCGCATCGTTCTCGTCCATAACGGTGAACAATCTCAATCGAAGAGTCGTAAAACCGGTAAGAATTCGCAAGAAAAATCCGAGGTAGGTTTTGAATATTATGCGATTTTCGTAGCGAAAGGAAATGTCTACCTACAAATAGCGACCTCCAAAATGGTTGCTGAGGCAACTTACCTATCTAATGATACTGTTCACAACCTAAAGTTTGTTCCAAACGATGTTCAATTAGCTGGTAATAGTCTTGGAGAATCCATCGTCCGCATCACAGGTGAACATAAAGATTCGGATGGTGTCACGTGGTCGCTTGAGTTACAGTGGGTCCTCACGGAAGATGCCAAACGTGTTAAAACGGCATACCGATTAACAGTTGATGGTGAGCGTGAACTTCTTGCGTTCCGAGGTGCCGAAATCTACGTTGGACATAAAAGCTCTCGCGAAAAGAAAACCGCAGCCCTGTTTCCCGGGCTTGAATTTCTTGAAGGTGACGAACCCTCTTCAAATACACGTGATGCGGCACCACCGCTCAACAACCGACTGGTACCGCATCCGTATAAAATCACTGTGCCGGTGATGGCGCTTGAGATGCAGAAATCGGTTGTTGGTATTGCTTGGAATCCATTGCAAAGTTGGGATGGTGAAGCACAAAATGTCTCTGCTGTGTTTGCTTCACCGAATTGGCATCACCAAGAGCGAAATCATCTAATCGGGCTTTTTGTTCCGACTGTACCAGAATGGGTAGAAGAGAATACGCTTGTTGCCGAAACTGCTTACCGACTAACGCCGGAACAACCCATCACACTTGATTATCAGATTATTGCTGATGGAAATGCTTCTATCTTAGATGCTATTTCACATTGGACATCCGCGTATGGCACGCCCGAACCACTTGAGCCGCCTCACAATGACGAAGAAGAGGTTCTGCTCTCGCGACATGGATTTATGCATACTGTCTGGGATGAAGAGGCAAGGCAATCCAGGCATTGCGTAGATTGGGCTTCCCATAACGAACCTGGGTTTGCTACATTACTTTGGTACGATTACCTTGTGACAAAATCTGAAGATGTTAAGGAACGGGTCAAAGAGATAGCAGAAAAAACGATTGCTGATACTGATGCAGGCGGCTTGGCGGCACGAGGATCGTGCCACATACTAAGCGGAGAATTTCCATTCTATTACGGACATTTAGACGCTGCGTTGGGATACTATGAAGCTGAAGTGCAACCCATACTTGAGTCTCAGGCAGAGGATGGCAGTTGGGGTTTTCAACCGACATCTGAAAAAACAGAGAACCTTGGGAAAGCTGGCGATGTTGTTCTTGGCACTTGTGCGGCAAACGCGTTGAAACTCTTGAAACATGCACGTATCACGGGGAACAACGTCTCGCTTGAAGCGGGTAAAAAAGCACTTTCGTTCATGGATCGTTTTTCAGTGCCGCGCGGTGCGCAGGCGTGGGAATGTCCACTATATGAACCGGATCTCCTTGCTGCAGCACATGCAATCGGTGCTTATGTGGAAGCACATGAAATCACCGGTAATGAAACATATTTGAAACGCGCCGAATATTGGGCAGCAACAGGACTGCCGTTTCTTTATCATTGGCATCTTCCTGACCGCCCCGGTATGCGATTTGCTTCTATACCTGTTTTCGGCACAACATTCTATACCCATTCATGGTTTGGTGTGCCGGTGCAGTGGAACGGTTTAGTTTACGCCTACTATTTGCAGCGCCTAAATCAACATACACGCGATGAAAGGTGGTGGCAGGTTGCTGAAGGCATTACGATAAGTGCCATGTATCAGCAGTGGACAGATGGAGAACTGAAAGGCACATATCCCGATGGATTTTATGGGTTCTGCACTGAAGGTAAAGGTCCACACCTCAATCCTGAAGATATTATGGTCAATGTCTATACACTCCGTGGACTTGATCCAGGCGTAAAAACCGCTATCACAGGTTCAATCCATTTAAGCTCTGGTGCAACCCCTGAAGATGTAACCACATCCAGCAATGGTGAACTAAAGTGGTCGCTTAACTATGCGGAAAACGAAATAAGCCACACACTGATTATTGGTTATGAACAAGTCCCATCTCTCATCCGTGCGCAAATTGCAGAAAACGATGATAGAGATGATTCCGCATTTGATATTCCACAAGTCGATTCTCTTGAAGATGTCACATCCGGATGGCGTTATATCCAAGAAAAAGACGCTATCCTGATAAAACAGGTACACATTACTGCTGATATGCAGTTTCAACTCCTTAAAAATGTTGAATAAATTACCAAAATTCTGTAAAGTGTTTTAAGTATGTAAAATTAGAATGGAACGAAAGCTACCGTTCTTAATAACTTACAAACGGGACATCCGTGTCCCAATAGGAGGAACCATGAAAGCGCAAAAAATTGTATCAATAACATTCTGTTTAGTTATAATAGCATTATGTGCCTTTGCTATATTTACAACAACCGTTATGGCACAAGATGACGGTGCTGCCGCAGAAGATACCTCATTGTTAAACTTTAAAGCCCTTGGGGTTCTTATTATTGAAGGGATTATCTTTAGCATTGTGGGGTTAGTTGTTTTAATGGTCGGGTATAAGGTCTTTGATATGGCAACGCCCTATGATCTCAACAAACAAATCGCGGAAGAGAACAACGTCGCCGCTGGTATTGCAGTTGCAGGGGTGTTAGTCTCACTCGGTATTATTGTTGCTGCTGCTATGGGGTAATCTGGCTGTTAGCGTTATAGAGGATGTACTCATAACTATAGTTATGAGTTAACAATCATGTTTAGGCGGAGTTTCGACTCCGCCTTATTCGTAACTACAAGAGGTGTCTTATGTCTGAAACGGTTTATTGGTCGGAACAGGATGTCAGTCCAGAGCAAATTCAGGAATGGGTAGAAACTTTCCATCGTGACGGATGCCTATTTCTTCAAAACGTGTTGACTCCCGATCACTGTGCAGAACTTCGGCAAGATTTAGAGTGGTCACTTGAAAATAATCCAAATGGCTTGAACAGTGGTAACTATGAATCAACCATGCATCTATGTCACCGCATGTTTGAACACAGCAAGGCGAACCTGCGATTGTTTGACCTTGAACCTGTTGTCTCTTTTGCGGAAGCGCTGATTGCTGGAGAATGCCACATAATCCACAACAATTCCTTTCAGACACGTCCTGGTGGCGGAATCACATCATGGCATCAAGACGACTCACCGCATTATCTCGTCACAGAGGGAGAACCGCCAAAAAACGTAAGACTCCCTGTGCTTCTCTTTACTGCTAACTACTACCTTACCGATGTCACAGAGATTGAGCATGGTGGAACAGAGGTTGTGCCCGGTTCACATCTTTTCGGTGCATCGCCTCCCAATCCGATAGAGGGTACGGAGTGGGAAGATAAGATCCAATATAATCTTGGCAAAGCCGGAAGTGTCATTATGTTCAACAATCAGGTATGGCATCGAGGCGGCCCAAATCGGACCCAACGTACCCGGTATATTACGCAGGTAACCTACGCGCGTCGATTGGTGGGTCATAAATTCTATCCGTTCATGAATTATAATATGCCAGAATCGGTTTATCAGGACGCAACCCCACGTCTACGACGATTGTTAGGGTTTCTCAGTCACGGTGCTTACGGTTAAACACGCTTGCTTTGTATTCTGCTTTTCATAGATAAAATTTTGTCTTTATAGTAAGAAAAATGTTATAATATTAATGGAGAATTCCTCAAGATTCTGCTTGCTTCATCATATCATAAGGTTTCCTTAGTAATATCCAGCACATTGGAAGGAGAAAACAGACATGAAGTCAATTGCTGTCTTCAACAATAAAGGAGGTGTCGGTAAAACGACCTTGACTTATCATCTTGGATACGCGCTCGCTGAGTTGGGCTATAAAACGCTTCTTATCGATTTAGACCCGCAATCAAATCTGACGCTATTTGGTTTGGATCCAGAAGCCTTACACAACATCTGGCAGGCTGAGGAGCCATTTATAGATGACTTTGTTCAGGCACGTGATGTAAAATCCCCAGTTGAATTTAAGGATATTACATGTGATGTACGCTCCATCCATTTTCTCTTAAAACCTATTGAGGATGGTACAGATATACCCCAAACCCTTGCCAAACCCCTTGATCTACACGATAACTTAGGAATGATTCCGGGCAGACTCTCAATACATACCTATGAAGACAAAATCGCCAATCGATGGAACGATGTTTATGGTGGTGATCCGTTGGCAATTCGTACCGTAACGCAAGTCCGAAATTTTTGCGACGTGTATGCAAAAAATCATTCTTATGATTATGTTGTAATTGATACGTCCCCGAGCCTTGGTATACTTAATAAAGTTATCATATCCACCGTAGATGGGTTCCTGATTCCTTGCATGCCAGATATGTTTTCTCTTTACGGCATACAGAATATTGGTAAATCCCTTAAGGGTTGGAAGCGTGATTTTAATACGATCTTCACACTACTCTCCGATGTGAAGTTAAGTCATTTCCCTAAGAATTTCGTCAGTTTTTTGGGGTACACAATTTTCAATGCTAAGAAATTTACCGGAAAGAGCGAATGGGATTTGTCCAAGGCACATCACAATTACGCCAAACAGATTCCCGCGACCATTCGAAAATATATAGATGAAGACCATAGGAAGCATCTAACCGAAACACAATTAGAAGAGCCTATAGGTGAAACAGCTGTTATGCACTCTTACTCAACTCGTCCGAATATGGCTCAAAAATACAGGACACCTATGTGGAAAGTTCCAAGTTGTGAGAACCTGGAGCCAGAAGATAAGAGTACTATTTCGGGTAATAGGAAACTATACGAAAACACAAAAATAGGTTTTCATATTTTTACTAAAGACCTCTTGACGCGCCTGGAGCAATTGGAGGTTAATTGATGGTTGATGAAGCAAGTATGGAAGTTATTATAGAGCAAATTCAAAGTAGACTCCATGATATAGATCTCTTTCGCGAGAACACAGCCCGATTCTTTGAAACACATCCAGACTTAACCCAACCACCACAAATCGTTCATTCGGTAAAAAGTCGAATAAAGAATTTGGAACACCTCCGTGAAAAAATACACCGTAAATCGTCAACTGAAGACCCAATCACACCAGAAAATATCTTTGATCGGATAACCGACATTGCCGGTGTTAGAGTGCTTCATCTGTGTCAATCGCAATTCACACAGATTCATTCTGCAATAAAACAAAAATTGGATAGCCAAGATTGGATACTTTATGAACAACCGAAGGCATATACTTGGGACCCGGAATCACAAGATTTCTTTGCCTCTCATGACTTAAACGTTGAGGTGAAAGAAAGTTTATACACCAGCATTCATTACGTCATTAAGCCCAGAGAGGATTCACCGGTTTCTTGTGAAGTTCAGATAAGAACCCTTTTTGAGGAGGTTTGGGGCGAAATAGATCACCTGGTCAACTATCCTGAACCAACTGACAGTGTATTTTGTAAAGAACAGATTGGCGTTTTAGCACGGTTAGTCGGTGCTGGAAGTCGACTTGCAGATTCAATCTGGCGCACCTATTCTGATTCATCGGAAAAATGATGGTAATGAGAGCAATTACATTCACAAAGCAGGGAGAAATTGACGTATTAGAGTATCAAGAGGTAACCGAACCTACCCTTGGCCCCGATGAAATCCTCGTTAAAGTCAAAGCATGCTCTGTCAACTATCTTGACATCCACGCGCGGCGCGACCGACCTGAGATAAAACAGAAACTCCAAGAAACAGACACACCCCACATTTTAGGCTCTGACATTGCAGGCGAAATAGCCGAAATTTCTGGCACACATCCCGAACTTGTTATCGGTGACCGTGTGCTGCTCGCGCCGTGTATTCCGTGCGGTGTGTGTAGTGATTGCGTCAACGGTTATGAAAATCTATGTGACACACAACAACTGCTCGGATTTCAGACTGACGGTGGTTATGCCGAGTTCGTCAAAGCACCAGCAAAGAACGCAATTCGGATAGCAGAAACGTTGTCTTTCGTTGAGGCATCAGCATTGCCGATTGCTTACCTTACAGCCTGGCACATGCTTGTCACGCGCGCACAACTCCGCGCGGGTGAAGATGTACTGATACTTGGTGCAGGAGGGAGTGTCGGGAGTGCGGGGTTACAAATTGCCAAACTTGTCGGAGCACGCATCTTTGCTACTGCCAGCACTGACGAAAAATTAGCACGTGCCAAACATTTCGGTGCTGATGTTACCATAAACTACACTGATATTGATTTTTCAGAGGTTGTCCTTGCGGAAACAAATGGTCGGGGTGTTGATGTTGTCTTAGAACATGTGGGTGCTGCAACGTGGGAACAGAGTATTAGCAGTCTCGCCAAAAACGGCAGGCTTGTGTCCTGCGGTGTAACAACGGGCAATATTGGACAAATTAATATCCGCAAAATGTATCAAAAGCAACTCACCATCATGGGATCTGCGTTAGGCACGCCTACCGAACTGCGAACCCTTGTCCGCCTTGCAGAACAACGACAATTAATCCCCATCATTGATCGGACACTCCCTTTAGCACAAGCAGCTGAAGCGCATCAACTATTGGAGTCTCGTAAAAACTTTGGAAAGGTGTGTTTGCTTCCGTAACCATAACTGTCAACTTAAAAATTTTCTAAACATGAGAACCTTCTTCAGTTCCGTAGGGACGATAGGTTTATATGACAACACCTAATATTTGTGAAAATAACAAAAACAATAGGTTAACTGGCACAAGTCGTTAGAATAGAAAGGAACTCGCAACTAAAAATGAAAGTAGGTTGACAAACACGCTTGATAGCAACCGACGGCGTATCCCGGAAGCAATAGCAACTCGGACTACTTCGGAATAGGTGCGTAAGTATTAAAGCCACCTGTTCTGTCTTCTCCTTGCAACAGATAGATTTTGTGTGTCCTACGCCACTCCGCACCTGGATAACGCACATTCGCTGGCATGTAACGCATTGTGTAACCACACCTCCGTTTCTGCGAAACGTTTGGACTGGAATTGTGGATTGTCCATGCATCGTGAAAATGGCACTCCCCTACCTCCAGTTCTAAATTTACCGCTTTTAATTCGTCTAAGTCTGCCTCCACAACTTCACTGCCAAAGAGGTTATTGTCACGACTCACCGCTTCATAACGCCGATCGCGCAACTTGTGGCTACCGGGTATGACACGCATGCATCCGTTTTCAATCTTAGATTCATCAACCGCCAACCACATCGTAATAACGTTCATCGGTTCAAGAGATTCACCCCAATAGACACCGTCTTGATGCCACGGCACTGCCATCCCATCGTTCTCGCGTTTGCTGATAAAATGACTCGACCAGAGCACAATATCCGGCCCGATAAACCGTTCAATCACCTTCAACACGCGTGGGTGCGTGAGGTATTTGAATAGGTACGGATGCTCAAAATGTGGGACATCCATCTGTTCTGGACGCTTTCCCTCTGGCAGATTCTCAATCATTGCATCTACATAATTGCGAAGTTCGTCTAACTCTGATTCTGTAAAGATCCGTCCATAAGTGAGATAGCCGTTTTCTTTGTAAAAGTTAACTTGTTCATCAGAGACCTTTGTTTCAAGTTGCCAACTCATGTGTCACCTGTTTATACAATATAAAGCGCTAAACTATTCAACAAAGTATAACATATCATCGTTTTTCTGACTACAATCTTTCTATAAACAGCCAAAACTCAAACTTGATTAATTGCTTTTCTTATGCTAAACTCCCTATTATGAAAATAGTAGTAGCACCGGATTCATTCAAAGGAAGTGTCACAGCACTGGAAGCCGCGAATGCGATTGAGCAAGGTCTTCGCCGCGTGTTTCCAGATGCCATCATAGAAAAAATTCCGATGGCGGATGGCGGTGAAGGCACTGTGCAATCACTCGTTGATGCGACTGGCGGACATACCCGTACGCAACGCGTGTGTGCCCCGCTTGGAAACGAGGTTGACGCAGAATTCGGTATCCTTTCGGACGGTGAAACAGCAGTTATTGAGATGGCATCCGCTTCCGGTCTCATGCTTGTTCCACCTGATAAGCGAAATCCGTTGCGAACTACCACTTATGGCACAGGACAACTTATCTGTGCTGCTTTGGAATCCGGGTGCAGACGTTTAATCATCGGTATCGGTGGTAGTGCCACAAACGATGGTGGTGCTGGCATGGCTGAGGCACTCGGTGTCCAATTTCTGAATGCAAATGGAGAACTGATTCCACACGGCGGCGGTGGACTGGGTGAATTAGCATCAATAGACATAACTGGTTTACATCCCGCGATTGCAGAAACAGAAACTGTTGTTGCTTGTGATGTCAATAATCCGTTGACTGGTCCAGAGGGAGCATCACACGTTTATGGTCCGCAGAAGGGGGGGACACCTGAGATGGTTAAAACGCTTGATGCCCATCTCACACATTTTGACAAGGTTTTGACGCGGACATTTGGACAATCCTTTAACGATATTCCCGGTGCGGGGGCTGCTGGTGGATTAGGGGCAGGACTCATGGCATTTCTCAACGCTGAATTGAGACTCGGCGTTGATATTATGATTGACACTGTTAAACTCAAGGAACGAATGAAAGGTGCATCTTTGGTCTTTACAGGTGAGGGACACTTAGATTTTCAAACTGCGTTTGGGAAGACTCCTGTTGGCGTTGCGAAGGTCGCGAAGGCGGGCAAAATTCCCGTTATTGCAATTGCAGGCGGTATTGGCAAAGGTGCTGATGCGGTTTATGACGCTGGTATTGATGCGATGTTAGGCATTGTGCAAGCACCGATGTCGCTTGAGGATGCTGTTACAGATGCACCGCAACTGATAGCGGATACTGCTGAACAAGCTGCACGATTGGTTGCAATTGGTAAACGTGAACTTTTTAGACGGGTTGCGGCTAAATTAAAAGAAAGATGGGAAGGGCGAAAAGTGCGCAATGCTAATTCGCCAACCTCCCATTCCTCTAAGTAATCTTTAACTTACACTTTGCACAACCTAACAAGTTATGCTACATTTATGCACAACCTAAATGAAGTTTAAGAAAATAAATCGGTCCTTTGGCGAGGTTAGGAAACCTCGCCAGCAAATTGGTACACCTGCCTTGTGTGGACAGAAAAGGACCGAATTAATAAATTAATCTTCGGACAGGTTGTACTACATTGGCAATATTGGGACATCTTTCATGAAATCGTCTGTTTCGATTTGCCACATTTTCATATCTGCGGCAAGTGATCGGATGCGGTCAGCATGCTCAGGTAAATCGGCAAGATTATTTGTTTCCCATGGATCGTTTTCAAGGTCAAATAGCTGGAGGAAATCCGTACCTTTTCCTGTCTCCTTAGAGACATAATATCGGATGAGTTTCCAACGCCCATCGCTGATGGCGCGGTGAATATCTTTGTAGGCAGCGAAAACTGTAGCCCGCACCTTATCAACGCAGCCTTCCATCAATGGGACTAAGCTGCACCCTTCAGTTGTATCTGGGCAGTCAACCTCGGTTAGGTCACACACAGTGGGAAACACATCGTAGAGATAGGTCAAAGCATCCACTGTGACACCTTCGGGAATTCCTGGTCCAGCGAATATAGATGGGACACGGATACTATGGCTATAGAGATTCTGTTTACCTAACAACCCGTGTTGTCCGACGGCGAGTCCGTGGTCGGCAGTATAGATAACAATAGTATTATCCAGATAACCTTTTGCCTCTAACGTCTGCAGGAGTCGTCCCATTTCGGCATCTTGGCTGGTAATCATACCGTAGTAATCGGCAATATGTTGTTGGACAATTTCAGGAGTGCGTGGAAATTCTGCCAGAACTTCGTCACGAATTCGCATCTCCCCGTTGTCAAATGGGTGTTCCGGAAGAAAGTTCTCTGGAACAGGGACCTCCTCAGGTTTATACATCGTCGCGTATTCTCCCGGCGGTGTCCGCGGATCATGCGGTGAAGTAAAGGAGAGATAAAGGAAAAACGGATCCGTTTGGTCGTAGTTTTCTATAAATTGCACGGCAGAATCTGTAAACAAAGTGGTAGAAAACTTATCACCAATATATCTGGCATCTTTCGGGTATTTTCCTGTTGGATCAAAATCGAAAATTGGCACTTTATATTGATTGCCCATGCCACCGAAGAAAATTGTGGTGCCGTCGTCAAAACTATCTGCAAACGTTTGTCTGTCATTATGCCACTTACCACTGAAAAATGTGTGATACCCTGCCTCGCGCATCACTTGTGGCCAGACAGCATAATCTCGGTTAATCTGGTTTGCACCGCTTCGGAATAGACTTGCACTTGTGAGAACAGCGGCACGACTCGGAACACAAACTGCTCCCGAAAGCGAACCCATGATATGAGTTTGATGGAACGTTGTGCCGCGTGCCATCAGCGAGTCCATCGTTGGTGTTTTGACTGTTGGATCGCCCATACCTGCAATGGCATCCCATCGGTGGTCATCAGCAATCATGAAAAGGACATTGGGTCGTGAAGACATAATTTCTCCTATAATTAGTTATCAGTTATCGGTTTTCAGTTTCTTCTTCTGGCTACCAAGGTTTTCTTTTACAATTTGCGCGTTCAATGCACGAACATTATAGCATAATCCGAAAATATGTTCACATTTCAATGAACAACAATCCCAACACGCTCGCGCTGGCGAGGTTTCCGAACCTCACCAATGTCCAGGTAATTGTGGATTTCACTATAACTGACAACCGATAACCGCAAAAAAGGAAATTCTAATGAAGATTGCATCTATTGAACAATTCTATCCACGTCGCCGGATGCGGCTTGTAAAGATTACGACTGACACCGGCATCGTTGGATGGGGTGAAACGACACTTGAAGGTAAACCGAAAAGCACATGGGCGGCAGTTGAAGAACTTGCCGACTATTATATTGGTAAAGACCCGTTACGTATTGAACATCATTGGCAGCATGTCTACCGATCCGCTTTCTTCCGAGGTGGCAATATCTTAATGTCTGCCCTGTCCGGAATTGATCAAGCGTTGTGGGATATTGCTGGCAAATTTTATAATGTGCCGACTTATAACCTCTTAGGGGGTGCTGTGCGGGACCGTATCCGCGTTTACGCCCATTGGGGCATCGGTAGTTGGGGCAGCGGCAGCTTAACTGACGAAGACAAAGCCTCCGCAAAAGAACGACTTGAATTTTTACAACAGAAAGGTGGATACACAGCGTTTAAAAGCGGTCCCGGTGGTAAATGGCGCGGTCATGAACCTCCTGCGATAATTGATGCTTTTGTTGAACGGGCCTACTTGATGCGCGAATGGGTTGGTCCCGATGTTGAACTTGCTTTTGATTTTCACGGTAAGATGACACCTGCGCTCGCCATTGAAATCTGCCATGAACTTAAAGGCATGCGTCCCATGTTTGTTGAGGAACCTGTTCCACAAGAAAACGTTGATGCTCTGAAATTAGTGTCCGACCACGTTCCGTTTCCGATTGCCACTGGTGAACGTCTGCTAACACGGTGGGGATTTCGCGAAGTTTTTGAAAAACAGGCGGTTGCTTACCTACAACCTGACACCTCCCATGCTGGTGGCATTACCGAACTTAAGAAAATCGCCAATATGGCGGAGGTTTACTATATGCATATCGCGCCGCATTGTGCGATTGGACCGGTTGCTTTTTCTGCCTCCCTTCATGTTGATGCTGTTGTGCCAAATTTCTTAATTCAAGAGCAAATTGATGACGGTTTAGGTGCTGGTTTATTCAAAGAAGATTGGCAAGTTATAGATGGTCACATTGAGTTACCAACAAAGCCAGGACTCGGATTTGAGATTGATGAGAAAGTGGCGGAACAGACACTTGATACTTATCCTGAAGAACTTGGTGGCGAGTATTATTATGACACCGACGGTAGTGTTGCGGATTGGTAAAATAGTGAGGAAATACCCAAGCAAATAAACCAGGGTTATTTAGTTTTAAAAACACTCAGTTATCAGGTTAACTGCGAGTAAATGTTTTGATGCATAATATTTTATCTTATCCGCTATCCGTGTAACCCCCGCAAATCGCAATACCGCTAATGCTGCATTTCGCAAAGCAGCCATAACTTGTGGAATAGCACCACATCGGACAGGTGATGCGTCTTCTCCGAGTTGAGTATCGCGTATCCAATGCGACTTATTCTCTATTGACCAATGCCCACGGCGTAGCTCAAGTAAGCGTTCGGCAGATGCTGCTTCGGGTGTCAGACTTGTCCTACCATACTGAACTTTGGTTGTTTCTTCTCCTGTGTTCAGGTTTTTGTCCGTATAACGATATTGGAGCACTTGTGCTATCCCCGGCCAGTCCAAATACGCGTTGAGACTTGTGCTTGCTTTGAGACACCTTGTCTCCAGTCTGCCATGTGATTTTTCATGTGTCTCGTGCGTGTAAATAGGGTCTCCTAATGGAGGATGTGTTGCGTCCTCAGAAAGTGTATTAGGCACGTCTTGAAAGAGTTTTTGGATATCATCGTAAAGCTCAGGTTGGTTGTTTTTGACAGGGAGCACATAGTCTCTATTCCCCGCTATGATGGCCTGGCAAAAAGTTTTCTGTGTCAAAAGTGCGTCTGTTGTGATGACTTTACCGTTCAGATCAAAGTTCTTGAGGATCTCTGTTGAGACCGGTATTTCGTTGGTTTTGTCACTGACACCTTGTTGTGTAAGGGTAA